>JAFASY010000210.1 GCA_019244235.1 Chroococcidiopsidaceae cyanobacterium CP_BM_ER_R8_30
TCGTAATTATTTGATCGTCTCTGTTTCTTGCTCAGTCTCTGTTGTAGCAACGGTAAGCGAGGAGGTTCTTCATGTACCTCACACTAGGCCAAATGTAGGTTAGCGTGGGTCTTATAGCCCCCGCTCCCCCATTAGATAAGACAGACATTTCTACCAAGGCAAAGCCAAGCGCTTTGTCTATCTTCCAGTCTGTAGGAAAGAAAATATGTTTGGTAGCACCATACCCTTCCAGCAATTCCAAAAGGTCTGCTAGAGTTACTTGTTGAGGTATAGGTAAATGTATTTAATTTATTCTTCCTTTATTTCGATACCATTTGAGCTAAGTATCTTTAAGAGAGCTTCCTTGTATACCTTTTTACCATTTTCATTCAGATGGACGCCGTCAATTGTTAAACTTTCTTTTAGGGCTCGACCATGATATAAAAGCTGTATACCTTCGCTTGAAACTGAGATCTTCTCAGTTCTGACAACCTGATGAATTAGCTCGTTAATTCTCTCTACCCGTTCAATTGTTCCCGCCATGGTCACATCGTGACTAGCCGCAACCGTTGAATAGAAAGCTGGAAGCAAAATTATGCGCTTAGCCCCCATATGCTTCACCATAGGAATTATCTGCTTCATATTTCTAATAAATTGATTATCCATGGTTCGATAATCAGCATCATTTGTACCTATAGCAATAATGGCATTTTGGCATTTTACGTTGACAACACTTAAATCTTTTAGCTGTATAATTAGCGATATTGTACTCATTCCAGGCTCGGCAAAGTTATAAGTTTGGTTGCCTAAGGTATTGCCAAGAGGTGATGTGATAGAATCGCCAAATAGACACACTTTATATTGTTCTCCTGTGGTGGCAACGAGCTGACGTCTGACTTCATCTTTCCACCAAGCCGTAGAACTTAAAACGTCGGTAGGCAGCTCTAGGAAATTAGCATTAATTAATACTAAGAATCTTCCTAAATAACCAACTTTATAAGTATAAGATAACAGCGCTAATAGAAGAGTTATGCTTAAAGCAATAAAAGATTTCGCAAGTAAGTTTTTCATTATAAGCAGGTGGGAGTAGTTTACCGTTCTTTGTGCCTCTTCCCAAACCTGGGACCTTCAGTTAAAACACTCATGTGTAAAGAGCATGCCAGAAGATTGGTATTGCTGGCAAGAAGCTTCAACACTTCTGATCCGTGATTTTGTAACCCATAATCACTAAGTCACGCTCAATCGTGTCGAGTTCTGCCACAGTAGGCAAGTATCCCCAGCGTTGAAAGCCTGATGTTTCAAACAGCTTTAGACTGGGTTTGTTGTGAGCGAAAATGAAGCTGACCAATGTTTTAATCCCCAAACTCGGACTCTCGTGAATTGCTCGTGATAAGAGTTGCCGTCCTACACCACAACGGTGATAGGTAGGAGCGACATAGATACTAATCTCGGCAGTCCTATAGTAGGCAGGTCGCCCAAAAAATGATTGAAAACTGAGCCATCCAACTAGAACATAGTTAACTTCCATCACCCAGATTGGGCGATAATCAGGTGTGTGTTCGTAAAACCAGAAGCGACGACTGTCGACAGAGATAGGTTCCAAGTCAGCTGTTGCCATGCGACTAGGAACGGCAGCATTGTAAATAGCGACAATGGTCGGCAGATCACTGGCGATGGCATTACGAATCATCATTCTCCCCCTGCTCAAGAACAGCTCTCTTCAAAAGGGGAGCAGCCTGTAGCAAAGTTTTGGTATACGAGTGCTGGGGATTAGAAAAAATCTCATGGGTAGGACCAAGTTCGACGATGCGACCAGCATTCATGACCGCAATGCGATCGCAGAAAAACCGTGCTACCCATAAGTCGTGAGTAATAAACAAGTACGTTAGCTCGAACTCCCGCTTTAGCTCTAACATTAACTCCAGTACTTGCGTCTGGATACTCGCATCTAGCATACTGACTGGCTCATCACAGATCAGAAGTTTGGGATGGGTAATCAAGGCGCGGGCGATCGCAACTCTTTGCTGTTGCCCTCCAGACAACTCACCTGGATAGCGATCATAATACTCAGATGGTGGCGTCAGTCCCACGCGTTCTAGCATCTGTAACACCCGAATTTTTGCTTGCTCTGGGTTTGCTAGCTTGTGGATAAATAAAGGGTCAGCAATACTCCGTCCTACCGTCATGACAGGATTGAGGCAGGCATGGGGGTCCTGAAACACCATCTGCATCTGCCGTCGCCACTTTTGTAAGCTATGGCGCGATAGGGTAGTTAAATCTGTCCCTTGTAACTCGACTCTACCAGCCGTTGGACGAATCAGCTGTAAGATTGTACGTGATAGGGTACTCTTGCCACAGCCAGATTCTCCCACTAATCCTAGAATTTCTCCGGCATATAAATCTAGATCGACACCATCCACAGCTTTAATGACCTGCGGTCCATCCTGTTTCAGGAGTTGAGCCACGAAATTGCGTTCGAGGGTATAGTGCTGCTGCAAATCCTGCACCCGCAGGAGGAGGGAAAGCGGTTTCTTGGGAAATGGATTCTTCCCGAATTGCGTTAAGGCGTCATCTTTTGACGAAGCAAAGAGCGTTGCTCTCGGTGTGGCAGCAAGAGCAAACGTTGGCTCCTCACCCATCAC
>JAFASY010000015.1 GCA_019244235.1 Chroococcidiopsidaceae cyanobacterium CP_BM_ER_R8_30
TAGCGCATACATTTCTCCAAGAATCAACTGTTCTGCGAAATCTTTTGAGCCAATACGAATCGCTTTGCTAGCACCACTACTACTGCAAGCAAGAAGAATTAGCATCGTGAACAAGGCAAGGAAAAGTAGTATTAGTAGTCTGCGATGCGATCTAGCCTGAGTCAAAAGCATGGCTGTAAGAGCGAATGAAGAAATATTAAACTTTATTGTATACAGCAATACACGAGATATAGCTTTACTGATGACTACCCAAGCGTGCTAGCTGATTGAAAGGAGTCTAGCATTTACCTGGAACATAGACGCATTAAGCTGTGGTTCTGGCTAGGTACTGATGCAAAATCTATCCAATTGAGTACAGGGGAGGTATTGTAAAAGCGTAATATGCTCCAAAAGGGAAGGACAGAGCAGAATAGGACGGATTTGCTAATGACAGTATTTTTAGAAGAACCAGCACCAGATCGCAAAACATCTGAGGAGGAACGCTTTGAAGATGACTATTATTCCTACTTTGAATCACCGGAGAATGCTACTCGATATACACCTTCAGTATGGTTTTTAGATGGGGCTTTTAAGCAAAGAACATTTGCCTTGTTAGATATAGGATGTGGCAATGGGGCTTTAAACAAATATTTACCTGATCGCTGTGATTATTTAGGGATAGATCATAGTCAAACTGCAATCGAATACTGTTCAAAACAGTATAAAAACAAAAGTTTTCTTGCTAAGGATGTATCAATATTACTGCCGGAGTTATCTTCAAAAAACAGAAAATTTGATGTCGTTGTGTTATCAGGAGTGCTATTCCACACTGTTAATAAGGAAACACTAGAGAAAAAAGACGATCTTGCATTGCTTCAACTCTGTCTTGATAAGATAATAACTGATGAAGGATATTTAGTCATCATTGTGCCTTTTGCATATGGCAAGCATCCATCTCATAATTTATTTGTCAGAGCAGAATGGTTACAAAGATCAGTTGAAGATATCATAAAGACTGCAAAGGCAAAAATTGTTTACGAGAATATCTCCTTGCAAATTGGTTTAGACAAGAAGATCAGACAGCAGAAAAAGATTCCTGACTGGTTTGTTCCTGATAGTAATGCTGACTATTCTAACAAGTATGCGGGAACATATATGGCAACTTGGACGTTTATTGCCTCTCCCGCGGTTGATTAATCAATAGTTAACTTCTCATCTACAACCATCTCTTAGGTGGATGCAACATGCTGTCATGACGACTGAAAATTGTAGAAGTTGATACAAAAACGCAAAAGATTAGGTCATGCAGAGCCAATTCGTTACCTTCCCAATTGCTGATGCTGAGGTGAAGAGTACGTCAAAGAACCAATTAGTGAGTCCGGACTACTACGAGCGAGCAGAGCAACAATTCATCCAACTGCTTGAAACAGAGGCTCTAGATAGAAAACTGGCTGCCCAGTTAGTAAGCGTGAGTGAGTTTGAAAAGGCCCTCACTATGGCAATTGAAGCTACTTATGCTGGAACATCTAGTGAGGATGCGGCACATCTTTTTCTGCAGCGTGTGCTTTATCGCATTAATCGGTTAAAGTTGTTCTGGTACGATGATTTAAGACATTACACTAACGAGCGCTCCATTTACTTAAGAACGGTACGCGATCACATTGAAGAAGCTTGGCAACAATGGGAGCTGACACATCTTGATGTGAAAGCATACCAAGAGATGGATGTTAAGCAGACACTCAGGAAATGGGTGGCTGATGATGTTGAGCCGCCTTTTTCCGCTGATGGGTTGTTCTATCGCGATCGAGTCACAGAGGCAGGCTACCGTTGTCTGGTAGCGATCGCTTCCCTCGATGGATTAGTAGAAGCTAGTCAGCTTTCCCGCACTATAGGTGGCGCTAGTAATGAGGTGCATGCAGTGCTGACGCGGTTGCTAGTAGAAGAATATGGTGGTGGTCGTCTTGCCCGCAAGCACTCCTCCCACTTTACAGTAATGCTTCAGGAGCTAGGGATGCAGACTGAACCAGAAGCGTACTTTGACATAGTACCTTGGGAAGTTCTAGCAGTCATTAATCATAGTTTCCTGCTGACTGAGCGTAAGCGTTACTTCTTACGATATATCGGCGGACTACTCTACGGTGAGCTTTCTGTGCCAGCCGCATTCTGCAACTACCAAGCGGCTGGCAGACGACTTGGAATATCCTCGGCAGCTATGAGCTACTGGGATCTACACATTAGAGTAGATGAGCTGCATGGTCGCTGGATGTTAAACGATGTTGCCCTTCCGCTTGTAGCACAATATCCTACTGATGCTTGGGAGCTACTCTTTGGATACGATCAGCAGCGACTGTTGAGTGCTCGCGCTGGGGAAGCTGTAGCACGGGAAGTGCGAAAAGCCGATCAAGAGGTAGGGGGAGAGTAAGAGAGCTGTTCTTGAACTGAGGAAGCAGAGGGAGTAGTTTTTCACCCTCGATCTTCTGCTCCCTCGCCTTGAAATATCACAAAGTCCATGGGCATGTTTACCCACAGCGGACCACAAGGTGGCGAGGAAACCTCACCACAACCTCCTCCCCTACACCGTGTTCTTGTCATGCTACAAAGAAGTCATCACCCTCACTAATTCAGTAGAGATATCATCTGTAAAAGCAGGCTTCTTGGAGAATAGGACACCTGCTAAGAGGTATATGTTATTTGAATAGAAAGCCTTATTGTTTCTTCGCAGTTCTCTAATTCTGTCTCTAACCTTTGGTTCTGAACTATAGTACCCAAATTCTATGGGCGAAACAACAAAATTGGCAACGTAGTAATCTTTTTCTAAGGCGTAGTTAATTAATCCTTCTGGATTTGAATAACTAGAGACAATGAGCAAAACATTTTGATAGTTGAGTGATAAGAGTTGTTGCGCGACAGTAATTCCATCTATTCCCCCATGCAATAAAGGCTGACAGATGTTACTATCTGATGCCGGAAGATACGGTGGGTTTGATACAAGATATGTGGCATAAGGTTTGGCAGCTTTAAATAAACACTGGTTATGGATATTGTATCTACTACTTAAGTTATATTCCTCGATTCTTGAGCTTGCAACTTGGAAAGCTTGACTGTTAAGTTCAAAACCATGTATGGTTCCTCTAAATTCTGTTCTAAGTAATGATTTAATAACTGGAGTACCGTCTCCAGAGCCAAACTCTACAATGCTTTCTAAAGCATCACAATTCTTTAAAACCAGGACTTCTAAACAGTAGGAGTAGAAATCAGACTCGTCTGGACAAAAGAAAACATCTTTTAATGGCTGAGATGAAGTAAGCATGAAACCTTTGCTGAAGAAATAACGACAAAAAACGAAGGAACTTTACAGAAGAAATTCTTGAAACTAAACCTATAATACTTATATCAAGTCTTACTGACTAGTATTTAGGTTTTTTGTGAATTCTGCTCAAATTTCCAGAATGAGATTATAAGAAATAATTGAGCCGACCTTATTAAGACTAACAAATCTGCTCTCTTATCACTTCTATCGCCGGATAGAAGAAACTCTAAAGACGTTCTAGTCTCGAAGCTCAAAACTTGAAAGATATCACTGTAAATGAAAATAGTACAGTTAAAATGTTGCTACGCCTTTAAGAAAGTGGTGTTTTAGATATGTCTTATATTTGTTGATGAATACAATTTTTTAAAAATATAAGGTTTCCATTTTTACTCTAACAAAACAAGCAATTTGTATTTGCCTATACTCAGAACTTTTAATTAAACTCATACTTTTGGTTGAAGAGAGTCAAAAAATTTGCTAATACTTTTTTAAGTAGATGTCTTCTAATATCCAGGTTTACTGGCTATTCAACTCTTAAGAATTCTTAAGTTGCTAAGTTGTGGCTTTGGAAATGGAATCTGTAAGAAGATGATATTTGTAATTGCTTTTAGAGGCAGGTCAGCAGTTGGATTGTGAAGATTTTCTATTACTTTTCCCATTGTTGATAGATAGGAAGTTTGATTATGAAGGATATGAAGGCAGGACAGTACTTCGCTTTGATTACTGGTATCGTCTTTACTCTTGTTGGCATCATGGGATTTATTCCTGGCTTGGTTAAAGAGCCTCTGCTTACACCTGAGACGGCTGGTCTTGGATTCACGTCTGGATACGGTTATCTACTAGGATTATTCCCCATCAACGTTTTACACAATTTTGTTCACCTCACTGTAGGAGTTCTGGGAATTTTTGCATCCTTCTCGCTGGGTAGTACCCGTCTCTATAGTGGAGCATTAGCACTCTTCTACGCACTGCTAGCTGTAATGGGGTTTATTCCTGCTACTCAGTCAACTTTTGGCTTTATCCCAATTTTTGGAAATAATGTCTGGCTACATGCACTGACCGCCGCGATCGCGTTTTACTTCGGCTTTATTGCTACACCAAATCTATTAGAGCTACGCAGGCAGGAAGACCCTACTCATAGCCAGGGATAAAAAGAAGTTAACCCAAGAAGACTGATGCACAAGATAGCAGCAGCGAATGGCTGAGAAGCGTAAAGACTCACGACAGAAGCAAATTCAGCGGATTGCCCAAGAAACCTTTGGCTATGACTGCCTAAGTCCAGGACAACAAGAAATTATCCAGCCAGTTGTTGACGGTCGCGACACGCTAGCGATTATGCCTACAGGATCGGGAAAATCAGCGCTTTACCAGATTGCAGCGCTGCTGCTGCCGGGTACAACGATTGTGATCTCTCCCCTGATTGCCCTTCAGTATGACCAGATAGAGGCAATTACGGAATATGATCTAGCCTCTGTAGCCGCAGTGAACTCTACTATACCTGATTTAGAGCGACAGGAGGCATTGGAAAACCTTGAACAGAAGGAACTAGAGTTCGTCTTTCTTGCTCCTGAGCAATTTAACAATGAGGAGGTACTTGCAAAGGTAAGGGCAGCTTACCAGGAAATCGGACGGGCTGAACGCGATGGCAAGGAGGCACTAGCAACTCTGTTCTATTGCCCAGACGACCTTAAACTCCGTCGCTTCTTTGCGGGTGGGGGTTAGCTTAATGCAGATGACCCCTTCTTTGTCATTTACCTTACTGACTGGTATCCATTTATAATTCCGTTCTTAGAAAATACAATTTGCCAAAGTTGAAGGTGCCTAGCCCTGAAAGCGCCAGCGAATGAACACAAGTAATATTTCCACATCCTATAAAATTTATCTCCGTATCGCAGCTTAAGTCGATCCCAGTTTTTCTCGAAATTTTCCAACCAAGCCATTAATGTTAAATCATAATATTGACCGAAATTATGCCAATCTTCTATTACTAATAGTTTCTCAGCAGCTTGGCAAATTTGAGATGCTGAAGGTAACATTGCATTAGGAAAAATATATTTATCAACCCATCTGTCTCCAACGACGTTAGTATCTTCACTACCAATCGTGTGAAGTAAAAATAAACCATCATCTTTAAGACAACGATTAACTAATTCCAAGAAAATGCGATAGTTTTTGTAACCTACATGCTCAAACATTCCTACAGACGCTACTCGGTCGAATAACCCCTTAGATTTGCGATAATCTTGAAAAAAGAATTTGACTGGCAAAGACGCACACATTTTTTCCCCTAGTTTTATCTGCTCCTTAGAAACAGTAAAACCAACACAAGATACCTGATATTTTTCAGCTGCATACTTCATGAGGCTCCCCCAACCGCAGCCAATGTCCAAGAGAGTCATGCCTTTCTCTAGCTGTAGCTTTCTACAAATCAAATCTAATTTATTTTCTTGAGCTTCCTCCAGATTTTTAGCGTTTTTCCAATAGCCACAGCTATAGGTCAATCTAGAATCTAGCATCGATTGATAAAGCTCATTCCCAATATCATAATGCTGTTCACCTACTTGAGAGCTTCTAGATGAACTTTGCATATTCCATAACTTTGCTTTAACAATCTCCAGCCAAAAGCCCAGATTGTTTTTAATGCGATATTCAAAAATCTTAGATCTCAAGATTTTAGTAAAAAAATCGTCCAGCTTAAAGCAATCCCACCAACCTTCTACATATGATTCTCCCAGTCCTAACGAACCTTGATACACAACTCTTTGGTAAAAATTCTCATTATGTACTTGAATATCCCAAGGACGATCACCGTTGATTTCTATGTCTGCTTTTGTTAGAATCTTTTGAGTAATTTTTTTTGATTTACTATTGAAGAGGTTCAGCGTAGAAGGAGATAACCCTGTATCCACCATAAGCTTTCTACCCTTAATATATAAAGTTAATAAATATCTCTTGCTGAACTATTACAGATGCTAGTTCTAGCCAAGCTTTCTTGCCAAAACCTATATTACTTTATGGATGTTATATTTTAGCTGCTGCAATTTCAAGCTGCCTCTTTCCCAGGTAAGAGATAGTGAACAAGTTTATTTGTCATCTTAGACACGAGCACTGGAATTATCACAATCAGTGTTTTGCAACATAACTAGTTGCTAAGACATTAACAACAATACAGCTTTTTTGAAAGTTTAGGGAATATTTGTATTCAGTATTACAAACTTACTCAACATTCGTGAGAATTCAGAATCTAAAGACGCAGTTAGACTTGAACCCTATACCTAGCCAAAGCGCTGGGAAATTCCATGAAGCGAACTCTTTTGAAGCCAAATATCCACTGGTTAGCCATTTTTATTCCGGTGTCTTTTGCTCTAGCCTATATCCCAGCGTTTAAGAATCAGATTGCTTTGTTTGCTTGTTCTTGCTTTGCCATGATTGTGGTATCAGTCTGGATTGCAAATGCTACAGAGCAACTGGCAGCCAAGGTAGGTGCAACATGGGGGGGGATGCTTAACGCCGCCTTTGGTAACTTACCAGAACTCATTTTTGGCTTAATTGCCATTCTTAAGGGATTGGGACCACTAGTAAAAGCTGCCTGGACAGGAGCTATCATTGGTAACCTGTTACTTGTTATCGGCAGTGCAATGGTTACTGGTGGCTTTAAGTATGGAATTTTGCGTTTTCCTGTTGACCGGGCAAACGATGCAGTAGCTGGATTGCTGATTGCTTCGGTGGCTGTGTTGCTACCGTCAATCTACTTCTATACTCTTAGCTCCTCTGGCATAACGACTACACAGAATTTCACAGAAGACATCTCCATCTGGATTGCGGTATTTCTACTCATGGCATACATCAGCAGTCTCATTTACACAGTTGTGTTAGATCGGACACGGGCTCAAGTTGTGCAGCACGGTAATGAGTTTGAAGCAGAAGCTCCATCAACAGAAAGGAGGTGGAGTACCAGTTTGTCGGCAGGAGTGCTTGCTGGATCTAGCTTCCTGATTGCGCTCTTATCAGATTACGTCTCTAACTCTGTCCAGGCTGTGAAAACAACTCTCGGATGGACCGACCTGTTTTTAGGGGTGGTCGTGATTGCGACAATTGGTAATGTAGCATCCCTTTTTAGTGCTGTAAGTATGGCCCGTAAGAACAAAATCGACTTGAGCTTCGAGATAGGTATGAGTGCTGGCTCTCAAGTTGCGCTGCTGGTGGTACCGCTCCTGGTCATTGAGTCTAAGCTTGTAGGCAAACCCATCAGTCTTCACTTCAGTATCGCTGAGATAGCTGTTATATTTGGCAGTGTATTGATTACAACACAGATTTCCCAGGATGGTGAGTGTAACTGGCTTAACGGAATGCAAATGTTGATCCTCTACGGTATCGTTGCTGTATTGTTCTTCTACTTGCCTAGTTCATGAAGATACGAAGCTAATTAGAATTCACAAAATCCCAGCAGCAAAGTTTCCTAAATTCTTTTGTCGCCATTTAGCATCTGCTTTGCGATCACATTTTAACTCTAACACCCGAATTCCCTTGATTGGCAGTAGGTTTAATCGCTGCTGCATCTGCCCCCAAGAATGTATAATTTCATGCTCGATCTCGTAAGTAGCACACAGTCGAGCAAAATTAATATTCTG
>JAFASY010000151.1 GCA_019244235.1 Chroococcidiopsidaceae cyanobacterium CP_BM_ER_R8_30
CTATTCAAGCTTATCTAGGTCACCGTAACATTCAACATACAGTACGCTACACTGAGCTTTCTCCAAGCCGCTTCAATGAGTTTTGGTTGGATTGAAGGAGCTGTCGAGCGCATCCATACCCTTGATCGCCTTCCCCAGGCTTCAGCCGACTCCCACACTTTTTTTCGCTCTCAATAGTTACCGCTTTGTCAGGTTAGGTGGGATGAAACGGTTGTGCTGCATAACGAGCAGTGAATTAATGAAAATTACAGAATCTTATTGGCTTATGAAGTGCCAATTAGAAATAAAACTACTTTAAGAAAACAATCCCCAGACGAGTCCTCCGAGCAGCCCATCTTTTTGGATAACTTCTATCAGTAGAGTCATGAAAAAGCCAATCATTGCTAACCGCCCATTCCAAATCTCTGCGCTGGGTGTAAAGCCAAAATGCCATTTCGTACCAGCGTAATAGTAGGACTCTTTTACCTCTGCTGAAATGTCTGGTCTTTCTTTAACTTCTTGCATGGTTTCATCCTCTTCTCAATTTCTTGTACACAATCAACACACGTTCCATCATAATGAAACTCCATACAATGTTTTTCATCCATGGGGCATAAAGAGCAATTTGGAAATACATAACTCCTTTCTATCTAAAGTTATGTCACTCATTGTGATATTTGACACACTATTCTAGTTCGCGCTGAAATTTATATATATGTTGACAGGATAAAGTAACACTAAGCTATTTCTTAAGTTAAAGCAAAACAGGTCGTTAGGACGAAGCTGTAAAATTACAGCTATTCTTAAAGGTAGAAAAGAACCAAGGTTAAATCTCTAGTGATTGAAGATTCGTATACTAGAAAGAACTAGATTTCACACTTCCCTAACAGATAACTGAAGTGAAGAGATGGTTCCTGTCGACGTTTTAAAGAAAATTTCTGATGTTGTCTGGGAAATTCCAGTCTCCTACAAGGCAGGAATGCGTGTTCCTGCTCGAATTTATGGCACTGAGAAATTGATCCAAGAATTAGATGATGCCGTATACGATCAAGTGACCAACGTGGCGACGTTGCCAGGAATTACAAAATATGCGCTATGTATGCCAGATGGACACTTTGGCTATGGATTTCCGATTGGTGGTGTAGCAGCAATGGATGTGGAGCAGGGAGGGGTAATTTCTCCCGGTGGCATCGGATTTGATATCAACTGCGGCATGCGCTTAGTAACAACTAACTTAACATATGACGAAGTTAAGCCCCAGATTAAGCAGTTGGTGGATAAGCTTTACGAGCGCGTTCCTGCTGGAGTTGGCAGTACAGGCTTTGTGAAGCTGTCGCGTAATGAGTTTCGTAATGTTGTGGAGCAAGGAGCGCAATGGTGCGTTCGTAATGGCTATGGATGGGAAGCCGACTTGGAACTGATGGAAGAACAGGGCTGCCTAGAGGGGGCAGATGCTGCCAAAATCAGCGACAAGGCGATCGACCGAGGAGTTCATCAGATCGGCACTCTAGGTTCTGGGAATCACTATCTGGAAATTCAGGTGGCAAAACCAGAGAACATTTTCGATCGAGAAGTCGCGCAGGCATTGGGAATTAACATACCCAATCAGGTTGTGGTGATGTTTCACTGTGGCAGTCGTGGCTTTGGGCACCAAGTAGCGACTGATTATTTACAAATCTTTCTCAAGGTGATGGAGAGTAAGTACGGCATCAAGATTCTAGATCGAGAGTTGGCTTGCGCGCCGTTTAATTCACCGGAAGGGCAGGCATACTTTTCTGCCATGAAGTGTGGCATCAATATGTCATTTGTGAATCGACAGGTCATCCTACATCGTATCCGAGAAGTGTTTTCGCAGGTATTTAAACGGTCTGCGGAAGATTTGGGAATGCATATGGTTTATGACGTGGCGCACAATACCGCCAAGCTAGAGCAGCATGTGATAGATGGTAACAAGCGATCGCTGTTGGTCCATCGCAAAGGGGCAACCCGTGCTTTTGCTCCAGGTATGGCAGATGTTCCTGAACGTTATCAGACGATTGGTCAACCTGTCATCATTGGTGGCAGCATGGAAACTGGGTCTTATTTGTTAGTCGGCGTACCCAGTGGTGAACAAACTTTCTTTAGCACTGCACATGGCAGTGGACGCACTATGAGTCGAACCAAAGCCCGCAAAACTTGGCGCGGTGAGACATTGCAGAAAGAAATGCAGAGCCGAGGTATTTATGTTCGCAGTACGTCTTATACAGGGTTGGCAGAGGAAGCAAGTGGTGCCTACAAAGACGTAGATCGGGTGATTGAAGCAGCGGAAATGGCAGGCATTAGTAAACGGGTAGTGCGACTGACGCCAATCGGTAACATTAAGGGGTAATGGAAATGGCAATCAGGACACCGTTGACGATCGTTACAGGATCGCTAGGGAGTGGAAAAACAACTTTGCTGCGATATATCCTAACGGCGGTTTCTCGTAAGATTGCCATTTTGATGAATGAGTTTGGTGAGATTGCGATTGATACCAAAATTCTGCAAGGCAAGAATGTTCAGATGGTAGATCTGGGAGGTGGTTGTGTCTGTTGCTCTTTATTGGGTGAATTGACCGCCGCAGTGGACGAAATTATTGCGACTGTAAATCCAGATCATATTGTGGTGGAAACTACTGGAGTTGCAGAACCAGATGCACTCGTGTTTGATATTCAAGAAAATTTGAGGGTACGGTTAGATGGTGTAGTTACGGTAGTTGATGCAGATGCTATGGTGAAATATCCGCAAATTGGGCATACGACGCGAATCCAAATTGAATCTGCCGATATCATCTTGCTGAACAAAGTCGATCTCGTAGCTGAAAGTGAGTTGAAGGCTATCATAAACAAACTTCATTCACTTAACAAAGTTGCTTCCGTTATTCGCACATTCCGCTGTCAGGTCGATCCAGATCTACTATTTGGTATTGGTCGAGAACAGATTCAATCTCCCCCCCATCATCGGCATCAACCTGAGTTTGAATCCTTTAGTTATACAAGTCAGGGAGTTTGTGATCGCTCCTGTTTTGAGGAGTTTGCTAACAGCTTGAGCAGCGATATTTACCGGGCAAAAGGCTTTGTACGGTTTCCTACAGGAACTTACCTGTTCAATTTCGTTGCTGGGCGTTGGGATCTAGAACCGTTTGAATCATCTGCAACGGAACTGGTGTTTATTGGTAAACAGATTGCTGATTATCAATTAGATATTGTTGAATGTTTGAGGTCTTGTGAACAGTAGACGAACCGCCCCAGCGCCTTTGGCAACGCGAAGGCGTTAGACGCCAAGAGCGCCAAGGAAAGAAATAGAGATTTTTATGAGTTATTTAGGAATGCTGTATGCCTTATGAGTTTCTAGACGATATTGCTACGGCTGATATTGCCTTTCGCGCTTGGGGAAAGGATCTAGAAGAGCTATTTATAGCGTCAGGTGATGCAGCAATTAACATTATGGTTGAGAATCTTGAGGCGATCACTCTCAATCAAACACGCACCTTTAATTTAGAAAATGATGCTCTCGATCTGTTACTGTTTAACTTTCTGCAAGAATTGGTTTACTACAAAGATAGCGAATTGCTGATGCTGCGACCACAACAGGTTAACATCAAGGAGAATCACATTCAGGAGAGCTTAATTTACACCCTAACTGCTGTTACTAAAGGAGAACGTTTAGATCCCCTGCGTCATCATCAACGAGTAGATGTCAAAGCTGTAACCCTCCATCGCTTTCAATTGAAAAAAACGAACGATGGTTGGACTGCGATGGTAATTCTGGATATTTAATATGCTACACATCGATGGTTCCTAAATCTGCTCCTATATGTCTTCATCATTGCAATCCAAAAGCAGGTTCTCTTTGAACTCAGGTAAATATCGTATTTGCTCTCTACTAAGCCCGATTACATAGACAAAATCTGCCTCATGGTCAATCTGAGATTGAGTAACTGGAAGCAGGACTTTCTTACTAGAGGTTTGAGCATCTAGATTAAGGACTAAGTAACATGAATGGTTATTTGTGTCCTCTAAAATATCAGTAACTGTGCCAATTCTCTCATTATTTTTCTGGAGATATGCCTCCATTCCTTTGACATCATTGTTCCGATTAGTTTTACGGTATTGGGGAATAAATCCATCTATTTCTCGAACTTTCATAGACCCGCCTTTAAAGTTCTTTATAGATCAGCGAGACTTACTACTGGCTAACAAGTAGATCTTTTATGATTGGGACTTTTCAACGGAATCTTGGATGGCAGCTTCTATTAATTCAGGACTAGGTGGGTGAGGACGAATGAGTTCTGGAGTCTCACCTTTCTCGGAAGGCTCTGGCTCTAGAGAGGGTGATGGAGCTGCCTGAGGTATTGCAATAGGAATTGCTTCCATTGCCTCTGGGGGTGGAGGTGGATTTTGTCTATCAATTGGGTCCCCAGGACCTGGTGGCTCAGCTGGTGGAGCGAGTTCGACCTCTGGAGCAATTTCCTCAACTGGAATCAATTCTCTCCCACTTGGACCTGGCATATCAGGACCAGCTGGTTGGTTTGTATCAACAATTAACTCTGTTCCTAACGGTGATTGTTTTATATCCGTGGCTGTTTTATTTTCCTTAACTGCCGAAGCTGTAGCAGTGCTGTGGGTGCGCTGCTGTTGAGTAGAAGTGTGTCGGGGCTTATAAGCAAGCCAGATGTAGATACAGAAGATAATGAAAAATAGAAATAAAGCAAGCATTGCAATCCTCCTATTGATAAGGACGTTGGGGTCGATCGCATCGACCCCTTTATCGTCCGTTGAAGTACTGCTCAAGTACCTAAACTAGAATTGAAGGCAGCCTTGACAAAAACATAGAGTATGCCAAGGTTCAACGAGTAGAGATAAAACAACAACGTTGAAGCGGGAGTGCCATCTCTATTTATCTATCGTAGTACTAGCAGCTTCACTCGAAAAACTTGTCCTTCAGCCTATATCAAGCTTAACAATTTGTACTTCTGCCTGAAACAATCTTCCGACTGACTTATACTAGATGCTTACTCCTACCACAGGCATAAATTCTCCTGTGACTCGGCTAAGAACTGCTAAAGACTAGCTATATATCTTTTGGTCTAAAAGATATATAGCTAGAAGTAGGAATCACTTTTTAGAAGCTTGCTATATTAGAAGAGTAAAAACAAATGCATTTATTGATGCATATAAACTCAACATTTCAACCAAAAATTCTGCAATTAATAACTAATTATCTACCCTGAAAGTAGGAGGATAGCTATGAGTGGGCCAATTATGCTTTCTCCAGAACAAGAATTTAGTATCAAATCCTTTGAATTGCAAGTCAAAGAAATGAGCCTTGAACAAGCCAAAGATTTTTTAGTTAAGCTTTACCAACATATGGTGATCAGCGAAGTTACTTACAGAGAGCTTCTACAGCACGAATGGGGCTTGTAGTGTTTTTTGGGAGAAAAGCGTACTCCCAGGCTGCTCGATGAAAATACCATTCATCAAGTTGTTGGTATTTGAGAATTTACTTTTGCCTTGGCTTTGTACTCGACAAACATTGAAAGCTGCTCTTGAAACTCACATTTCTCCAACTTCTAACAGTGTCAGTGCTCATAGCACTACTAGCTGCTTGTCATTCAAATGCAACGCAACAGCGAAATTCTCAGGAAGTCACTACAAAAACAATATCAAATCCCCCATCACGTACAGGAGATGGAACTGGCAGCTTGCTGATTCAAGGACAATCTAGAACCTACCTGTTACACACTCCTAAATCCTATCTGGTTGCTCACCCTATGCCTTTGGTGTTGGCATTTCATGGTTATGGCTCTCAGGGCAAAGATATGGCACGAGAAACCGGCTTAAGTGATTTGGCAGAGCAACAGAAATTCTTAGTTGCTTATCCTGATGGACTGGAGCGACGGTGGAATATTGTTGTACAGCCTGATAGTTCAGACACCGATGATGTCACATTTGTCTCGGTGCTGATTGAGCATCTCACTCAGATCAGAACCGTTGACCGGAACCGAATCTATGCTGTCGGCGTCTCTAATGGCGGTTTCCTGGTGCAACAACTAGCATGTGCAGCTTCCCAGAAGTCTTCCATTGCCGCGTTTGCCACGGTAGCATCTACATTACTAGAACCCTTGCAGTTAGTCTGCCATCCCCCAGTTCCCGTTTCAATATTAATGATTAATGGGACAGCAGACCAGAAGGTGCCTTGGGAAGGAGGAGAACGGCCTTACGGTTCCCTGTTGTCAATTCCAGCAACTATTCAGTTTTGGCAGCAACATGATGGTTGTCTAGAAAATCTCCCAAGAAGGTTGGATCTCAATCAACGGGTGGAAATTGAGCGTTATATAAATTGTCACGAAGGAGCAGAGGTGGAGTTAGTCAAACTGAAGGGGGCTGGACACATTTGGCCCAGAGGCGGTACGGGAGCCAATCACCTTCTAAACGGGAGTCAGGAGAGTTGGAACTTCTTTCAACGCCATCCTGCTCGACAATAGGGGCTCCCATACAACTGCTGCACTATTAAAAGCCGCAGCTTAGTTCGTCACTTAACAGAGGAAGTGTCTTGAAGGGGCATTGCCCTTTCAAGCTATTTGAGGTGCGATGGGTAAAATCAACTAGCGGTATTCATAGTGCCCAGGAACAAAAACCCTTCTATGGTTTCGATATTCATAGTGACCAGCAACCCATGGTTGCCGATACTGATATTGCCTCCCATATTGCTCCCCATATCGTCCCTGATCCCACGGCTGATACCGCCCTCTATCTTGCTCCCTGTATCGTCCTTGGTCCCGTTGTTGATACTGACCGTAATACTGTGCAATGTACTCTGGCTTATCAGAAGCCCTAAGCGTTTGAGGATTGTTGGTCGCTTCGAGTGCTGATGCTGGTTTAGGTAGAGAGGTAGCAACGGCTAGAGGTAGAGCCAATGCAATAGCAGTAAGAATTCGCTTCATTTCGGAGTTTCCTTCAGCCGTTCCAAGTGGAATTCGGCTTCGATGTTTGATGTTTTGATCATAGAAATCGGTGTAGTGGCTCACCAGTGCAATAAGTTATGCAGTAGCTCTAACATAAGTGGGAAGTTTCAGTATGACTTAATCTAGAGAGCTGGCTCTCTGGCTAATGCCTCACTTGAGCAATGAATCTGTCTAAAGCGACGACAAAACCCTTTTTCTCTATACCTGCAACACCTGGAGCGAGGCTATTATTTTTGGATAATCGCGCTACTGATTCTGTTTGTTTGAAGCATCATAATAATCTGTTACGCTTCCTTATGAGATTCCACTAAACCCACTTCACCCTTTTATGATTTCGATTGTTATCCCCACCCTTAACCGCGAGCACTCACTCAGCTTGGCACTAGAAAGCCTCGTTCAACAGGACTTTCCAGCAGATCAGTTTGAAATCTTAATCGTAGATAACGGTTCAACTGATACAACTCAAGCAACTTCAAAACAATTTATTGACCAGCACCCCTCTTGCCAAATTCGGTATGTCTATGAGCCAGAGCCTGGTTTACTTTCGGGTAGACATCGTGGAGCCTTGGAAGCAGCAGGCGATATTTTAGTATTTATTGATGATGATATAGTAGCAGATGTGAACTGGTTGCAAGCTATTCATGAGGCGTTTAGTGACAACACTGTACAGCTTGTCGGAGGGCGGAATTTGCCGAAGTACGAGGTAGAACCACCAGGCTGGTTGGATTGGTTTTGGTACGAATACGCTGGTGGTAAGTTCTGTGCCTTTCTGAGTTTGGCAGACCTAGGAGACTCAGCTCGTGAAATAGATCCTCTCTGCATCTGGGGACTCAATTTTTCCATTCGCAAGCAGGCTTTATTTGATTTAGGCGGATTCCATCCTGATAATGTCCCTAGCCACCTGCAAAAGTTTCAAGGAGACGGTGAATCAGGTCTAGCTGCCAAAGCCGCTAATCGAGGTTACAAGGCAATGTATCATCCGGGAGCCCTTGTCTTCCATCAGACTCCACGAACAAGAATGACTTATAAGTATTTTGAGCAACGAAGCTTCTCCCAAGGCGTTTCTGATTCTTATTCAGCAATCAGAAAAAATGGTCGGAATAAATTCCGGCTGGTGTTAAGAGAAAGCCTTAAAGGTATGAGAAATTCATTGAATGACTGGCGAGCTTTCCTTAAATCACACTTCAGCAGTTCAAAAGAGGTTTCTCAAGAGCGGCGTATGTTAGGAGAACTTACCTCTCAAGCTTATCGCAACGGTTATCAATTTCATCAAAATGCAGTTCGCACTGATCCAATCCTATTCGATTGGGTTTTGAGGGAAAATTATTGGGACTACAAATTGCCCAAAAATAGCTAGTACTTAAGCTTTGGCTCAACTTATTCCCATATGTCAGTCATCTACTGATCTGGTATGCTGGGAGAAAAACGTGAATTGATACCACTAGCCTTTGAGTTCAACTACAATCGAACTAGCGTACGACTTCTTATTTGATATTAAGAGTTCGTGAGAAAAAGCGCTATTCTAGCTCGTTGTGTGCTTGACAACGCTCAGAACCCAGAGTGTGGCAATAGAGTGGATTTTTGATCTAAGATTGTTGAGGTTTTCTACCACTCTAGAACAGTTGACTCAGATCAACATTCTAACAATCCAGGAGAATTAGGAACTCTACCTCATGCCAGACCAGTTATTCAACACTCACATCGAAGATTCACATGTTCTATTGACTCCTAACGAAGTCAAATCGAAACTACCTTTAACAGATTCCATAGAAGGAAATGTTTTGAAATATCGCAAGGAAATTGAAAATATTTTAGAAGGTCTCGATAATAGAAAATTTATTGTGGTTGGTCCTTGCTCCATTCATGATGTAGAAGCAGCACTCGAATATGCTAAAAGACTGAAGATACTGTCTGAGCAAGTGCAGGATAAATTTCTGCTAATAATGAGGGTTTACTTTGAGAAGCCTAGAACAACTGTGGGATGGAAAGGATTAATTAACGATCCTAATATGGATGATTCTTTCCATATAGAAAAGGGCATACTGATTGCTCGCAATCTGCTAATAAAGGTTGCAGAATTGGGATTACCTGCTGGTACAGAAGCCTTAGATCCAATAATTCCTCAATATATCAGCGAACTTATTTCCTGGTCAGCAATTGGGGCTCGCACAACTGAATCACAAACTCACCGCGAAATGGCAAGCGGGCTTTCCATGCCAGTCGGTTTCAAAAATGGCACAGACGGTAGTATTCAAGTTGCTTTGAATGCCCTCCAATCAGCTAGCATCTCTCACCATTTTCTAGGAATCAATCCGGAAGGACAAGTCAGCATTTTCCGCACTAAAGGCAATGCCTACGGTCACGTTATATTGCGCGGTAGTAGCACTCAACCTAACTTCGATACGGCAAATGTTAAACTTGCGGAGGCGAAATTAAAAGCAGCTAATTTACCATCCAGAATCGTCATTGACTGTAGCCATGGAAATTCAAATAAGGATTACAGACGTCAAGCTTCTGTCTTTGAAGATGCCATTCAACAAGTATTAGACGGCAATGTATCCATCGTAGGAATGATGCTCGAATCTAATTTGTACGAAGGTAATCAACCAATTCCCAGCAATATCGCACAGTTAAAATATGGTGTGTCGGTAACTGATAAATGTATTGGCTGGGAGGAAACTGAAAAGCTTATTCTGGCTGCTCACACTAAACTGCTACGTTCCTAAAATGAGAGAGTTTTGCGCCTAAACTTTTGCCAATAGTGGCGCACACTCTGTTGTACCAACACACTGGAGATTGTACAGCTTCCAGAAAAGCCCTTGTTTCTCAATCAGTTGATTCCAAGTACCTTGCTCTTTCACTTCACCCTGGTCGAGTACGATTAATCGGTCAGCGTTCTCAATGGTTGAAAAACGGTGGGCGATAATAATCGTGGTCCGATGATAACAGATGCGCTCTAGAGCCTCTTGAACCAGGCGTTCAGATTCTGGGTCGAGGTTGCTAGTCGCTTCATCCAAAATTAAGATGTCAGGATTACGTAGCAAAGCTCGGGCGATTGACAAACGCTGGCGTTGACCGCCAGAAAGCCGCACTCCGCGATCACCCAAGGGAGTATCATACCCTTGCGGTAAATTGCGAATAAATTCGTCAGCATTGGCTTGGCGTGCTGCCTCTACAATCTCCCAATCCGAAAGCCTCTCTAAACCGTAGGCAAGGTTGTCACGAACAGAACAGTTAAACAGGAATGTATCCTGACTTACGACTGCCATCCGCTTACGCAAGCTCTCTATCTCGTATTGTCTAATGTCAAAACCATCAATTTCAATACTTCCTCCATTAACGTCATAAAAGCGTAGTAAGAGCTTGGTAATGGTGGATTTACCCGAACCTGAACCTCCAACCAAGGCTGTCGTCTTGCCTTTGGGAATTTCAAAAAAGACATCTTTAAGTACAGGCTTATCCAGGTCGTAGCTAAAATTCACGTTACGGAGCAGAATTCTTTGCTTTAAACCAGTAAAGCGGCGTTTACCATTCTTGATATATGGCTTATCGTCAGGATTAAGCAGTTGCCAAACCCGATCAAACGCAGCTAGTGAGAAGGAAAGCTGACCGCGCAGAAAATTAGCTTCAATTGTTAGTGGAATTAAACGCAATAAAACAGCGACAAAAGTTAAAAGTCCGGCAGCGGAAAGTAACCCATGATTTATCAAGAAAGTGTAGGCAGTGAGGATAATACCTAGGGAAACACCTATGCCGATTGTTTCTGAGATCGGCATAATCATATGAACCTGTTTCTCGAAACCGTAAGACTGTTTTAAAAGTTGCTGGCTCGTAGAGTTAAAGCGCTCAATTTCATATTCTTCACTGGCTGAGGTTTTAATGAGTTGGATGCCACTCAATACCTCTAGAGTATTCGCACTGAGTTGCGTTGCGTATCTAGTCATCCGCTCACCCCGACGTTGAATAGAGTGATGGATTGAATTGACCATCCAGACTGTCAGAATAACTCCTGCTATGGCAATCAAAGTCAGTTGCCAGGACAAAAATAGTAGGAACAGCACAAGAATCAGGCTTGTAAGCGCCTTAGAAATCATCTGGAGGAAAAAGTCAAAGCCTTGTTTGGCCCGTTCTAGCTCTCCAAACTGTGTCTGCATCAAGTCTCCCAGCCGATTTTCGCTATAAAATGACAAACCGACCGTTTGTAGTTGCAAGAACATCGCCTGACGCAGTCGCAGGATTAGGATTTCCCTAATCTTAGCCATCTGAGTTGTGCCAGTGTAATTAAAAAAGTTTTTGAGTGTAACTGCTCCTAGAATTGTCAAACAGATTAGACCCAGGCGGAGAGTTGGATTCTGAATGTGGAGAAAGGTACTGAAGAAGCGAGACAAAAAGCTGCCACTCTGACTTGTTCCTTGTGCAAACAATTCCTGTAGCAAGGGAACCATCAAACCAACACCAAATCCCTCTGCAAAAGAAGCAATGACAGAAGCAACGAAGGCAAATGCAATCAAGCGCTTCAGGTCATTAAGATATGGACTCAGACGACGGGCAAGAGGGAAAAAATTGCTGGTCATTAAGAACATGTCTCCTCACAGTCTTGAACTGTCTAAGTAAATTGCTGCTGATTTGACCCTGCTTCTCTCCTGAAGTTCCATCTACCCACTCATAAAGCGTTTGTTCGCGAATAATCTTTACATTATATTAACAATTGTTATTCTTAGCAATATGTACTCTGCAATACCTCGTTGGGGGAAATAAGGAGAGATAGTCCACTAATCAGTCTAGAGTGTGGTTTTCCTGCTTTACAGCTAGGGAGCCCTTCTTTGGAGAGATGCAATGAAGACAATCATCGTTGTAGTTAAGCAAATTTTTGTTGACAAGTTTCTTTTTTAGGAACTACCATAGCGTAGATCCAATTGCTATGCAGTGGCACATAAAAACTAGCTTTTAGCGAGAAGAGCGAAAGGCTGTACTTTTTCAGAGGCTACTTATGACTCGGAATGAGAATCAGGCTCAGTTTAACCAAGATGAACCCTCTGCACATTCGGGAATGCGATACTGGGGAAAAGTTGAGGTTGTGGAGGAGGGAGAGAATTATCGCATCAATCGGCTCGAAATTAAACCTAAGCATCGCATTAAACCACAAATCCACTATCATCGTAGTGAACATTGGGTCGTAGTTTCCGGTACAGCTAAGGTTTACTGTGGCGATGAGGAAAGACTACTGCACCGGAATGAGTCAACTTATGTTCCACTAGCAACGCTACACAGCGTAGAGAATCCAGGATTTATTCCGCTAATTCTTTTAGAAATTCAGAATGGTGAGTACATGGGTGAAGATGATACTGAACGCCCTTACGATCTGACTGTAGCCAAACTTGCAACTGAAGATAAGTAGTGCTGTAGACAGTCGCAGGAATGACGCCGCGTAGTGAAACCTAGTATTAACCATATGCGCAAGAAGTGGGCTAAAGGTGGTGTGGACTTGCTATTTTGAAGCATTAGATTCTTACGATTCACTGTTTGCTCTACCAATGATGTGGATTTGCTACGATTAGAGCCTCTGCCGCACAGCTGTCTAAGGGTTTAGAGAAAAAATAACCCTGCCCATATTCACATTTCATAGCTCTTAGGAGTGTCAGTTGTTCTAGTGTTTCTACCCCTTCTGCTGTAACATCTACACCTAATCGATGAGCCAGCGTCACAATCGTCGAGACAATTTCTGTATTTCTAGGGTCAAGACCAAGCCCAAAAACAAAAGAACGGTCGATCTTCAATCCATTGATCGGAAAGTGATGGAGACGGCTCAGTGATGAATATCCAGTGCCAAAGTCATCAATAGTTAGCTGTACACCCAGATCCCTCAAAAGCTCAAGCATTTTTGTTGCTGCTTGAGTACTTTCCATCAACCCACTTTCGGTCAGCTCTAGCCTCAAACTGGCAGCCTCCAATCCACTCTCCTGCAAGATTTGTTGAATTTGGTCTACGAGGTCTGGTTGAGCCAACTGCTTACTGGACAAATTTACACTTAACTTAAAGGGGAGTGCAACCGGGATTTTTAACTGCCAGGAGCGCATCTCGGTGCAGGCTATACGGAGAACCAATTGACAGATATGGGCGATGAGTCCGGTTTCTTCCGCCAGTGGGATAAATTTAGCTGGTAAGATTTGACCTTTTTCTGGGTGTTCCCAACGAACCAACGCTTCAAAACCTGTTATTCGCCCGGTCGTAAGTGACACAATTGGTTGGTAGTGAACCCGAAACTCCTGAAGTTCAATGGCTCGACGCAGCTCTCTCTCTAGATGCAATCGTTCTACAACCTGAAGGTGCATGACCATGTTAAAAATTTCACAACGGGCATTGCCCTGCGCCTTCGCTCTGTACATTGCAATGTCAGCATTGCGCAGTAGATCTTCTGGTTGGTCACAACTAATTGTACTTAGGGCAATACCAATACTCACTGTGGTAGACAATTGTTGTCTACCTAAAGTTATAGGAAGTGACAGCTGCTGTTGCAGTCGCGTAGCCACACGCACTGCATCGCTAATATCCCTAATACCTTCTAGCAAAATGGCGAACTCGTCTCCTCCTAGCCGTGCAGCTACATCTACTGAGCGCAAGCATGTCCTAAGGCTTTCGGCTATATGCAGCAGGAATTGGTCACCAAAGCTATGTCCAAAGCTATCGTTGATGAATTTGAAGCGGTCCAAATCAAGAAACAGAACAGCAAATAGAAAATCTTTATGCCTTTTTGCATACTCGACTGCATGTTGTAGCCGCTCCATAAACAAAGTACGGTTGGGAAGACCTGTCAATGCATCGTAGAGTGCTGCATGCAGTAATCGCTCTTCGGCAACTTTTCGCTCAGTTAGATCGCGGGAGTTAACAACTATGCCCATGACCGATGGTTCGACTAGTAGATTGCTACTAGTTGATTCTAAAAAACACCAGGAACCGTCTTGGCGTCGAACGCGGCACTCAATTTGGGTAGTTGTACCCTCCGTTTGAATCAGATAGCTCAAGGTATTTAAACTCTTGAGAGAATCTTCGGCATGGATAAATTCAAAAACGTTTTTGCCCAACATTTCCTCTGGGTTATATCCCAAAATTCTGGTAACAGATGGGCTAACGTAGAGAATAGTTCCTCCCAGGTTGACAATACTAATGATGTCAGAGCTATTTTGAATCAGCAAACGAAATTTAGCTTCGCTCTCCTGTAATGCCGCTTCAGCTTGTTTACGGTCGGTAATGTCCTCATCAACTCCAATCACGCGCAAAGGCTTACCTGCTTCATCAAAAAAAACCTTGGCTCTAACCTGAAGCCAGTGAATACTGCTATCTGGCCAAATCACGCGAAAGTCGCTATACCACTCACCTGTAATCAGAGATTTCTGGAATTCGATTTCAGCCTGAGTCAAATCATCCGGATGCACGTATCTAGTCCATTCGTCACGCCTTTGACCGAATTCTCCTGGCTTCAGGCCATACAATGCTTCCAGCTCTTTTGACCGAATAATGATATTGGTCTGTAGATCCCATTCAAAGCTGCCAAGCTTAGCAGGTGTTTGCACTAGCCCAAGATCTTCTTGATTCGCTATTTGGCACTCTCTCTCTACAGCCATCCGTGCGATCTCTAGCTCCTCTTGCTGCCGATGCAGTTCCTCCTTAGCAAGTGTGAGTCTGGCAAATCCAGCTAGGAGTTCCTCTAGAGTTGCCCGAAACAGTTGTTGACACGCTAGCTCAGAATCAGTGTGTTGCTGCAGTGCAGCAAGTTGTAAGCGCAATTTCTCTATCAGCTGGCCTAACTCGTCAAAGTTCATGTTACAGAAATTACCATAGGCAAGAAGCCAATCAAACGTCTCAAAAAAGCTAAATCAGCAGCTTTTTGCCTAAATCTTGCTTTAAAGCTCCCATAGAGCTTAGCATACCCGAAATTAGTCTGGTGTTATTGGCGTGGCATATTATGGCGTTGATACAGCCGATCTATTTTCGCCATCTATGGCTTCCTCCTACATTCTTGCAAAGACTTATACTCTTAATGCAGAGTTTAAAGAAAAAACCGCATTAAAAACTTTTTAATATAAAAAATCAAAATACATTAAGTTTTATTTAACATTAAATACAGTAAACATATCTTAGTTTAACAAAAACTAATTTGTTTTAAAAAGTATATTTTGTTTAGCCGAATATTTTGTATAAGTCTAACGAGTACTTAATGCCAATTCAAGTTATAGTTAAAGTGTGTAATGCTTTCCTAGCAACTTCTTCTGCACGGATAGATATGACTTTTTGATAGCGTAAAGTCGTCTGGATACTAGTGTGTCCCATTAGCGTTTGGAGTTCTTCAATTCCCATCAGTCCCACGCGTTCCATAGCAAAAGTATGTCTCAGATCGTAAAGACGAGCCTTTGCCAGTTCTGGGCTTTGTTGGACCAGATTAGTCCAATCGTCATGTGCCGTCCGGTAAGAAAGACGAGTGACTTTTAGGGTGAAGGGATGTTGAGCAGTAAAGAGAGCAGGATGGCCAGGGTGCCTATAGAGTTTGAGATACTTTTCTAGGACTTGGGTCATGTCCTCGCTGTAGAAGCACCAGCGTTGCTTGTTTCCATTGCCAATAACTAAAAATTTGCGCCCGATAAAGTCTACCTGTTCTAAATCGAGAGCTAGGACCTCCGACACTTTCGCACCAGTTCTGTGGAGTAGCAATATCAAGGTGTGCAGACGGGAATTTTGCTCCACAAGGCTGTAGAGGATTTGCAATTGCTGGGAGGTGAGGTAACGAATGGCTTCAGCAGTGTTGTGTTCTCCTTTGGCTAAACACGGCTGGCGACGTTTGAGCTTAGCGAGTGGATTGGCAACCAAATAGCCTTGTTCGACTGCAAAGTTGAACAAGGATTGAATGATTGTTTGATGGCGATTGTGGGTTGTATACAACAGGTGAGTTAGCGAGTTGAGGTACTGCTTTAGTATCTGACGGTCTAGAGAGTCTATGGGCACTTGCCCATACTGTTGAAGTAGGGGAATCATAGCTGATTCATATGAGCGAATTGTGCTTTGACTTAAACCAGGGCGCTCTAAAAATTGTGTAGCAAGATTAGCTAAGGTAATACTCATAAATTTTGGACTCACTCCAACGTAAAATAGTTTGTAATGTCTAACATAGAGTACAATAGCAATATATATTTTTTTGTCCATTATTATGTTAACTATTGAACCTGATAGGTCGCCAAAGCCGGATGAATCACTGGCAGAATATGTGCGACGAGTGCGGACAGGGATGAATATAAGTCAAGCAGAGCTAGCCAAAAGGTCGGGAATCCACTTGATGAGTGTGGGCAAGATCGAAGGAGGTAAGACAACTCGACTTTCCGCCAAAAGCAAAGTTGGGCTATCGAGGGCATTGCAGATTTCAGATTCATATCTAGATGCAGTGTGTCGGGGAGTTCCAGTGACGACAGTGCAACAGTTGAAGATTTGCCCCAACTGTTGGGTACCTGGGACTGAGGCAGAATCAATATGGCTGCACCTGCGTTCTAAATACTGCTTTGCCTGCGGGACTGCGCTGCGCGATCGTTGTGCTAGCTGCAATGAGCCAATGACTTCAACTAAACATCGGTTTTGTGCCTACTGCGGCAAATCCTACAAATAGGTCTCGTTTTTGCTTTGATGACCTTTGCCACAAGTCTAATCCCGGATTTCTCACAAGTCTGACTCAAGATGGGTTAGAACCTAAGGCCAGCCGAAGCTCTGACCGCTTCAGATAAATGACAGCCTGTATTTTCAGCGCTCGCCGTACTAATGGGACTTTGTAAGTTTCTGGCCTTCATGAAACGACAGTAACACTGCCGAGTTGGTGTCAGCTATAGATCCTGATACATGTAGTTGTTACTGTCGTTTCAACTCTACCTTTTCTCAAATTTAGACGCCGCATTTGCTTAAAGTAGCTGTCGTTTTTGCCAATGATGAGCGAATAGCAGGATTTATAGTTGTTCCCGCCAACATAGCCACCATTTAATAGCCGATCTAATTTAAGACTAAGGACAATTCACAAAGTTAAAAAAGGATGTTATAGAATAGCTCTCTTTCTTGACCAAATCTTTAGATTAGCCGTCTAAATTACATATCTTTCTAGGAATCTTTTGCTCTATTTATTATTTACAACAGAGAAGCTTGTGCGGGAAAACCGCAGGCAGGCTTCTGTGGGGGGGAGGCTTTCAACGAGGCAAGGCTGAATCGTGTGGCACTCTCGGTTTCCGAAAGGTGAGAGCAACTAGGAAAACAACGTTATCGCTGCCAAAACGCTGATTGTCCTTATCGCAATGCACGTTCTGCCTCAAACTTATCCGGGAAGAACACGAGAGGTCAAGCAGCAGATTGTGGAGATGACACTTGACGGTAGTGGAGTGAGAGATATCGCCAGAGTGTTACATGTCAGTCCGAAACAGTTATTCAGGAATTAAAAAAAACTCGCACACCTCAAGCAAGTGAATCATAAACTCCTACAGCGGCCAAAACCTGAGAGTGTGAAGGTCGAAATTACACGAGTTGAAGAGCCGGAAGAGACTGGTATCGAGGAGTCGGAGTTAGATGAAATTGAGTTTGGCTTACCTGTTTAAGAGCAAAGCAACCCGATCTAGAACATGACTTCTTTTTGTTGCAATAGAGCCGCTCAAAGTCATCACGCTCTCCTCTAGACATTTTGTCCTAATGCGTAAGTCAGTCGCTTTAGAGCAGGCGATGTGTCTTGTGGATCGAGATGCACATCTAGAATACAAAAACTTTCTACATGCAATTGACTCTCCAACAATGCAGCTTCTAACTCATCTTCAGTGTGAATGTCAAAACCTTGACCTACCCCTAACACTTCTGGAATGCGACTATACCGCCAGGGCAACACGTTGTTAAATTTGCCATCCAGCATCGGTCGCTCAGTTGCATATCCACCGTTGTTCAACACGACAATAATTGGATTTAATCCATAGCGCACGATCGTTGACACCTCCATTCCTGTCATTTGAAAGGCACCGTCTCCCACTAGTATCAACGGACGAACATTAGGGTGAGCCATTTGAGCACCAATACCAGCAGGAACGGCAAATCCCAATGATGCATAGTAGGCAGGCGAAAGAAATCTAGTTTTACCATGGATCAATAAATCTATACCTGCAAATAGCGCATCTCCCACATCAGCAAGCACAATCATGTCGTTGCTCAAGAAGAAATTCAGTCGTTCAAATAATCGAGCGATCGTAATTGCCTGATTCGCTACCGGAGAGAAAACAGTCGGTGGCTCAGAGCGATTGGGTAGCTTGGTTTCTCGACGCTGAATGTCCGCGGTGACTAATCCTTGAACAAAATCTTGTAAACGAATCCCCTCATAATTGTGTAACTGAATCGATGTTTTCTCGCTCGTTACAGAGATGGAACGTTTGGGATCGAGGTGAGCCGTAAAGATACCTAAGTTCAGATCAGTCAGAAACACACCGAGCATGATCAAGCAATCACTGGTCTCAACATACTGTCGAGCAAATTCATTTCCCATAGCTCCTTCATACAACCCAATATAACTGGGGTGAAATTCGTTAATCACCGACTTGCCAAGAATGGTTTCTGCTATTGGTATGTTTGTCTTCTCCACGAATTGGAGCAATGCGTCCTGCAATCCAAATCGATGAATTTCAACATCAACGAGAATTACAGGTTGATGAGCGGCATTGATTAAATTTGCCGCCTCATTCAGAGCTGCTGCCAACGTATCCGGATTGCTGCTCTCTGGATAGCTGTAGCGCTGATAGCTTGGACTACCTGACAGATTGACGATATCGCGAGGCAGTTCGATGTAGACTGGACGCTTATAGCGGCAAGCAGCCGCGAGAACGCGATCGATTTCCGCAAACGCCGTATCGGGATTATCCAATACAGTAGCCGCTACCGTAAGTTCTTTAAAGATTTTATATTGCGTATCAAAGTCACGCACTTTATGATGCAGGAGCGGATTCTTGATGCGTTCGTTGGTACCAGGTGCACCACTAATCACCACAACTGGAGATTTTTCCGCAAAGGCTTGTGCTGTCGTATTAGCAATCTTCAGCCCACCCACAGAATAGGTAACACAGACTACACCTAATCCTTGTAATCGTGCATAAGCATCTGCGGCAAACCCTGCACCTTGCTCATCACAGGTGTTGATCAACTGAATCGGACTATTTTCTAGTAGCTTGTCGAATCCCAGCACAAAATCTCCAGGTACACCAAAAACATGTTGAATGCCGTGGTCAGACAGTCGTGCAATTAAGTAGTTTCCGATAGAATCTGGGCTTCCCATTCGCTGCTTCTCCCACTAAGTAAACCAATTGTGATAATTTGTGGCAATGTCAAACTGCTAGTTATTTGTGACACAGACCCCGTGAAAATGGCATCAAAGCACCCGTGGGCTTCATACCTCCGAAAGGCGGCATAGATCCTAGTGTAGTGAATTTCCTGTTCCCCTTCTTTGTTCTTTTCGATAGGCAGTTCTTTCCACTGACGGCCTAGGTACAAGAGTTTCAAAATATAGTTGAAGATCACGTGCAAAGAGAGTTTCGGCTGAGGACCGCGACTTCACAGGAGAGGAATCTGGACGGGGTTCTAGAACAGAGATGACTTAGAGCTAGATAAACCCAATGAAGCAAGAATCTCCCGAAACACATCGCGAAGCGATTAACGGTGAGAGTGTCAACAGGAACAACAGTTATAGTGCCAAACTTGCAGACAGGTGTACCTGAGAGCAATTAGTGATGAGCGGTAGCCGCACAATCAAGGTGGCTCCCTGCCCCAAGCCCAGACTTTGGGCTTGAATTGTACCTTGGTGCAGTTCCACTATGTGACGGGCGATTGCTAACCCCAGTCCCAGCCCACCTTTACCTCTTTT
>JAFASY010000237.1 GCA_019244235.1 Chroococcidiopsidaceae cyanobacterium CP_BM_ER_R8_30
ACACTCAGGTTCGTTTGCTTCAACCCAGCCCGTTCTCCTCATATTTGCTGCTTCAAAGTTGGCTCCACTGAGGTCTGCATTCTCTAGATATGCCCCATCTAAATCTGCTCCGCCTAGCTTTGCCTCCTTCAAATTAGCTCCACTGAGATCTGCTCCCCTTAAATCTGCTCCCCTCAAATCTGTATGACTTAAATCTGCTCCATTCAAGTTTGCTCCACCTAGTTTGACACCGCTTAAGTCTGCTCCACTTAAATTGGCATCAGTCAAGTTTGCCCCACTCAAATCTACATCAATCAATTCTGCACTCATCAAGCAGACTTCAATCATGTTTGCATCAGCCAGGGTTACCTGATTCAGCTTTGCTTGACTTAGATGTGCGGCAGTCAAGTCAGCCCCCCTTAAGTTTGCTTCAATCAAGTGCGCTCCATTCAAGTGTGTCCCAACCAGATTTGCCTTAGTTAAACACGCATGAACCAGGTTCACGTTGCTAAAGTCACGTTCTCCTGCTGCGTATCGTTTTAAAAGTTCCAGAGCATCCATATCTTTTTTCTCCTAACAAGTTGTCAAGTTGTCAAACTGTTTTGTAAATTGATCTTGTCACTGGTTATTATCTCAGCCTAAAGCCAGTTACACTGCTCACAAGTCCTGAGCTGGTTGGTCATTGCGATCACTATGTAACGGTTGATAAACTGGCATTTCTTGGTGACAGTGACTACAACGCCAGTAAATACCTCCCAAATCTATATGGCGGAGCAAAATGTATGAGCAACAAGGGCAAGCAGACTTACTCAATATAGATTGCCCAGTATACATGGCTATACATTCTTGATTGTTTCCAGTTGTATTATGAGCCAGCGATTGAAGAAGTTTATTTAATAAAACTTGCATCTCTCTAACCTTGTTTTGTTAATATTCGGCCGAACTTTTACCAGGCACTGCAGCAATTTGCAGTTGAATACATAGCTCTCTTTTGCACGTCAAGTTTAAAATCTCTCGATTTTTAATTCCTAAAGCTTTTAAACATTTAACTATGTCTTTTTTCTCAAGTGACTGTGAGCGTAATTCTCTAGCAACAAAATGGGCAAAGTCAAGTGAGACAACTAAAGGAATTAAAACAAAAGATATTTGAACCTCACAGTAGTAGGAATCCACTAATAAAAGTATGCATCTCCCATTTTTTACTGTACTGCTGCGTTCTTATAAATCTACCAGCTAGAAATACCAAAACAGTAAGTGTTTCTAGCTAAAAACATTTGCTACAAATGGCACAATCAAACGTCTTCTAACTCAATCCTAGCCCTATTAGCTATGAGAATATGACCCATCCATTCAAGACCTCTGAGCATCTGAATTGCCGAGATTTCTTCGTCACATGTTTCCATTGCTACAACAGCAAATCCTCGGTTTTTACCAGTTTTCTGGTCTCTAGGTACTTGAACTTGTTTAACAGTTCCATATTCTAAAAATATCCGCTTGAGATTGTCTGCTTCGGCCTCATTAGATAAATTCCCTACATAAACCGACATAAAATACCTCCCATATCTACTTGGATGTAGAGATTTAGATCCGGGAAGATGTCTATGGCACGGTGTCTAATGCTTAGTCACATAGCCGAAAATAATTCTCGCTAATTTAATCATAGCATAAAATACTTGCTGGTGCTTAAACAACTAATTCTTAATACGTCTGGGAATTTTCTCCACGCTAAGCCAGCCAATATATAAACGAAAAAGTATGACGTGAAACCTGAAGATGTAGTATGAATATCATCCTTAAGGTATAGGGGTATTAGTTTGCTGGGTTACAATCGGACTACCTTATCCAAGCATTTAAACTAGGTTAATAGTTAGAATCATTAAGCTACAAATTGTTTTAGCTATCGAATTGTTTATCAGTGATTTCGATTCAGGTCAACCTGGTGAAACTCCTTTCTGCCGCAGCAGATCGCCGGAGCAATTCACCAGCATCCATTCTCAGGCTTGAACTCCTACTTCTAAGGCAATTAAAGAGACTGAGTATTGTGTTCAGGGTAACAAATAATCTTATTACTAAATTCTCTCCCTAGAGAGAAGAAGAGTTAAGGTTAAGACTAAAACTAGACACAAGCTAAATAGTTGCCTCTGATGTTCCCGCTAGATTCCCATAGTGTTGACTTCTCCGCTCCATCCCTAGAAACGGCTGAATTCGAAGATTTTCTCAAAGAGCTCAAACAAGTCCAGCAGATTGATTTAACGGGTTATAAGCGCCTGACTTTGATGCGGCGAATCTCGCTACGGATGCGACAAGTTGGGATTGAGCAATATCAAGACTATCTCGACTATCTAGAGCAGCAACCAGAGGAATTAACTCAGCTCTTAGATACCTTGTTGATCAATTTCACGTAATTCTTTCCTAGAGGCTCTGAGTTCATCTAAGATTGCAGTGGCAATGGTACGTGTCGTCAGCGACAGTTGCCATCATAACATCCCAGATTTAACTTCTGCGATCAGTCCTAGTGGTTCGCTGCAACCGCTTCCCCTAGCTTTGAGATTAATCCGACAACCTATTGCTGGTACTCGACTGATTCGAGGTGCCTTAAGAGGATTGCAAGTGTTGCAGCAAGTCACGACTTATCTGTTTCAAAAATAGACAACTGCCCATTCTGTGTTAGTGTTCTCTTATAGATTACATTCGGCTGTGCAGTTTGTTTTTGTCCAGACAACAAGCCTCTCTCCGGATCTAACTCTCTACACACTCTGATTCTGGAGATATTTTATGTCACTCTATGTTGGTAATCTAGCTTTTGAGGTTTCGCAAGATGACCTAAAACAGGTCTTTGCAGAATACGGAACTGTAAACCGTGTTCAAGTGCCCACAGACCGGGAAACAGGTCGACCGAGAGGCTTTGCCTTTGTAGAAATGGGAGCAGAAGCCGAAGAAACTGCAGCGATTGAGGCACTAGACGGTGCTGAGTGGATGGGTCGCAACTTGAAAGTTAATAAGGCGAAGCCGCGGGAAGATAGAGGTTCGTCTGGTGACAGACGAGGAAACAATAGTGGGGGCTACTCTCGGCGCTACTAAGCTACAAGCTACAGAGTTCAACTCTAAGGTCTTAGGGGCAGACAGGGAGTTTGCCCTTTTTTGTTAAAAGCTAACGAGACTGCTCACTGCTAGCTGCTACTAATTTAAGTGAATATAGGAGGAGAGAGGATGACCCAAGTGATTCTTGGTGAGAATGAAGGCATCGAGTCAGCCCTCCGGAGATTTAAGCGAGAAGTTTCCCAGGCGGGAATTTTTCCCGATATGAGAAAGCATCGCCATTTTGAAACGCCTCTGCAAAAACGCAAGCGCAAAGCTGTTGCCATGCACAAGCAGCGCAAACGGCGTTTCCGCTCGTAAGCACAACTGTTTTAAATCAAGCGAGACCGATTAAACTAACGTTATTTTCTTAAGAGGTGTAGTAACTGTGACTCCAGAAGCAAAACGCATTGTTAGCGAACTGAGGTGTGAGTTCTACTCGCTCTTTGCTACTGCTATGAAAGTGCCAGTGAGAATTACTGGTACATCCTATAGTAGTAGTAATTCCCCGATTGCGTCTTGGGTGGACGGTAGGCAACGACTGAACTATGTGAATATTTATGCTCATACAGCACCTGACGATTTTTTTCCTAAACGCCCATTCCTGCTACGGTTAGCCATTAATAAGAGTGCTGGTAGCGTCACTAGAGTTAAGCATGAGCAAGAATATCAAGGTCTTAATCAGGGTTGGGACTTTGAGTTAACTGTTTTGCCGGAGGAAATCTTGGACTTTCTCCCCTGGATAGTCAGCTTGATTCAAGCTGATGACAAAGGTGTACCCTCGTTGGTTCAAGCACCACCCTGCCTATCTAAATTTGTTGTGCCGGAGAACGGGTTATTCAATAATGCTTGGACCGAGAAGGCTTGGAGGATATCAATTTGACCATGTTGATGTCGAAACAACCTCATTA
>JAFASY010000064.1 GCA_019244235.1 Chroococcidiopsidaceae cyanobacterium CP_BM_ER_R8_30
GTCACCACCAAGGAGGATGTTCCGATGTGGATGCAGCTAATGAAGACGCCTACTACTTGGTTGCCATGGGGGACGGATGTCCTACGCCTTGGAGGGAAAGAACCAGAACGAATCTGGGATTTAACTCGAGTAGGACGCCAGCCACCTGAATGGGATGATGACTTGGTGACTGAGCAGGCATGTCTTAAGCGGAACCTCCGTTTCCACGGACGTCCTATAGAGTTTGTTGATAGTGCAAGTAGGAATCAGGAAACGTTGATGAAGCTTTATCGCCAAACAAAGTTTATGCTTGCTTTTTCTAACACTGCTAACCCGACTAACTATACCCATCCATCCCGTGAGTATATAACTGCACGATGGGTTGATGCACTCGCCTGCGGAGCAGTTGTGGCAGGTATTCCCCCGAAAGAGCCAAGCATTGATAGCTTGCTTTGGTCTGGTGCAACATTAGATACTGGAACCATTCAAAGAGAAGATGGACTTCGGGTTATTACACAAGCAGTACACACTTGGAGAACCGAGCAGGCTGAGAGAAACTATCGGCAAGCGCTAGAGCGACTAGATTGGCGTTGGAGGTTCGCAACAATTGCTGATTTTTTCAAAGAGTCGCCACAGCGACTAAATGATGAGCTTCAACTCCTTCATCAGAAAATTGAGCAGGAGCATATATAAAGTCTGGCAGAAGCGTGATTCATTATTATGAATGGTATTGCCAACTTAATTCGTATATCAACCCTAATCAGTTTAAGAGATGATAAGCCTTCGTTCTGTTACTACATGGAAAAAGGTGGAAACAAATAGTTCCCAAGAGCAGCTTTTCTTGTTTTAATAGACAAAGATTTTAGAAACAGCAAAAAAATTGCAGACTCATCTGAAAAATTCGACCAGGAAGCAGCTATTGGTAGTTGGTTTTTCCTTGCTAGTAGGACTTACCACTACATTACCGTTGGTAGCCCAATCTCAGGAAGTCATACCGCCGGATAAAGATCGACCAGCAAGTAGTCCTTCCCTAACCAACCAACAACAACTGAATACATTGTTAGAGGAAGGGCGCAGGCTAGTAGATGCTGGAGATTTTTCTGACGCTATCACCCTGTATCAACAGGCAGTCACATTGGATCGAACAGATCCAGAGATTTATTCTGGCATTGGCTACTTGCAAGATCGCCAAAAGAATTATCCAGCAGCGGTAGCCGCTTATCAACAGGCTGTTGCCCTGGCTCCTAAAAACTCTCAGTATCAGTATGCACTGGGCTACAGTCTGGCTAATTCAGGAGATAACGTTGGTGCTGCAGCCGCTTATCGTCGGGCTGTCCAGTTGAATCGCAAAGACGTGAACGCCTACTTGGGGTTAGGTGTAGTCCTCTTCCGTCAGGGCAAATACACAGAAGCCATGAAGGTAGACAAAAAGGCGATTAGTATCGCTCCCAAATTTCCCAGGGCTTATGAATTGAAGGGGGCAATCCTTCAGAAGCAGGGGCACAATAAGGAAGCGATCGCCGCTCTCAATCAGGCACGTAGCCTCTATCAACATCAAGGATATACAACAGGGGTGCAAAGAGCTGAAGCTATGCTTAGAGAATTTCGCCAGTAGTAAGGTCGTTCAGATCTTAACGGGAATCCCTGTCAGTTGCAGCCTCACTTGTTGGTCCGGGTAATCTGTCAGAGTCATTGAGACGTTCTTAACATTGTCCAGCAAATTGATGGGGATGCTCACTGTGCCAGAAAAGCTCTGTCCATTAGCAGGTAAGTCTTCAGGCATACCATTAGTTGTCGCACTTAACTCTTGTCCCTGTTCGTCTGTCACAGCCAAGAAACTAGGGAGAAAGTGTACGTCCCGGTTTCCCTCATTCTTGAAGTTGACTTTCATCAGGAAAAAGCCACCGGAGTCATGAGCGGACACCACTTCCAGCTTGACTCCTTGATTCTGAGTAGCGATGGGAAAACCTGGCTGGAGGGGTGCTGCATCCGCTGACTGGTTCTTTTTATCTGATGCCGACTTATTCTGTTTCTTTTCCTGCTGAGGCTTTTCAGGCTTAGGATGCTTGCCTTTAGACTCAATCCACTTATTGACATTGGCTAGAATATCCGCTTCTGGTATCGTCGCTACTGCTCCCGGCTCTAGCGTTCCATTACGCCCCTTAAACTTATGCCCAGTGCGCACATCTGGCTGAGTCACATCTTTGAGCGCTTCATGACCTAACTTAAACCCTAACATTGCACTCACGCTGCCAGCTGCTACCATCAAGACCAATAAGGTTAAGGTAAAAACTATCGTTAAATTGACTCTCATCGCTTTAGTATACAGCTCCTTCAAGGTCTAGTCATAAGGCTTAAAACAGTTGTCGTCTGCTTAACGCAGGTTGCGGACTCACGCTACAATGATTGAAAACCCAGGGTTGGCCGAGCGGTTGAGGCAGCGAACTCATAATTCGCCCCAGGCAGGTTCAACTCCTGCACCCTGGATTCTCGAAATCCCATAATCTAACGAGGTGGGACTGGAGTAAAGCCCCTGTCAGGATAGGCAGTATTTGGGTACAAGAGGGAGCTGCTGTAAGGATTTGGTAAATCTTGAGTCCGAATAGTTGGACTATACTGCTGCTTCAAAGCATCCTTATATATAAAGTCAACCAGCTGGGCATCTCGTCGGTCTTGATTTTCAGGATAGGAGTTTTTGATGATTGTGCCGACTCCAAATGCGGCATTAAACTGATCTGGGATAGACTGGTCGCGGAAAAAGTTGGGAGTGTTCTTAAAAATTGCTTGCTCAATTACATCAGCCGTTGTTTCAGGATTGCTGGCATTGTTGCTAATTGGTTGAGCTGTGGCAGTAGAAGGCAAAATGGCAACGGAGGCAGCAAGAATTAATACACCTGCTAGATTGTATCTTAAATTCATAACGTTCACTCTCAGTCTTGGTAATACGATTAACTTATGCTTGAGCTTGCTCAACGTAAGCTATGGAGTTGTCTTGAGCGAAACGTTGAGCCTGAAATCATTTCTAGCCTAACTTTGGGCTTGACCACAACTAAGAATAGAAATTCATGACCCATAATTCAAACCAAACTCGCTCAGATGTCCGGGCAGCCACTGCCGATTTCACCATGCTGCGTCAGTTGCTGCTGGAGCTAATATGTCAACTAGCATATCAAGAAGGTGAGTTTGTGCTTTCTTCTGGGCAGCGCAGCTCTTATTACATCAACGGTAAGCAAGTTACACTACATCCTCAGGGGGCTTTAGCAGTTGGACGGCTCATCCTATCTGAGTTACCCAAAGATACTCAGGCAGTTGCCGGGTTAACCCTGGGAGCCGATCCGATTGTGACAGCTGTTAGTGTGGTTTCTGCTTATGAACATAGACCAATACCAGCACTGATTGTGCGTAAGGAAGCCAAAGGACATGGTACGCGAGCATACATTGAAGGTCCTATCCTGGAGGCTAATAGCCATGTTGTTGTCTTGGAAGACGTTGTCACGACTGGGCAATCAGCAATGAAGGCAGTAGAGCGCCTCAGAGCTGCAGGTTACAGCGTCAAGCAAGTCATTGCACTAGTAGATCGACAGCAGGGAGGTGCCGAATTGTATCAGTCAGCCGGATTGAAGTTTCAGGCTGTGTTCTCGATTCAGGAGATTCAAGAGCATTATCGACACCTTGTAACTTGGTAGCATTGAGCTAGCAAGAAAGCAGCAGCCAGAGTGGAACTCCGGCTGACCTTTGAGTCAAGTACTCGTCAGCAACGGAGCGAGGGCAATGTATGTAGCCGTTACACAACCCCTGACTTTTGAAGAGTTTCTCGCGTGGGACGATGGCTCAGGTAGAGAGTTTGAATTAAGCGATGGGATTCCTGTGCCGTTATCAGAACCTAATGCCAATCATGAGGATTTGATTGAGCGACTGTGTGCCTACCTCGAAAATTACTGCCAAGACAAAGCCCTGCCCTACGTGTCGCGACAGTCCAAGCAAGTTCGGCTTAAGATAGCACCCGGAGATAAGGAAAAAAGCCGGAAAGCAGATATTGTTATCTTTGATCGGGAAGAATGGCAGCGGATGAAAAGTAGCTCTAGTTCCGCTGCTGCCTATATTCCGCCACCTGGCATTATTGAGGTTGTGAGCAACAACTGGAAGGACGACTATCTGACCAAGCTAGCTGAATATGAGGATTTGGGTGTTTTAGAGTACATCATTGTAGACTATGCTGCGTTTGGTGGCATTCGGTTTATTGGCTCTCCTAAGCAACCAACCATTACGATCTACCAACTTGAAA
>JAFASY010000173.1 GCA_019244235.1 Chroococcidiopsidaceae cyanobacterium CP_BM_ER_R8_30
TTTGTCTGTAACTTCGGGGTTATTAGTCAAGGCTCTGAAGGATTGCTAGAGGGTGACCGCAATTTGTGGTATAAAATTCAGCCATATCTCATAGGTATGTTCACAGCCAAAGGTGTTCCTATGCTGTGGCAAGGTCAGGAGCTAGGTGAGAACAATGATTTCCCCGAACCAGGTTTTGAACATGTGACGCCACTTTGCCCTATCCGTTGGGACTTCTTCTACGATGCCATTGGCAAAGGCGCGATCGCTCTAGTTAGGAAGCTGATTAAATTGCGCCGCCAGCGACCTCAGTTTCGCTACGGCAACCACTTCTTTTACAACAACTATGAGCGTTATCAATCTCAGAACATTCTGCTGTTCTCGCGCCAATACGAAGATACTTTCAGCCTAATAGCTCTCAATTTTGGCGATAGTGAGCAGAGCGTGCCGTTCTGGTTTCCTAGCGGTGGCGATTATCGAGAAGAACTGCACGAACAAGATAATTTGAGTAGTGTTCCTAGTTATGAGGAGTATTGGGTGACTCTCCCCAGCAATTACGGACGGATTTGGACAGTGAGAACTAACAACTAGTACGGAATCTGCCCTTATGATATTTGCTAACAAGTGGGAACATCCACCGCCAAATTTGACCTTGTTGAATAAAGATATCCATGTTTGGTGTGCTTCCCTCAACCAGCCAATATCATATGTTCAGCAACTGGCACAAACTCTCTGTGCAGAGGAGGGCATAAGGGCTAAGCGCTTTTACTTCGAGCAGGACAGGCAACGTTTTATTGTTGGGCGTGGAATTCTTAGGACAATTCTAGGCCGCTATTTGGGTAGGGAGCCAAGTCAAATACAGTTCCACTATGGTCCTCGCGGCAAGCCATCGCTGGTGCCAGCCTGTGGTGGTAGCTGGCTCCGGTTTAATTTGTCTCACTCTCAAGAACTTGCTGTTTATGCTGTCACGCGCGATCGCGAGATTGGGATTGATATTGAATATATCCGTCCAATGCCCGAAGCGGCGCAGCTTGTAGCACGCTTCTTTTCAGTCCAAGAGAATGCCATGTTTCGTACCCTGCCTCCGAGCCAGCAACAAGCAGCATTCTTTCGTTGTTGGACACGCAAAGAAGCTTACATAAAAGCGCTGGGAGATGGATTAGCTCTGTCTTTAGATCAATTTGATGTCTCGCTGTTTTCTGATGAGCCAGCGAGGCTTTTGGGCATCAAAGGCGATCACACTGCCGCCACTCGTTGGTTTCTCCAAGAGTTAATACCTGCACCTAACTACATTGCTGCTTTAGCTGTAGAAGGACAAGGCTTTTGTATACAATGCTGGCAATGGATAGAGTAAACTTTAGGCTACTATGAGTAGCTTTGAATAGGTTTTGTGTAGCAAAACATGACATGGATGGAGCTGAGCCTCAACACAACAGCCGAAGCGGTTGATTGGATAAGTACGCTGCTTGCTACGATTGATTATGTTGGTGAACTTAAGGGAATGCCTGTGGCTGCTCCGGCAACTCAAGAGCGCAAGCTCATCATCACAAAATACGTTGAACCTTCATCAAACAACCCAAGCAACCAGAATGGAGTTCAGCCTCTTTGGGCGTTTACGATTTACCTGTATCTATCCAACAATGTTGGTGTAAGTACAAGAATACAAGAAATCAACAACCTACTTTCACCTTTACATCGAACAGGACTAGCTTCTGTACCTCAGATTGCCTTAGTTGAGAAGCCAGCACAAGTAGCTGAACCCAGCCCCTTTGTTCATCAAATCGGACAACGGTTCGTTGTGGACGCTTCTGATACAACTGCTCAAGCTGAGGTTGCAGACAAAGTCGTCTTAAAGCTTAGCAAAACCCTCACCTTCGGAAGCGGTTTACATCCCACAACCGTTGTTAGCCTTCAACTACTTGAGCGGCATATTGTTCCTGGCATGTATGTTCTTGATCTAGGAGCTGGCTCAGGGATTTTGAGTGTAGCGATGGCTAAGTTGGGAGCACAGGTTCTAGCACTAGACAACGATCTAATTGCTGTGCAAGCTACTCAAGATGCTGTCCTTCAAAATGGGGTAGAGCAGCGGGTCACGGTCATGGAAGGGAGCTTAGGGCGTGGAAACGAGCTGGGGCATTGGCTTGGTGGAAAGACTGCTGACAATGTACCAACTATAAGCGCCACAGCAACCTTTGACCTCATTGTTGCGAATGTCCTGGCACGGATACATGTTACCCTTGCCGAAGATTTTCAGCGCGCTCTCCGGCGGACTGACACAAGGGCAGGGCTCGTAATCACGGCTGGTTTTACTACCGATTATGAGGACGAAGTTAATGCAGCTTTAATCGAGGCAGGATTGGAAGCTGTTGATTGTGAACGATTTAACGAGTGGGTAGCACTTGCCCATCGTCTGAAAGCATAGGGAACGTTAAGACAATTCGTCATTCGTCATTCGCAATTCGCAATTATTCTTTCGGTCACTGTTTTAATTGCAAGATCTAGGCGGACTGTACGGTTTCTAACCAATCAAACACTTGTTCTAACTCCGCCAATGTTAATAATCCGTACTGCCAAAGAATCATTGGTAATTGGTTAGGCTCTTGCCCTGCTTGTCTTAGGGCAAACGCAATCGAGGTTGCTGGCATTGCTAACTCAGACTGTAAGAAGTTAATTAATTGAGTTGGTATTGTCAACTTGTTCATAATATTATTTAAATATTTGGACCCGGCAATAGAGAAAACTAGAGATTTTTTAGAAGCTGCATCAATTCTAATCTGGTACTTCACACTAATCACCTGTATAAACACGGCTATTTATGAAGTTGAAAGATTGTAGGCTAGGGAAAATTGCGGAAGCAATGAGTATTTTTAGCCTGGTGCTAACTGCCACCCTATCCTAGTCATCATGTGCTTTTGCAAGTATGAATTGATGATTTTTTGATTAACCTCTATCCAAAGTCAGAGACTTAATTAATGGAAATTTTGTGTTTTTCTACTCCTGCGAAAGCAGAAGCTTGAATCCTTCATCTAAAATTGTTCTGATGGCAGTAGATATTAGAAGCTATCTACAAGAAATCAGATAGAGATTTAGCAATGCTAAGTGGAAAAGATGGAAGTTTGTGAGTTTATTATCGGCAGCATTGTTGTTGCTGTCGTTTTATTTGATGTATTTCAGTCGGTTGTGGTTCCACGTCAGACAGCACGAACCCTTCGTATTGCCCCACTTTTATCTAGGAATCTTTGGCGGGCTTGGCGACAGATTGGACTTTGCATACGCTCGTTGCAGCAACGAGAGTATTTTTTAGGCATTTTTGCGCCACTGTCCCTAATACTGGAACTCTTGGTCTGGGTTGTGTCCCTGATCTGCGGCTATGGCCTTATGCTGCATGCCCTCCATTCCCAGCTGCGACCGATAACCGATAACTTTGGTACTGCTCTTTACCTTGCAGGTACATCACTGTTTACCTTGGGATCTAACAATGTGGCACCAACAGGCATAACTCGTGTCATTGTACTTGCTGCTGCTGCTTCCGGTGTGGCTGTTATGTCGTTAACTATTGCTTTGTTGTTCTCCCTCTACAGCTCGTTTCAGCGGCGGGAGACACTCGTGGTTCTCCTAGATACTCGCGCCGGAACACCTCCATCAGGATTGAGGTTACTGGAAAATTATACGCAGTTAGGTTTGACAGATGAACTGCCAATAGCCTTTGCCGCTTGGGAAGTTTGGTCAGCCGAGGTATTCGAGAGTCACCGAGCTTATCCAATTTTGCCCTACTTTCGTTCCAACACCGAGAATACCTCCTGGCTTGGTGCCCTAGGTGCGGTGCTTGATGCTTGTACGCTCTTGCTTACGACTGTAGAGTCAAAAGAATCTTATGGTACAGCACGCCTCATGCATAGTACTGGTTGCCGCGTTTTGCAGGAGTTTAACCGCCTATTCGCTTTGTCTGCTGCTAACAAGGTTGGGGTTGAGCGCGAGGAATTTGAACTGGCAAGGGTTAGCTTGGCACGCGCTGGATTCGTGCTACGCCATGCAGATGAAGCATGGATCTCTTTTAGCCAGATGCGTGCTGCTTATAGTGGTTCCCTCAATGCCTTGGCAAGGTATTTTGCAATGCCTATGACTATTCCAACAACTAAAAAGAGGTAATTAGTGGCTGATACCTCCTAGGTTCAGACTTATTACTCTTTTATTAACTTTAGAAACCACTCGTCGTCCCTTAATTCATCAAAAGCTATGTCCGTCTTAGCTTCTTCTCGATAGCTTGGCTCCAGATTGATTGCCCGTTGCAGGTTTTTTAGTGCCGGATCGACCTTCCCCTGCAATGCATAACAAGTTGCTTTGTTATAGTAGGCGCTGGCATAGTCTGGCTTGAGTTCTAGAGCTTTATTGAAGCTTTTAATTGCTTCCGCATCCTGGCTAAGCTGGACAAGTGCAAAACCTCTCTTATCCCAGGCTTTATAAGAGTCAGGCTTGAAGTGAATGGCTTTGTCAAACGAGGTAACTGCCTCTTCGTATCGCCCCAATTCTTCTAGGGCTAGACCCCTATTCAACCAGGCAACAGGGTCATGAGGTTGGTATTGGACGGCTTGGTCAAAAGAGGTAAGAGCTTCCTCATGTCGCTGCAAGCTGCCTAACGCCACACCTTGGTTAACCCAAGCTGCACTCTCATTAGGTTTGAGCTTTAGGGCTTGATCGAACGAGGTGATCGCGTCAGGGAGCCGTTTTAACCGCCTCAAAGTCAAACCTCGACCGAGCCAAACTTTATAGTCTTCGGGCTGAATTTGAGCAGCTTTATTAAATGAGGCTAGTGCTGCCTCATACTGTCGTAACTCTCTCAAGGCTGTGCCTCTACGTTCCCAAATCTGGGCATTATCGGGTTCGAGAGCTAAGGCTTTGTCAAATGCAGTGATCGCCTCTTTAAAGCGCTTCAAAGAGATTAGTTCCTGACCTTGGTTAAGATATTCATCGACGGCAGAGAGCGTTTGAGATCCATGATTTAAGGTTTCAGGTTGTTCGAGCGGTTTTTGTTGCTGCGCTTGTGCCGCCGATTTAAGCGATTCCAGTTGTGCTGTCAGTTCATTCAGCTTTTGCTCAACTTCAGATACGAAAGACTCTGCCACAGATTGGGGGGAGACAAGAGCCAGTTGCTGTAAAATGTCATCTTTTTGAGTTTGAGCATCTGACTGTAGCTCAGACAGTTGAGCTGAAAACTCAGTCTTTAATTTTTCTAGATCCTGAAGGATTAAATCTTTTTGTTTGTCAATATCCGATTGCCATCCAGGTAGTTGATTAGAAAATTTAGTCGCTATTTCTTCTAGATTTTCAAAAACTTGCTCTTTTTTCTGTTGAGTTTGGTTTTGCACATCTAGCTGCAATTCAGAGAGTTGAGATGCCCAATCAGACTTAAACTGTTCGAGAGTTTTCAGGATGGCATCCTTATGTTGTTGAGTAGCTGGCTGTAACTCTGAAAGAAAACTAATAAATTCCTGCTCTGAATTTTGCAGTTTTTGTAAGACTAACTCCTGTTGTTTTTGAGCTGCTGCCTGTAATTCAGAGAATCGGGACATAAGCTCAGACTTCAAATTATTTAGACTTTCAAAAGCTTGCTGTTGTTGCTGTTGGGTAGTTGCCTGCAACTTTGAGAGCCACTTGGTGAATTCTCGCTCCTTCGCTTCCATGTTTTGCAACAGCTGCTCTTGCTGTTTTTGCACACTTGAGTGCAACTCTGTAAATTGGGCTACTGACTCAGCTTTTAGACTGTCAAGACTCTCGATAGTTGCTCCCTTGTGCTGTCGAGCCGTTGTCTGTAACTCCTCAAGCTCAGCCGCAAATTCCTGCTCTGATGTTCGCAGCTTTTGTAAGACTAGCTCTTGTTGTTGTTGAGCCACTGCCTGTAACTCTGAGAGTTGAGGCACAAAATCGGACTTCATCTGCTCAAGATATTTAAAGGTAATAGTCTGATGTTGTTTAGCTTCCTTCTGTAACTCTGAGAGTTGAGAGATGAACTCTAGCTCTGCCTGTTCTCGTCTTTTGCTAAAAGTTTTAAGTCCCGTCTCTAATTCTGTAAAACTCTGCTCTTTTGCTTGATCCAGTTCCGAGACTAGTCTAAATAAATTTTCTCTTGCTCTACCGATTTCCTGCTGCAGATCTTCAGCTTCTTGTTCAGCTTCATCTACAAGTTCTTCCACTTCTCGTAAAATATTCTCTGCCCCTTGTCTGGCACTATTGACTTGACGTTCTAGTTCTTTTTGTTCTTCTATTTGCTTTTGCACCTTCCTGACAACTGCCTGCACTATAGCCTGACGCAATAGCCATAATGATATGAGTGCTGCCGCTAAGAGCAACACTAGGATACCCAGCAGAATATCGAACAAGGTAGTCGTTTGACTTAAGGTGCGACTGGCTTCAACTTGAAAAAGCTGCTCTTGAGCCTGTCGTTCTGTGCGCAGTTGAACAAGTTCTACTCGTTCTGGACTTGTAATGGCTTGGGCAATCAGATTGGACGAGTTAGAGCGCTGAGGGAGGGCACTGGCAACGCTGACAGACAGCAGGAAAATGGAAGTGGTAATACCGCTACATGATACTTTTAAAAAGACTTCTGGATTCTTGCGCTTCATCACGATTAGCCTCGTCTGTCAGCCGATTTTTGCGATCGCTTATCCTCTCAAGGTTAATTGACACTCTCTTTCATTTGGTACTGTCAAGCTAGTTAAAATGGGATAAGGCTCACAACGAATCCACAAAGAATGGGAGTATCAAGACAGCGATACGAGCTTGCTGAAGTATTGTAGCAGGATTTGCCAAAATACTTATTATAGGCGAGATTCAACCTAGTTTTTTTAATGAAGATTTTAATTTTTGGTGCGACCGGAGCCACAGGGCAGTGTTTGGTAGAGCAAGCGCTGGAGCTTGGTTACGAGGTGACCGCCTTTGCACGCAATCCCTCGGCAATTACGTACGAGCATCCATTACTTAAGGTTGTGCGCGGCGATGTGCTTGAGCCAGCCTTGGTTAATACTGCTATGGCCGGACAAGATGCTGTACTCTGTGCCCTAGGTGTACAAAGTTTTTCCGACACCAACGTACTGTCTACAGGGATGAAGAATATAATTGCTGCCATGGAGAAATCTGGTACGCGTCGGATCGTCTGTGAGTCATCCCTTGGTGTTGGCGATAGTAGGCAGCAAACAGGTTTTATTTTTGGAAAAATCATAGTGCCTCTGGTTTTTAAAGGGCTGTTTAAAGATAAGGAGCGTCAGGAGAACCTGCTTTGTCAGAGCCAACTAGACTGGGTTATTGTGCGCCCAGCTAGGTTGACCAATGGTCCCGGAAAGGGAGTATACAAAGCTGTTGTGGATCGTTCCAAAGCTGGCAGCCAGATCTCGCGTGCGGATGTGGCTGCCTTCATGCTGGAGCAGTTGAAGTGCGAAAAATACCTGAAGCAGAAAGTCGTGATCGCAGATTAACCAACGTTCTTAAGCCAGTGCCTCAAGCTGCAAAACAAAATCTGAGCTGTACCATACCAATTTGCTTGAGGATATGTGGCAAGTTAATGAGATATTAGTACAGGCATAACTTGAATGGTAGAACTAACTCCTAACTCCAGCTTTAGTTTGACGCTCCGCTTGCAAATTCCGAATCGTGTGGGAATGTTAGCTAGCGTGACACAAGCGATCGCGATACATGGCGGCAATCTTGGTCAGATTGATTTAATTGAACAAACTCGTCAGATTTCCACCCGCGACATCACAGTTGATGCAGCCAGCACCGAACATGCCGAGAAAATTGTCCAAGCGGTCAAGGCATTACCGAATATCAAGTTGATCGATGTTTACGATCGGACCTTCAACTTACACCGCGGTGGCAAAATCAGTATTGTCAGCAGAATTGCGCTCAAGAGCATTGCCGATTTAGCTATGGCGTATACGCCAGGAGTAGGGCGGATCTGTACCGCGATCGCCCAGGATCCAGAACAAGTCTACAACTTAACTATCAAGCAAAACACTGTTGCCATCGTCACTGATGGCAGTGCTGTTTTAGGCTTAGGTAACCTAGGTCCAGCTGCCGCCCTACCAGTGATGGAGGGTAAAGCCATGCTTTTCAAAGAATTTGCTGGCATTGATGCCTTTCCCATCTGCCTTGCCACTCAAGATACTGACACCATTGTCGAAACAGTTAAACAAATTGCCCCAGTTTTCGGAGGTGTGAACTTAGAAGATATTGCGGCGCCTCGTTGCTTTGAGATTGAGCGCCGACTACAGCAGTTAGACATCCCAGTGTTTCACGACGATCAGCACGGTACTGCGATTGTCACCCTAGCAGCATTAATGAATGCCCTCAAGTTAGTGAACAAATCAATAGAGCGAATCCGAATTGTCATTAACGGTGCTGGGGCAGCTGGGGTGGCAATCGCCAGATTGCTACGTAAAGCTGGAGCGGAAACCATCTGGATATGTGATTCTAAGGGCATTCTCTCAACTCAACGCTGTGACTTAAACGAGCAGAAGCGCGAATTTGCCGTTACCCAAATGGGCTCTCTATCTGGTGCCTTAGTTGGAGCAGATGTGTTTATTGGCGTCAGCGCACCCGGTGTGCTAACCCCTGAGATGGTGAGAGCCATGGCGAAAAATCCAATTATCTTCGCGATGGCAAATCCTGTTCCAGAATTAGCGCCAGAACTAGTGCCTGAAGATGTTGCCGTCATGGCAACAGGTCGTAGCGACTACCCAAATCAGATCAACAATGTCCTAGCATTCCCTGGTGTATTTCGTGGGGCTTTAGATTGTCGGGCAACCACGATTACCACCACTATGTATCTAGAAGCTGCTGGGGCGATCGCCTCGTTGGTCAAAGCCTCAGACCTCAACCGCGAATATATCATCCCTTCTGTTTTTGACGAGCGCGTTACTACTGCCGTTGCTACAGCTGTACAACGAGCCGCTCGCGAAGCAGGAGTTGCACGGAGGTGAATATGACTTTTAGTTGGTTTGACTTATTTTGGATTTTCCTGGCTTTGTCTTCACTCCAGCCTATTTGGCAGCGCCGCCAAACAGAATTTCGCCGTGTTCAAACTCTTAGGGAATTTGAACGGGGACGCAGTAGCCGGGTCATCTTGCTCATCCATCGCCAAGAGTCTATCAGTCTTCTGGGAATTCCTCTATCGCGCTATATCACTATTGAAGATTCAGAACAGGTGCTAAGAGCAATTCGCTTCACGCCAGCGAATGTCCCCATTGATTTAATCTTGCACACCCCTGGTGGTCTAGTTTTGGCAACTGAACAAATTGCTAGAGCGCTGATTCGTCATCCAGCCAAAGTCACTGTGTTTGTACCTCACTATGCTATGAGTGGCGGCACGATGCTGGCGCTAGCAGCTGATGAAATTGTGATGGATGCTAACGCTGTCCTAGGACCTGTCGATCCCCAACTGGGTAACTTCCCAGCTGCTAGTATTTTGAAAGTTGTCGATCAAAAGCCCATTGCAGAAATTGACGATGAAACTCTCATAATGGCGGATCTCGCCCGTAAAGCAGTTCAGCAGGTGCAGCGGTTTGTACGCACTTTATTAAAAGACACCACCCCTCAGCAGAAAATTCTGCCAGAAAATGTCGAACAGATCGTTGAAGTACTAACTACCGGACAGGTGACCCATGACTATCCCATTACAGTTGAAGAAGCAACGGAATTGGGTTTGCCGATCACAGTAGGGCTACCAAAGTCAATTTACGATTTGATGGAGTTATATCCGCAGCCCCAAGGGGGCCGTCCTAGCGTACAGTATATCCCCATGCCCTATGGCGATCAGCGCCCACTGCCTGCTCCGAAGGGTAGACCAATACCCGATCGAACTCAGTAGTAACAGCGATTAGCTGTAGCACTTCTCTTCAAGCTAATCGCTGCTACCTTGGTTAAGGTGATGACGATGGTGACGCCGATGGTGATGGTGTCGTCAATGGGGATGACGACGGTGACTCCGATGGTATCGTCAATGGGGATGACGACGGTGACGCCGATGGTGATGGTGTCGTCAATGGGGATGACGACGGTGACTCCGATGGTGTCGTCGATGGGGATGACGATGGTGTCGTCGATGGCGAAGACGTTCCTTCTAGCACTTTTTTAGCCTCTTGGTCAAGCCTAGAGCGGACTTCTAGAGTTGCAATGCCAGTCACTGGCAAGTTAGCTTGTTGCTGAAACTGCTTGATAGCTGCTGCTGTCTGTGGAGTAAAGAACCGACTGCGGGGTAGTGGAGGATTGGGTTTGACTACAAGGTTCAAACTTCCCTGAAGATTCTTCATCGCCTCCGCTGCTACCTTTTGTGTAGCCTCACCTGCTACACCATCAATAGGTTTTATTCCATAGCGCCGCTGAAAATCGCTGATAGCCTTTTGAGTTGCCTGGGTTGTTGCTGTTCCTCCCGTCTGGGGAATTTTATACCCAAATCCCCTTAGGAAGGCGCGAAATTGGCTTGGCGTGTAATAGTAATTCTGGGTCTGGGCAACCGCAGTGACTTCGTAACTGACTAAGCCAGCTGTTAAACCGAAGGTAACGGCTGCTGCAAATGTTGTACCCCACCTACACCACATCACAAAAACTCCTCTTTAAAGTAGCTGAATTCGGTCAATGATTTTAGGTAAACAGGTATAGTTTAAGGCTATTGCGGTTACAGTTAAGGAACTCTTAGTGATTTTTCACTTCTGTTAGAAGAAGCTGATTAATCTAAGTAATGCAACAGCAGGCTAAACGGAAAAGATCGAGTCGTCGGAATCTGTGGTTTGAACGATTGATGGCCCTCATCGCCACGGTAAACTTGGGCTTAGTGTTGTTTAACTTAAGTTACGTCCCTTGGCGTGACTTCTGGCTGACTGGCAGTATACATATTCTGGGCTTCGCTCTCAAAATTCCACTTCCTCCCATTACGAATTGGTACGACCCAATCAAGGGAATTGAACCTTATGACGAGACGAGAGAGTATCTCAACCTAGTAGATGCTCTTGAGGAGCAGGTCATTCGGACAGGCTTACAATCGCCTTCGGCAGCAGTATTGTTAAAAAATCTGCGTCGCCAGAGCCAAGGTAAAGAACGAAGAAACTTAGACGCACTTGTCGCCGAGGTATCCCAGCCAAAGCCGACGCTACCACCAGCAGCATTGTTAGAAAAACTGCGTCGCCAGAGTCAAGGTGAAGAACGAAGAAACTTAGACACACTTATCGCCCAGGCATCTCAAGCAGGACTACAGACACCAAATGCCAAAGCATTATTGGAGCAATTACAAAGCCAAAGTGTCGAAATGGTTGACTCCAATTGGTTTGCCATCGCCCGTAAGGAAGGCTCTCTGGTCAAGATTAAAAACCGGATGCGCCATCATATCCCCATACCTTCTAAACGTGGTGGTCAGAAAAAATCTGCAACTCAAGCCTTCATTAGTTTTTGGACTCCAGAGAATCTCTCTGGCCCAAGGTGGCAGCAAGAGATTGGCTTTTTCAATCGAGAGATCCGCCCCCTAATTGCGGCTAACTACTACCGCCCGCTTGGAGAAAATGGTCAACCTGTTGACCTGTTCTTTTGGAAGATTGACATTTGGTTTATTGCCCTCTTTGGAGCAGAGTTCTTAGCTCGTACCTTTTATCTCAGTCGCAGTCATACTGCTTTAAGTTGGATAGATGCCATGTTGTGGCGCTGGTATGACATTTTCCTACTTCTACCTTTCTTGCGACTGCTGCGAGTGATCCCAGTTACAATTCGTCTTCATCAAGCTGAGCTGTTAGATCTTGGTCGGGTGGAGAAGCAAGTGAGCCATGGTCTTGTCGCTACGTTGGCTGAGGAACTTACGCAAGTCGTAGTTGTTCGGGTCATTAATCAGATTCAGGGGTCGATTGAACGAGGGGACGTTACTCGCTTTTTGCAGCGATCGCCCAACCGTCGCCCAGATGTTCAGTTGAGAGAGGTTGGTGAAGTAGACGCGATGGCAAATCTGATGGTGCAGCTTATCGTCTACCAAGTGCTACCCAAAATTGAGCCAGACATCAAAGCTATTGTGCAACATAACATTGAAGGTGTCCTCAGTCAGATACCTTTATATAACAGCCTCCAAAATCTCCTAGGTTTAGTACCCATTCAGTTACCTGAACAGCTGGCAGAGCAAGTCACTCAGGCAGCATATGGTGCCATAGTTGCAGGAATGGAAGACCAAGTTGGCGCAAAACTTTCCAGCCAGCTGATGCAACACTTCAGCGAAGCTTTAGGGGTGGCAGTGCAGAAAGAACAGACACTTCAAGAAATCCAAAGCTTGATGTTGGATCTGTTGGATGAAGTTAAGTTTAACTACATCAAGCGGCTGCACGAAGAGGATGTAGAGAAAGCCTTAGAAGAAACCAGACGTCTGCAATTTAAGGCTAGAGCCAAGCAAACGGCGGTTCAAGATTCACTGGTCACCAGTCTCAAAGAAGACAGGAAACTGGGGAGATCAGAACGGATGCGTTAAACTCGAATTAGTGACGAACAAAAGCTTTTGTTCGTCACCCAACTTCTTGTTGTCAAGACGAGTTTGCAGTGTAGGGGCATTTTTCACCTGCTTGTCTGTTCTATCACAGACTCTGATGGCAAATCTATCCCTAGGTTCAACTGTTGACTCGTCTAGGAAATAGAGTTTCACAGGAAGTGGGTATAAGCCCACTTTTTTTGTTTTTTGAAAATGGCTCATCCTATCATCCCACAAATTATCGACTTGGCGACCCCAGTGGCAGAAAATCTAGGATTGGAAGTGGTAGGGGCAGTTTTTCAGACTAACCAAAGTCCACCAGTGCTGCGCTTAGACATTCGCAACCCTCAACAAGACACAAGTTTAGATGACTGCGAACGGATGAGTCGGGCAATAGAAGCCATGCTGGACCAGACGGATATTATCCCTGATGCTTATGTGTTGGAAGTTTCTAGTCCTGGTATTTCGCGGCAGCTGATGACTGACCGAGATTTTATCTCATTTAAAGGCTTTCCTGTGGTTGTAAGTACTTCCCAGCCTTATGAGGGACAGCAGGAGTGGGTAGCTCAACTGGTTCGTCGGGATGAGACTGCAGTTTACTTAAACCAAAAAGGTCGAACAATCGCCATCCCTCGCTCTCTAATTACCAGAGTGCAGCTAGACGAGTGTCAATAACAACCTTCCTATCTCCCTCCCTAGCGCGCCTTACTTTTAATCACTAACTCATTTACGGAGCTCTCAACTATGTCAATGGTTAATTTACCTGGACTGAAAGACCTGATTGACAATATCAGTCGCGAACGAAATTTACCTCGTCTTGCTGTTCAATCAGCTCTGAGGGAAGCACTTTTGAAAGGATATGAGCGCTATCGTCGGGCTCAGAGCCTGGAGCGAAAACAGTTTGATGAGGAGTATTTTGACAATTTTGAAGTTGAACTTGACGTTGAGAAAGAAGGTTTTCGTGTCCTTGCTACTAAAGTCATCGCGGAAGAGGTTGGCAACCCAGACCATCAGATTGCACTGAAAGAGGTGCAAGAAGAATATGAAGCTGAGGCGAGTGTTGGTCAAGAAGTGATTTTGGACGTGACGCCAGACCAACGAGAGTTTGGTCGTATGGCAGCAATGCAAACCAAGCAAGTGCTAGCCCAGAAGCTCCGTGACCAGCAGCGCCAGATGGTACAGGAGGAATTCCAAGATTTGGAAGGAACGGTTCTACAAGCTAGGGTGCTACGCTTTGAGCGGCAATCCGCCATTATGGCAGTTAGCAGTGGTTTCGGTCAGCCTGAGGTGGAAGCTGAATTACCCAAGCGCGAACAGTTGCCTAACGACAACTATCGAGCCAATGCAACCTTTAAGGTTTATCTCAAACGGGTTTGCCAAGGTCAGCAGCGCGGTCCTCAACTGGTTGTTTCTAGAGCTGATGCTGGTTTAGTTGTCTATCTTTTTGCCAATGAAGTGCCGGAAATTGAAGATGAGGTTGTCCGAATTGTAGCTGTAGCACGGGAAGCTAATCCACCCTCTCGTTATGTTGGTCCTCGGACTAAAATCGCCGTTGATACCCTAGAGCGGGATGTAGATCCGGTAGGTGCTTGTATTGGGGCACGGGGATCGCGTATCCAAGTGGTGGTTAATGAATTGCGAGGAGAAAAGATTGATGTTATTCGCTGGTCTCCCGACCCCGCTACATATATTGCCAACGCCCTCAGCCCAGCTCGGGTGGATGAGGTTCGCCTGATGAATCCCGAAACTCGTCAAACTCACGTTCTGGTTGCTGAGGATCAGCTGAGTCTAGCAATTGGTAAAGAAGGACAAAATGTCCGCCTAGCTGCTCGTCTGACTGGCTGGAAGATTGACATTAAGGACCGAGCTAAGTACGACCATGAAGCGGAAGACAGTAAGTTTAACGCTCAGATGGCTCAGTACCAAGAGCAAGAAGCTAAAATAGAGGAGGTAGAAGACTTTGATTTTAAAGTGGAAGATGAAGCGATTGAGGCAACAGATGCTGCTGTTTAACCATAAAAAAGAGAGTGGAGGTTGGATCTGACCCCTGCCCTGGATGAAACCGAACTATCGTCGCTGTATTAGTTGCCGAAAAGTAGCTTTAAAACAGGATTTTTGGCAGATTGTTCGCGCCTACCCTTCTGGGCAGGTACAATTAGATCAGGGGGCAGGGCGGTCTGCCTATCTTTGCCCTCAAAAGAGCTGTTTACAAGCGGCTCAAAAGAAAAATCGGCTGGGGCGATCACTCCACACAGCAGTACCAGAAGCAGTGTACCAGTCTTTGTGGCAGCGCTTAGCCAATCAAAGTCCAAAGTAACAGTTGAAAGCTACCTCCCCCACAATTTTACTAATTGCTTGAACGGTAACCATTTGAGATCAAGAGACATCTGGACAGCACTAGAAAAGTGTAGTTACTCGTCACCTTCTGACAACCAAGAGCGAAAGGGGGTCAGTAGGAGAGGGCATAGTAGAAGAAAGCATCTCTCTTTCTTTATTGGAGGCATGGGCAAAAATTTGAACTGCAACCAATAACACAGGAAACAAAAGGATGGAAGAGCTATCAATCCGGGCAACCATCTGGCGACAACTGTAGGCAAAGGGGAAGAGTGGATGAACAACGGCAAAGTCAGAATCTACGATTTATCGAAGGAATTGAATTTGGATAACAAGGAGCTATTAGCAATTTGCGATCAGCTCGACATAGCAGTTAAGAGCCATAGCAGTACAATCAGTGAGGACGAGGCAGAGCGTATCCGCACGGTGGCAGAAAGTCAAGCTGCCAGCAAGCCATCACATGCCAACGGTCCAAAGCCAAACGCACAGCTTAATAAAGTGGCAAGACCGCGCCCTGCTGTACCAAACAAACAACAAATTTTGGAAATTCGCAAACCCAAAATTATAGACCGCACAAATCAAAGCCCCTCAGAACCTCAAGCCCCTCTTCAGTCTCCGTCAGTCCGTACCTCATCTGCCCCACCCGTGAAGCCGACGACACCAACTCGACCCGTGCGACACCAGACAGATGAGACATTGGGGTCAAGTTCAGAGGTGGACGATATCTCCCATAATCGTCCAAAGCCGACAGAGATTACACCAAGAGCGAACCAGTCAGAAAAGCCGCAGTTGGCTGGACCACCCCAGAAAGCAGCTTCAGATAGAAGTATGCCCCAACTTAGTCAGGCCGAGCGACCGATCCTAAAACGCAATCAGGTCAATTATCCAACCTCTGGCGTAGCAAACGTGGAGAAAGTAGCGGATGGAATTGAAAAACCAACACGCCGTCTGCCAACATCTCCTAGAACTGAATCAGGGACCACCAAAGGACAGCCAGCTGTAGATCTGCAACGGCCTAGTAGACCTACAAGGGCAAATGAGCCTGTCAATTCAGGACTGCCAATTCGTGTCAAACCTGCTGTAGCAATAGCAGACCAGAATGTAGCGGAAGAAGACCTAGATAGTGCAGCGCTCCTAGAACCACCGGAAGAAGAACTACTGAAGCGACCGACCTTACCGCGTCCAGTTAAGAGTGGGAAAAAGTGGCAGGAAGAAGAAATTATTGATGAGGGACAAGAATCAGCGGGCAAAGCTGGCAAAGCTGGTATCAAGGCTAAGCGTCTCAAGCCCTTAATTGATATAGAAGATGAGGAAGACTTCGAAGAGGACGATATAGATTCAGAAGCTCCTGTCCAGGTTAGTCTTTCCGTTGCCCGTCCGCCCAAGCAAAAGGCAACTTCCCGACCAGGGCAGTCCTCATCAGCAATGCCTGCCTTCACCGCGCCTGGGGTTCGGAGTAAAAAGTCTAGTAACTCACGAGAGCAAAACCGCCGTCGCGAACCAGAGCCTAAGCAAGAACGCCCAGAGCGCCTTGTCATGACAGGTAACATGACAGTTCAAGAACTGGCTACAGCACTGGCAGCTCAAGATACAGAAATTATCAGAATCCTGTTCCAGAAAGGCATGGCGGTAAATATCACGCAAAACTTGGATATTCCGACGGCTAAGCTGGTAGCGGAAGAGCTAGGAGTGCAGGTTGAAACTGCAGAGCCAGAAGCAGAGGCCCGTAAAACTACTGAAATGTTGGATGAAGAGGATCTAGATCACCTCCAACGGCGTCCACCAGTGGTGACAATTATGGGTCACGTAGATCATGGTAAAACAACTCTCTTAGACTCAATTCGCAAGACCAAGGTTGCTCAAGGGGAAGCTGGTGGGATCACTCAACATATCGGTGCCTATCATGTGGACGTGGAACATGAGGGTCAAACGCAGCAAGTGGTCTTCCTCGACACTCCTGGTCACGAAGCCTTCACTGCTATGCGGGCACGGGGAGCACGAGTCACTGATTTAGCGGTGCTAGTTGTTGCTGCCGATGACGGTGTACGACCCCAAACGATTGAAGCGATCAGCCATGCCAGAGCTGCTGAGGTACCAATTATCGTGGCAATCAACAAGATTGATAAGGAAGGGGCTCAACCTGACCGAGTGAAGCAAGAGCTGACACAATATGGTCTGACACCGGAAGAATGGGGCGGTGACACCATCATGGTCCCAGTGAGCGCGATCAAGGGAGAAAACCTGGATACACTGCTAGAGATGATTTTGTTGGTAACAGAAGTCGAAGAACTGTCTGCTAACCCTGATCGGGCAGCAAAAGGAACGGTGATCGAAGCTCATCTAGATAAAGCTAAGGGACCAGTTGCTACCTTACTGGTGCAGAATGGGACGCTGCGAGTGGGTGATACCATAGTTGCAGGTTCCGTCCTAGGTAAGGTCCGCGCGATGGTTGATGACCGAGGACAGCGAGTGCCAGCTGCCACTCCATCCTTTGCTGTGGAGGTATTAGGATTGAGTGACGTGCCAGCAGCAGGTGATGAGTTTGAAGTCTTCCTTATTGAGAAGGAAGCCCGGGCGTTAGCGACTCAAAGAGCGGATAAGCAACGGCAGTCTCGCCTCATGCAGGGACGAGTCACTCTCACAACTCTTTCAGCACAGGCGCAAGAAGGGGAGTTGAAAGAACTCAACCTGATTTTGAAGGCAGATGTTCAAGGTTCAGTGGAAGCAATTATCGGAGCGCTGAAACAAATTCCTCAAAACGAGGTACAAATCCGCATGTTGTTGGCAGCTCCGGGAGAAATCACGGAGACGGATATTGATCTTGCTGCTGCTAGTCATGCTGTGATTGTTGGGTTTAACACAACCTTCGCTAGCGGTGCCAGACAAGCTGCTGACGAGGCAGGTGTAGATGTGCGGGAATATAACATCATCTACAAACTACTGGAAGATATTCAAGGGGCACTTGAGGGTCTCTTGGAACCAGAACTGGTGGAAGAAGTGCTGGGTCAAGTTGAAGTACGTGCTGTCTTCCCAGTCGGTCGAGGCGCAGTTGCTGGATGCTACGTCCTCTCTGGTAAAGTACTCCGCAACTGCAAGTTACGGGTACTCCGAGGCGGTAAAGTGATCTATGAAGGCACTCTTGACTCCCTAAAACGGATGAAAGAAGATGTCCGTGAGGTTAACGCTGGCTACGAATGTGGCATCGGCGTTGATAAATTCAATGACTGGGCTGAAGGCGATATTATTGAAGCCTTCCAGATGGTAACCAAGCGGCGTACTCTCACGCTAACGAAATAACCTGCCTTTGGGTAACATGAGCCGTTTTCCTGATTCTGCCAAGCGCCAATTCTCTGAAGCTCCACCAATCTGGGATAGTCTTAAGTGTGCGATCACTGCCAGTTCTGGCTTCCAGCGCTGGCAGCTGGAAAACTTAAGCCAAGATACTCAAACCCAGGAGTTCAGCCTCGACCACCAAGTTCGTCGATATTTGCGTGAAACCCTAGAAACCTTGGCTTACTAGGGAAAGCGGTTTTATTCTTTCGTTTAGAAACTTAATTCGCACACCTAGCTGCGGCAGCGTTTGTCATCCTGTATAGTTTGCATGGGTTTTTATCCCCATAACCTATTCAAGACTTTACCAGGTGGATGAGATAAGATGAGATATCAAAATTCTCAGATAAACAAATTCCCGATTCATGCATTTAAGTTGCCGTTCAGCGTGGGAATGGCGGCTTTGTTATTTGCTGGGGGCGTAGCAATTCTGTCAACTAGGGCGTCGGCTAGCACTAGGCAGAAGACAATGCCCTCCTCAATCACTGCACAAGCACCAACGACTACAACAGTCATTTACGTTAACCCAGATACTGGGACGGACAGCTCTGGTGCTGGTCAAACGGAAGCTGCCCCTGTTAAAACCATTACTTACGCTCTCAATCAAGCCCAACCAGGAACAGTGATTCAATTAGCTCCTGGTAACTACACTACTCAAACAGGCGAAGTCTTCCCGCTCGATGTCAAACAAGGTGTTACCCTGCGTGGCGCTCCCGCTACTAAGGGTCAGAACATTGTCATCTCCGGGGGTGGAAACTATATTAGTCCTTCCTTCGCTCGTCAGAACATTACTGTACGTGCCGAGAATGACAGCGTTATTACTGGCGTTACCATCAGCAATCCTAATACCCGTGGCACAGCACTGTGGATTGAATCAACTAATCCCACAGTTGAGAACAATACATTTACCAAGAGTAACCGAGAAGGGATTTTTATCTTAGGAACAGCTGCACCTAAAGTCGAATCCAACATCTTCGTTAAAAACGGAGGCAATGGCATTTCGGTAGCTGGGTCCGCGCAGGGAGAAATTCGTGACAATGTATTCCGGGACACTGGGTTTGGTTTAGCAATTGGCGGCAAGTCATCGCCCATGGTGGTAGACAATCAGATTGTTCAGAACAAAGACGGTTTGTTCATCGATGATTCTGCCAGCCCCGTACTCCGTGGCAACACGATTAAGAACAATGTGCAGGACGGCATTGTGATCACGCTTGATGGTCAACCCAATCTAGGCACTGCTGATAACCCAGGTCAGAATATTATCCGTAGCAACGGCAAATACGATGTTCGTAACGCCACTAAGAATACCATAGTGGCTGTTGACAACGATATTGACAAAAAACACATTTTAGGAAAAGTCGATTTTGTTGCAGGTCAAGTTGCCTTCCAGGATATTCCGTCTGGTTACTGGGCACAACCTTATATCAAAGCCCTCGCTGCTAAGAAAATTATTGCTGGATTCCCTAATGGTACGTTTAAACCCGATGAACCAGTGACACGTGCCCAGTTTGCCGCCATTGTTAACAAAGCCTTTTCCCCAACAGCCCAGCGCTCTCCACTTAACTTCACAGACGTCAGCCGCAATTTTTGGGCTTATCAGCCAATTGAAGCTGCTTACCGGGGTGGGTTTATGACTGGGTATCCAGGTGGGGCATTTAAACCTGACGAGCAAATCCCTAGAGTTCAAGTGCTAGTCTCGTTAGCTAATGGTCTAAACTTACCCAATGGCAATTCCGGTGCGCTGTCGGTTTATACTGATGCATCCCAAATTCCCAACTACGCTGCTACTCAAGTAGCAGCAGCAACAACGCAGCAACTAGTGGTCAACTATCCGACACCTAGTCAATTAAATCCCAATCAACCTGCAACCAGAGCCCAAGTTGCAGCTTTCGTCTACCAAGCATTGGTTAACGCCGGACGCGCCCAAGCGATCCCCTCTCCCTATGTGGTGAAGCTGCCTTCACAGGGTGCAGGGAGTGGGGGGCAGTAAAGAGAGCAGGGGAAGCAGGGGGAGCAGGGGGAGCAAGAAGACTGACTGCTGACTTTGTTCCTCAGCTATGTTAGGAGAAGCTTCTGTAAGGCTTGACTTCCATTCTGGTCTGAAGAGCAGAGCTTCAAATCAAGCATTCTGTGGAGTTCTGCCTGAGAACAAAAGATGGACTAGTACTTTCTTTCTCCCCCCGCTTCCCCTGCTCCCCCTGCTTCCCCTGCTCTCTTACTCTCCCAGCGAAAGAGAAAAACCATCAGGGCAACCACTCCCAACTGTAGTGCAAAGTTAGGTAAGGCTGCGGCGACATCCCGTCCAGCCGCTAGTTGAGCGAGGAAAACGAGGGCACCAATAAAACCAGAGGCTCCGAAAGCAACGTATACAAATTTCCTTAAGCCCCGGTAGGGGGCCGCTGCCTCTGCTTTCAAGCGGGCATATTGTTCTGGAGTAAAACGCCCAGGTGTGCGATTCTTTGAAGTTGGCTCTACCATAGAGATGAAACAAGGATAGATGCTGATATAGTAGTAGATTGTCCATGCCGATGTGGCTCAGTGGTAGAGCACTCGATTCGTAATCGAGCGGTCGCGGGTTCAAATCCCGCCATCGGCTTCAGGGAGAAAGTAACAAATTTTAATTTTTGCGTTTGGGTGTAATTTGGGTTCAAACTGAGCGCCTTTCCTGGGCAGTAGGCTACATCTTGCTCAGAAAGGTGAGCATTGCTTGAGCTACCGCCTCTGCCGACTCCACTACACAACCATGACCACCTGACTCAAGAATAACCAGCTCGGCCTTGGGAAGACCTTGCACCAATTGTTTGGCAAATTTCATTGGCGTCAGAATGTCTTGCTTACCAACCAGAACCATTGTGGGGCAGTCAATCTCAGCTAGTCGCTCAGATGTATTACTACCAAGAATCGCTCGACTCTGATGATAGAGTCCGTTAGCTGTGGGAGGGAACGGGTATTCAACTGCAAACTGGATAATCTGCTCGACTGCCTCCGGATTAGCGTAGAACTCAGCCGTAAACATCCAAGGCAGTATCACTTGTAGATACTGTTGAGGCTTTAAGGTTTGGGGCAAGTCGCCAAAGGTTTTGACGATGGCATGAAACATTTCATCCCCCTTAGCCCAAGATGACAGTAACAGCAAACTTAGCACTTTTTCTGAATGAGCCAATGCCAATTCTTGTGCAATCTGACCACCCATCGAATGACCAGCTATATGTACTTTGTCAATTTCTAGGTACTCTAGCAATGCTGCCGCATCTGCCGCCATTTGGCTAATAGTATAAGGATTATTGGGTGCAGAGCTGCGCCCGATGCCTCGGTTATCAAACCAAATCACCTGGTAGCGTTTCACTAGCCATCGCCTGACTGCTGACCAGTAATAACTATCGCAGGAAAAGCCAGCAATCAGCAGTAAGGGTTCGCCCCTGCCCTGAACCTCGTAGAACAAATCAATTCCGTTAACTGAAATTGTTGACATGAACTAGCCTCCTTGATTTGTCTCTCTAGTCCCAACACTTGCAATTATGATGCTGTAGGCAGTTGAGAACTAAACTGAGGCGAGATCGCTTGATGAAACAGGTATATAGCACTTAGCCTGCATTATTGGTGAGCAGTACCAAAGGAGAGCAGATTAGCTCAGCTTAAGCATGTGACAGAGAATACTGGGGTGCGAACTCCAGCAAGTGGTTGAGCCGAAGCACTCACAATCGATCTCCAGCTCCTCCAACAAAGTCTTCACCATGTCGCCGATCAATTCCTTATCGACCTCATGTCTGGCAACGGCATCCTGATCTCCAAAATTCCT
>JAFASY010000008.1 GCA_019244235.1 Chroococcidiopsidaceae cyanobacterium CP_BM_ER_R8_30
TCCACCTGATTTGTCTTCTGGAAACTTCCCTTCTCTAACCTCAACACCAAAATTTTGTACTGCCTGTGTAATTATTTCCCGCAGATTCACATAGATCTTGGCAAATGGTGGTTGCCGTTCAGAAAGACCTAGCAAATCCGCAGTCACTAATACCTGTCCATCGCAATGTGGTCCAGCACCTATACCAATAGTAGGAATCGTCAACTTTTGCGTAATCTGCAATGCCAGCTGATCTGGAATATGCTCCAAAACTATTGCAAACGCACCAGCCGCCTCTAGAGCGATCGCTTCTGCTAAAATCTGTTCTCCAGTTTCTAGTGACTTTCCTTGTTGCCTCAGACCAAACTGATGTATCGATTGAGGCGTCAAGCCGACATGACCCATCACCGGAATCCCCGCTTGCACTAAACGGGCAACAGTTTCTGCCATAGCCGGGTATCCCCCCTCCAATTTAACTGCCTGTGCCCCTGTTTCCTTCAACACCCTACCAGCTGAATACATTGCTTGCTCTTGACTTGCTTGGTAAGTTAAGAACGGTAGATCGACAACGAGTAATGCCCGGTTTACACCTCGACGCACTGCTTTTGCATGATGCACAATTTCATTGAGTGTCACTGGCACCGTTGTTTCGTATCCTAGAACCCCTGCTAAAGAATCTCCCACCAAAATTAGGTCTACACCAGCCGCATCTAAAACTTTTGCGATCGCATAGTCCCAGGCTGTCAAGGCGACAATCAGACGCTCTTGCCGTTTGTATTGCATGAGTTGCTGAGTTGTGAGTGCCATAGTTCAATCTTGATCGTTATTGCTTAGCTAATACCATCCTGAAATTAGGCAAATCCTGCATCGACATTTAGAAGCCCCTTTATTTGCCCTGCTTGAGATATCCTCTGTACCCAAGTTACAGCCATTCATAACGTTGCAGCCATCAGACTAAATGGTCTAAGTCTCAACATTGTCATTGTTACTGATTCCAAATATACGTAACATCATGTTACTTATCTTTACATAAATAACTATTTTTTATAGATTTGTTGAGAATGTTCAAAGTTTTCCTAATCAAATAGTTGATATATTGTGAAATACCTTGCTATCTAGCAAAGTGAATGACTTCTTGAGAAGGGAACATTATGTCTTACGCTCAAACTAAGACTCAGACCAAAACTGGGTATCAGGCTGGTGTTAAAGATTACAGACTGACATATTACACCCCAGACTACACGCCCAAGGATACAGACATCTTGGCAGCATTCCGCGTCACTCCCCAACCGGGAGTTCCCCCCGAAGAAGCCGGAGCCGCTGTAGCAGCCGAGTCTTCTACAGGTACCTGGACAACGGTTTGGACCGACTTGCTGACTGACCTAGACCGCTACAAAGGTCGTTGCTACGATATCGAACCTGTTCCTGGGGAAGATAACCAGTATTTCTGCTACGTTGCCTATCCCCTAGATCTGTTTGAAGAAGGTTCTGTCACCAACATGTTCACCTCAATCGTAGGGAACGTGTTTGGGTTCAAAGCTCTACGGGCTTTGCGTTTAGAAGACTTACGCATTCCTGTAGCCTACCTCAAGACCTTCCAAGGTCCTCCACACGGGATTCAAGTTGAGCGAGACAGGCTGAACAAGTACGGACGTCCGCTATTGGGTTGTACGATCAAGCCCAAACTGGGTCTTTCGGCGAAGAATTATGGTCGGGCAGTCTATGAGTGTCTGCGTGGTGGTCTAGACTTCACCAAAGACGACGAGAACATTAACTCGGCACCATTCCAGCGGTGGCGCGATCGCTTCCTATTTGTTGCCGAAGCGATCCATAAATCCCAAGCTGAAACGGGTGAGATCAAGGGGCACTACCTCAACGTCACAGCTCCTACCTGTGAAGAAATGTTGAAGCGGGCTGAGTATGCGAAAGAACTCAAAATGCCCATCATCATGCATGACTATCTAACCGCAGGCTTCACTGCCAACACAACTTTGGCTAGATGGTGTCGCGACAACGGTGTACTGCTGCATATCCACCGTGCGATGCATGCTGTCATCGATCGGCAGAAGAACCACGGCATTCACTTCCGCGTGCTTGCCAAGGCGCTGCGGATGTCTGGTGGCGATCACATCCACACTGGTACCGTGGTCGGTAAGTTGGAAGGTGAACGTGGAGTCACAATGGGTTTTGTCGATCTCCTGCGTGAAAACTATGTTGAGCAAGACAAGTCTCGTGGCATCTTCTTCACCCAAGACTGGGCTTCCATGCCTGGAGTCATGGCTGTGGCTTCAGGTGGAATTCACGTTTGGCACATGCCTGCTCTAGTCGAGATTTTCGGCGATGACTCGGTGTTACAGTTTGGTGGTGGGACTTTAGGTCACCCCTGGGGCAATGCACCTGGTGCAACTGCTAACCGTGTAGCTCTAGAAGCTTGTGTTCAAGCTCGTAACGAAGGTCGCAGCTTGGCTCGTGAAGGTAATGACATTATTCGCGAAGCTGCCAAGTGGAGTCCGGAATTGGCTGCTGCTTGTGAACTGTGGAAGGAAATCAAGTTCGAATTTGAAGCAGTAGACAAGTAAACATGGTACGGTGATGAGCTTTCAGCTAAAAGCCCATCACTACCCACTTCACGGCTGGGGTCAACATGGATCTCAAACAAATTGCGAAAGATACAGCAAAGACACTGACGAGTTACCTGACTTATCAAGCTGTCAGAACGGTATCAAATCAGTTAAGCGAAACCAATCCTCCTCTGGCATTTTGGCTGCATCGCTTTTCCACAACTGATAAGATTCAAGATGGAGAAGTCTACATTCGGGAGCTGTTCAAAGAGAAGCCAGACCTGGCTTTGCGGATCATGATCGTGAGGGAGCATCTTGCTCAGGAAGTCTGCGACTTCCTACCAGAGATGGTTCGCACGGGAATCCAGCAAGCCAATATGGAACATCGTCGTCAGCATCTAGAGCGGATTACGCAACTCGACCTATCAAACCCCAGCCGTCCCGAAACCGAACAGCAAGCAGGCTCTGAACCTAATTCAGATCGTCCTTCAAGTTAGGTAAGAGCCAATTTGTCAAATTGTAAAATCAAAGCACCACTAAATCACAATGCAAACTCTACCTAAAGAGCGCCGCTACGAAACTCTCTCCTATCTACCACCTCTGAGTGACGCTCAGATTTCCAAGCAAATCCAATATATTCTGGATCAAGGTTACATCCCAGCCATTGAGTTTAACGAGAGATCTGAGCCAACAGATTATTTCTGGACTTTGTGGAAATTGCCTTTATTTGATGTCAGGGGTGTTCAAGAAGTCCTGAGCGAGGTGAGAGCTTGTCGTTCTGAGTACTCCAACCAATTTATCCGGGTTGTGGGTTTTGATAATATCAAGCAGTGCCAAATTCTCAGCTTTATCGTTCACAAGCCACGCTAGTTCAATTCGCAACTAAAGAGAAGGGTACATGCCGATCCCTTCAAGGAATTGAGTTGGCTGCGGCTTGTTCTGTAACCTTACATTTTGTCTATTTCCTAAGTCGGAGAGGTGATTTTTCTGCCTTTCCGATTTTTGTTGAGGAATTTGTCAGAAAACTTTAACATAGTTTTAGTTAGATCGATCTAGCCGACAAAACCATGAGCTATTACATTTCCCCACGCTTTTTAGACAAACTAGCAGTCCACATCACCAAAAACTACCTAGATCTTCCTAACGTCAGAGTGCCTCTGATTCTTGGCATTCACGGACGTAAGGGAGAAGGAAAATCGTTTCAGTGTGAATTAGTTTTCGAGCGCATGGGAGTTGAAGCCATTCACATGTCTGCTGGAGAACTAGAAAGTCCAGATGCTGGAGATCCAGCGAGACTAATCCGCCTCCGCTATCGGGAGGCAGCAGAGTTAATCCGGGTACGGGGCAAGATGTGTGCCCTGATAATTAACGACTTAGATGCTGGAGCAGGAAGGTTTGATCAAGGGACGCAATACACTGTAAATACACAGCTGGTAAATGGCACTTTAATGAACATTGCCGATCACCCAACAGATGTTCAGTTGCCTGGTAGCTACGACTCAACCCCCCTACACAGAGTCCCAATTATTGTGACAGGTAATGACTTTTCAACGCTGTACGCACCTTTGATTCGGGATGGGCGGATGGAAAAGTTTTATTGGGAACCCGATCGAGCAGACAAAATTGGCATCGTCAGCGGCATCTTTGAAGCAGATGGATTAACTCGCAGCCACATCGAGCAACTCGTTGATGCCTTTCCTCAACAGGCAATCGATTTCTTTAGTGCTTTGCGATCGAGAATCTATGATGAACAAATCAGACAGTTCATCCACGAGATCGGGCTAGAAAGAGTATCCCGGCGAGTGGTTAACAGTGCTGAAGGACCACCAGCATTTAGCAAGCCCAACTTTAACCTGCCTCGCTTATTAGAGTACGGTGAAATGATGGTGCAAGAACAGCAGCGAGTGCAGAATCGACTCTTGGTAGAAGAGTACAATCAAGCGATGCGCCCTGGAACCAGGAATGTTGTAAATACTGTACCTCCTCGTAACGAGGTCACCAATGGCGCAAAGAAAGCTGATAACTCCAACGGATTCAAAGAGCAGGCGTCGAGTACACAACTGAATCCAGAAACAGTGGAGCAAATTCGCCAATTGCTGGCTCAGGACTACCGCATCGGTATTGAGCATGTAGACGAGCGCCGCTTCCGCACTGGCTCCTGGAAAAGCTACGCTTCAATGCAGCTGCAAGGAGAGTCAGAAGTGATCGCAGCTCTTGAGGCTTGTCTATCTGAGCATAGCGGCGAGTATGTACGGCTAGTGGGTATCGATCCGAAAGCCAAGCGACGAGTCCTCGAAACCATCATCCAAAGACCAGGTGGAGTTGCCAGTCTCTGACAAGGAGCAGGATGAGTAGCCAGGGATAAAAAGCAGCAGAGAAAATGCGCGTTGCGGGGAATAAAGCTGAATTTAATTGCGTCAGCGAAGCGTAGCCGAAGGCGTTATTACGAATTGCGAATTGCTCTTGACATTCCACCGCCTGCCGTCATGAATAAGCAGCGTTAGTTCAGTCGCTGTAAATTCAAACTGCAAATGGCGCTGCTGAAATTCTGACCAGGCTACCCTAAAGTTTTGTCGCGTCAAGTCCCGAAACGCCACAGTCATATGAGGAGAAAATGCACGGTTTTTTGAAACTGGGTCGAGTTTGATGCCTAGTGTGGCTTCAAGATATACCATCAAATCGGTTTGCAAGGTCAGGAGCACCTGAGTCTTAACTACATTAATATAGATAACGCGGGGTGGAAATGCTCCAAACCCACTGAGCATAACTGGTACTGACTCTCGATTAGCCGTGAAGTTGATTAGACATTCTTCCAGCACTGGCACTTGCTCAACTAACCATTCAAATGGCGGTTGCAACGTGATATGCGGTGGAGATCTCTGAGCCCCGCGACTGGCATAGCGGTCGGCAAATTCCTGCTTGAGCTGGTTGACGTAACTTTGAATAGCCAGCGGTGGCAGCAACGCAATAAAAAAGCGACTTTTCGACAAAGAACATCTAAAAACACTACATCACAGGATGCAAGGGAATGCCTTGGTTTGTCAAGCTTGAAGAAGGAATAGTCGATAAACCAACCTTTGACCAATACGTAGAAGCTCACAAGAACTACGTCCGGGAACTCATAACTAAAGGACACCAAGCACGTACTGGCTATTGGGCAGCTAAAGGAGGCGGCATGATGCTCTTTCAAGCGCCTTCAATGGACGAGGCGAAAGCAATAGTAGCTCAAGATCCTCTAGTTCAAAATGGTTGTGTCAAATATCAGTTACAAGAATGGCGAATTGTGGTTGAATAAAACCAGCAATTCTCTAAACCCCATACCCCACAACGGCGTTCATGTTGGGGAGACCGCGCGATTCGCCCCAACTGCCTCACGGATCGACTTGCGTGGCGAGGTTCCCTCGCCACAACGTCCTCCCCCACACCCTGTTCTTAACATGTTATCCTGGTGATAGACCTGGACCCATGCGATCGCAACGCCTAAACCTTGTCAGGACCGGAAGGTAGCAGCAACACGGGATGCTTGTGGTAGGCGTGGAATCCGGGTCGCCCGGTTTAAAGAGAGGAATGCAATTGCCATGCCTGGTCTCGGAGATATTGTCCAAAAGGCGATTTATCTTGGTGTTGGGCTAGCTTCCTATGCTGGCGAGAGAGCAGGGGGAAGGCTAGGAGAACTGAAATCACAAATTCAGAAACTCGCAGACGAAATGGTGTCGCGAGGTGAGATGACAACGGAAGAGGCGAGAAGGTTAGTCGAAGAGCTGATGAGACAAGCTCAGCAGTCCCCCGCTTCTGAAGCCTCAGCTGGACAGCCCTCCTCAGAACCACGCCGGATAGAGATTCTCTCAGATGAAGATGAACCAGAATCAGGTTCCTCGCAGAAGCCAGATGTACAAAGCTTACGCGATCAGGTGCTGGGATTGCAGGAAGAACTACAACGGCTGAAGCGCGATCGTTAGTAGTAAATTACAGTGAGCAGATTTGAAGACGGCGCATGGAACAGTGGCAAAAGAATTTTTTCGGTATGCTAGAGACATTGACAGGTGAAGCAGAGCGGTTCTTCTTAGGGTTTACTGAAATGGTAGACACGCTCTTTGAGATATCAGAAGAAATTACAGACCAAGTCCAAACTTCTATCGTTAGTGAAATTGACCAGTATTTGAGCGATTTGGCAGAGCCGCTCCTTGAGGTTTATTGGGAACTTGAAGAAGTTGTAGGGGATATGGATCAACCTTTTCCCTATGGAGTTGAACCAACGCCAGAAGAACATCCTGCCTGTATCGGTTGCAGACATTACCACGGTCAAGTTTATGGCGGTAACCTACTAGTCTGCGGCATGCATCCATATGGTGTAGAAGCAGAAACTTGCCCTGACTGGCAACTAGGAGAATAGTTTTCCAAAGAGTGAGATTTGTACTTCATACCAGCATCCGAAATGACAAATAACTTTAGCTCTTTGCCGAAGCCATCTTCAGAAGCAAGCTTTGACGAAGTCAACCCAGCTCCTTTGGTTGACTCTGATATTCAACTTGAAGGTTCGTCGGAAAGAGCCATGGTGGATGAGTCAGCCAATCTCAAGTACGGCGAACGCCTGATTGCCGAAGGGCAGCTGATTACTTTTCCCAATCCGCGAATTGGGCGTAGGTACGAGATTAGCATTACATTGCCAGAATTTACCTGCAAATGCCCCTTTTCTGGGTACCCTGACTTCGCCACGATCTATGTTACCTACGTACCCGATCAGCGAGTAGTGGAGCTGAAAGCTCTAAAGCTTTATATTAATAGTTTCCGAGACCGTTATATTTCCCATGAGGAATCAGTTAACCAGATTTTGGATGACTTTGTAGATGCTTGCGATCCTTTGGAAGTCAAGATTAAGGGAGACTTTACGCCACGCGGAAATGTTCACACAGTTATTGAGGTACATCACCAGAAGGCTTAGGAATTAGTTATACAGCCACTCCAAAAATTCCTAAGGTTTCCACCCAGGCGGAAATCTACGCTGCTTATCCTTCTCGTGTTCTGTAGGCTGGCAGTAAGACATCATCTCTACGGCAAGATCATGGGCAATTACTATAATGCTTTCCTCCAAACTTTTCTGCTCTTGGCTCTCGTCTTGTTCTAATGGCTTCCATGTGTAAATGTGTGGATTACTTAGCATTGCTGCCATAAAATTGGCAGCGATTTCTAGTTTAGTACGCAAATAATCATCATGTAGGTAGTTTGGATCTATTCCATCTTGACTTTGAGTCATCTTGCATTGATAATTGTGTTGCAAAAACTTAGTTTGACTCATAAATAGATAAAGTCATGACTAGCAGGAGTCTGACTTAAAGGATCGCTTCTTACTTTACTTATCGGAGCTAGACCAGACTTTTTACGCAGAGTTTTGTTTTTATTTACAAATCTTTGTATTTAAGAGCTGGAGTTCGAAATCGGTCTGAACTGGATGCAAAAGTTTGAGTTCAAACAGTCGGAAAGCGGGCAACTGAAGACAATATTCTATCTTCCAATTGTTTTTGCAGCTTGCTAAGAGAATTTTCGAAAAGTATAAAATTTGACAAACGGAATTTTAGCTCTTTTTGGAACAAGACTGTAACTCATCACATTGCCAATCTGGAGAGAATCTATGATAGCCACGGTTTTAGCAATTCTTAGCGGTATCTTTTGGACAATTACTTATCTGTTAATCATTCGACGCTCGATTCAAGATAAAAGCGTAGGGATGCCAATGGTGGCACTTTGCATGAATATTAGTTGAGAATTTATCTTTTCGTTTGTATGTCCAAGCTCTAAACCCCAGCTTTATATCAATTACATTTGGTTTTTATTTGATATGATTATTGTTGTCCATTATCTTAAGTTCAATAAAACTGAATTCAGCAAGCAGTTGCCTAAAAACATAGCATAGTATTTTTTGTTACTAATAAGGAACGAGAAATTAAAATATCCTGTGGTCAAATCAACAAATGTACAAGATTATCAAAAAACATAGATTGGGAGAGTAAGCAATGCCAGTTCAAACCCCTGAATTGAATTGGGATACACTATTAGGAATTGCCCGGAAAAATACCTCCGCTCGGCGGATTCGTAGACCAGGACAATCTCCTTCTACTGCACCCATTCCGAGTAGCCTGCATCAACTTCCGCCAGATACAATTTTGCCAGTCCTGCTCTACAGAGATACAAACTCCTGGTGTCCTTTTTGTGAGCGAGTTTGGTTCGCTTTGGAAGAGAAAGAGATTCCGTTTGCCACAGAGTTTATTGATCTGAGCAACAAACCAAAATGGTATACCGATCTTGTTCCCACAGCACTTGTTCCGGCTGCCAGAATTGAGGGTGAGTTAGTCTATGAGTCCAAGGAGATTCTTTTAGCTCTGGAGGAACGGTTTGATGATTTACCGTTGCTCCCAGAAGAGCCACAGGAAAACGCAGTTGCTAGACAGTGGATTGTAGAAGACGAGACAAACGGGTTTAAAGAAGCTGCCTACAAATTCTTGCTAGGAAAATCTTCAGATGCTGATGAAATAGCAACTTTACAAACAGCGTTTGAAGTGAAACTAGATGAACTGGAGCAAGCTTTAGGAAAATATCCAGGTGCTTACTTCTTGAGCCGCTTTAGCTTGGTGGACATCATGTACAGTCCCCATCTTGATCGATTAGCAGCAAGTCTACCTGTGTACCGGAACTATTTTATTAAGGGAAATCCCCGCTTTCCTCGGATTAATGCTTGGTTTGAGGCACTCAATCAGCGTCCTGCCTATCACAGAGTTAAATCAGATGATATCACTAGCAATTTGCTGTTCCGTCGCAGATGGGGCTTAGAACCAGTGAGAAACCTATTGCCGCTCGATCTTATGTATAGTGAAACGATGCAATTCCGGGCGGAAGCAGCGGAGAGATTGATTGATAATCATGAAGTGGCGATCGCGGACGTTCTGAAAAACTCTGGGGTGCAAACTTTAGCAGGAGAAGATAGTACTTCAGCGTTCAGAGAAGCGATCGAGGTACATCTCCAACTTCTGGCTGAATATCTACTTTATGGAGAAAGTCTCCCATTGCCCTGGGGTCGGATTGGTGGCAAAGACAATCTCAATCCTTCCTCAGCAGCAGTGGGAGCGATCGCGCTTGCCTATGTAAGAAACCGGATCTGTGCGCCTCGCGATATGAGTGCGGGAGCAGCCACAGCACTACGAGTAGCCATAGATAAAGTCCTGGCATCACTCTATTAGAGCTGTGAAGCTAGGAGCCTAATTTGAGGAGATTTTATGCTAGATCTAACCCCTGAAATGCCTCCACATATTCTTAAAGCTGTAAGAGGCTTCATTGACTTTGCCAATAACCCCAATCAAACCGAGGCAGTGTTTGATATGGCAGATGGGTTACGGCCAACCGATCTCTATCAGCAATTTATTGAATACGCGCATTCCAAACCAGCCATTGCTCAAATTATCCAAGAGCGCTATTTTGCTCCGAACCCCGATCTAGAACAGTTGCTCAATTGTCCTCAAGACTCATTAGGGTATCACTATGCAGCAGAAATAAAGCGAGCAGGTCTACAAACCACCTTTTACCGCCAGCTAGACGTAGCAGATGACTATAGCTACATTGCTATGCGATTACGTCAAACCCATGATGTTTGGCACATTATCACAGGCTTCGGCACAGATTTAGCTGGTGAGCTGGGACTGCAAGCCTTCTCACTTGCACAAACGCGCTCCCCCTTGGCAGTGGCTATCATGGCAGCCTCGGTCATATATGCCCTCAAATCCTCTAGTCCTCTCAATCCTTTAGTTGAAAGGATGCAGCAGGGGTGGCTGATGGGAGAAAAAGCACACCCGTTCCTTGCCGAGAAGTGGGAAGAAGACTGGGAGAAGCCATTGTCTGAGTGGAGAACTAAACTAAGGGTTGAGGCTGTGTAGAGCAAAGTCAAGAGTATTTTCCAGATTCGCTCACTTGCGGTAAGTTTTACTCAACCTAGCTGGACAGCCCTTCGTATAATGACTTGAGCAAACCCTCTACTTATTTTTTTGGAGGTAGTTTAGCTAGAGTCGTGAGAAGACAGGAAGATTTTGCCAGTCCACAATTGTGGACTTCATAGCAGCCACGTCTTCATGCATGAAGAGACGGATTGCATAAGTTATGCCGATAACGAGTTATTCATCACCTGTCAATCAATTATTGACTTATGGAGAGTGCCATAATATCTCTCCAACAGACTGGCCTAACTATCTTAAATTAGGTATCTCTGCCGCGCAGATTCCTGAACTCATTCGCATGGCAACCGATGAGAAACTATACCAGGCTAACCCCAATAGTTTGAAATTTTGGGCACCTATCCATGCCTGGCGGACGCTGGGACAACTTCAGGCACAAGCAGCCATCGAGCCACTGATTGGCTTGTTTCCCAAACGCGACGGGGAAGAGGAGATATTGGTATGGATTGGTGAGGAATTGCCTATAGTCTTGAGCCTGATTGGTCCCGCTGCTATTCCAGCACTAGCGGGTTATCTGGCGGACAGGTCTAAAGGAGTTTTTTCGCGCACCATTGCCATTAGTAGTTTAGAAGAGATTAGTGTTAAGCATCCTGATTGCCGCACTTGCTGTGTTACTGTCCTAACTCACCAACTAGAATCTTTTCAAGAAAATGGGGCGGAACTCAACAGTTTTATCGTTGCTGGGCTGCTCGACCTTAGAGCCATCGAGTCGGCGTCTGTTATCGAGCCAGTTTTTAAGACTGACTGTGTCGATCAGACAATCACTGGAAATTGGAATGAAGTGCAGGTCAAGCTAGGTTTAAAATCTCGTGCTGATGTGCTCAAAAAGGGTAGGGAAAGAAAGCCAGCAACACTTCGAGAACTGCTACTTGGGAAAAAGCAACCACCAACCAAGGAAGATTGAACACTAATCAGGTAGAACAGATGCAACTGCCTGCTGTGCCTGAATACGGCATTTTGCTACATCGACTCGACCCAAAAACAAAATCGCCAGTACCATTCCCAGTGCTTGCAGCCCAAACACTAGTCCATAGGCTAAGACAGGGACATGCAACAGACTGTGACCCATATCTAAGAAAATACCTCCGCTCGCCACCACGGCTATTACCCGTGCTAAGGTGTAAGCCGTCCCCCAAGCACCAACAAACGTGCCTGCAGTTTCAGCTGCCGTTAGTTCTAACATCAAGCTGATTGCTCCCGTTGTTGCAATACCTGAAGCTAGACCGAACAATAATGACCTTGGGCAAAGGAACGGTGTAAGACATTTGGTAAACCTAAGAATAATGGATTGCAAGCTGCAATTTTTTTGTTGAGCGGACAGTCTGCAAGGGAAATACACTACCAACAAGAGCTGCAGATTATTACAGGCAAAGCTATTGTAAATATACCCTTAAGAATCTTTTAAAAAGAGTACAAATGTCAGAAGATGAAATTAGTTAATCTGTCCTCATTAAGGTTGTTTTCTTAGAAGGGAAACAATCTGTTTTTTCTACCTAATTACCAACTTTGCAAAAAATCTATCGAAAGGGTTAGTTCTGTATAGTCTTGCATGTAGATGCTTAAAACTAAGTATAGGTAAGTGACTAATACTGAATGACTTATGTTGAGTTTATGTATAAACTCCGTTTTAATACAATTTTTGGGGTCATAGAACTAAGAATTTGTTTGCCTGGAGCGCTTACATTAGCATTATTATTAAGCAATATTGATCTCTATTGGGGCAGGCAAAATCCCCAGTAGATAGACATAAATGAACAGCTGTTGAAATGTCTGTAAATCAACTTGTATGCAACCTCACACTCAACTTCTTTGGGCTTGACACGTAAGAGCGAGTCTTGCAGTTTACTCACTGTCCAGGGACGATAAACCCAAGTAACTAGCTGCCGCTCTAAGTTATCTGTTGAGATAGCCGCTCGTCCTGCTAAAGCATAAAACTCCTCAGAAGGTTGCAATTGCTTGGCTTGACCGCAACTAGACAAAGTGTTGAGAATTTCAATAAACTCAACTACATTTAAAGTGTTTCTCGTAGGCATAATCAGACTAGAGCTAAATATAAAATTTAGTGATTGAAAATTGCTAAAGCAAATAAATTTACTATTGATACCGATGCCAAACGACTCCTATATTTTCAAAACAACGGACAAAGTTATCAAGCCTTGTTCCCAAGTAGACTACTACAAAGCCATCTATAGGACATAAGGGATAATCTGCAAACTTAACAAACACTTCGTGTTTTAAGGGCAGCAGTGCGATTGCTTCAGTGACTGCACCATCTTTGAAGGCTTGCAACAGCTTGCTGCCCCATTGCTCGCTAGCCTGTTTGGGCGAGACATAGACAACTCCTTGCAATGGCTCATCTGGACTCTCAGGTTTGAAGACATTGCTCAAACACGCCTCTACAGCAGTTGATAGCATTTGGGCTGTAGTCAGTGTTGCTAAGGGTGTGGGTACTACAGTGTTTCCAGGTTCAGTGTCCGTTACCCAGTCTGTAGCAGCAGTGAGGGTATATTTATCAGTCTGAGTTTTACCTGGTTCTCTAGGCTGAATTTCCTTAACTGCCTGGTTAACATGTGTCGCGTTGCGCTTCTTTCCCTTGGCTTGGGCAATTTCCTCCGCTTTCAGCAAAGCCTCTGCTTGCTTTTCCGGAGGCAGTTTAGCTAGAGCTGTGAGATGGCTGACAGGGAGATTTTGCCAGTCCACAATTGTGGACTTGTTCTGAGAGGTCAAATTTTCTTCCACCTCAGCTGCTGCAACTAGTTGAAAAACATAAGAGCGAGATTTGCCAAATTCGGCTTTTGCGCAATCTTCCCAGTTTGCATATCCTAAAACTTCCCAACCCCTACGCCTACGTAACTCAAGCAGCATTAGGCGTAGGGATTCTAAATTGTCTTTAATTGCAGCAATACACTCCCACGCTTCCTGAGCAGACATGAGTGTGATATTAATCGGCTCGTTTTGGGCTGCTTCGCAAGTCTTCTTCATCATGAATAGTTCTGGGAAAGCATCAATTCCTACTTTCTTCTCAGAGCTAGGTTGGACTTTATACGCTGAGCCTTGTTTTTATTTACAAATCTTTAGGAAGGAGCTGAAGTACAGCATCTGTTACCCGTTTGTCTGTTTTTTAACAATGGTGCTTTTTCTCAAGGCTCAGTTCAGGTAACTCCCGGCTCAGGATTCACAGCCGAGTTTGGATTGATTGATGGCGATCGCCGCTTACATTAGTCACAGAACGAAAAACGCAACTGTAGATTTCATTTGTATGTAACGCAACTATTTAGGGTTTGTCTGTAAAGCCGAATTTGTAAAGAAATTTAACAAAA
>JAFASY010000030.1 GCA_019244235.1 Chroococcidiopsidaceae cyanobacterium CP_BM_ER_R8_30
GCTGCATGCAATTGGTTTGTGTCATACATTGGTGCCGTGCAGCCTTCCAAATAGCTAACAGAGCTGCCTTCATCCGCCACAATCAACGTCCGCTCGAACTGCCCTGTGTCTCCACTATTAATGCGGAAGTAAGTAGACAGTTCCATGGGACACTTTGTACCCTTGGGAATATAGACAAAAGAGCCATCACTGAATACAGCAGAATTGAGCGCAGCGAAGTAGTTATCTCCAACTGGCACCACGCTGCCAATGTACTTCTGGACTAGCTCTGGGTATTCTCGCACCGCTTCAGAGATTGAGCAGAAGATCACGCCCTCCTTAGCCAGTTTCTCTTTAAACGTAGTTGCCACAGAAACGCTATCGAAGATGGCATCAACCGCCACATTAGACAGTCGCTTCTGCTCTGATAGAGGGATTCCTAGTTTTTCAAAGGTTTCCAGTAGGGTTGGATCAACTTCTTCTAGGCTATTAAGCTTTGCCTGAGATTTTTTCGGTGCAGAGTAGTAAATGATGTCTTGGTAGTTAATCGTGGGATACTTAACACTAGGCCAGACAGGCTCTGTCATTTTCTGCCACTGGCGGTAGGCTTTAAGCCGAAACTCCAGCATGAACTCTGGCTCGTTCTTCTTGGCAGAGATCAAGCGGATGACATTCTCATCGAGACCGCGTGGAATAGTATCCACCTCAATATCGGTCACAAAGCCGTACTTATAGGGCTGATTGATTAGGGATTTAACAGTAGCGCTCATTGGTCGTGTTCTCTCGTGGTCTAGAATAAATCTCAAACAGCAGTTACAATAGAGGAACTACTAAAACAACAAACCTCTTGTTTAATGTATCTCTATTTTAAGCTACATTAGCAACAAGGATGTTGTCAAAGTAAATTTTTAAGAGCCAGAATTTTTGGGACGAAGATGGCGACCACTCAACAGTTATCAACTAAGCAGGATATTCTGCAACATTTGTTGAAGCAGGGTCAAGCAACTGCCCAAGAGTTAGCCGTAGCTTTGGACGTTAGCCCGCAAGCGATTCGTCGCCACCTGAAGGATCTGGAGGCGGAAGCACTGATTGTATACCAAACGGTTCAGGAAGGCATGGGGCGTCCGCAGCATGTCTATCAGCTCAGTGGCAAAGGGCGTGATCGCCTGCGATGGACATTGGGAGATCACTTTTTAGATAGCCAGGGTCGATTCGTCGTTTCGCTTCTGGATACCATAGCAGAAACGGTAGGGCATGACCAGGTGAGTTCGATTTTGCGCAAACAATGGGAACGTAAGGCAACAGAATACCGCAATCACCTGGGGAATGGTTCTTTGCAAGAACGTGTAGCTAATTTGGTGGAGCTAAGAAAAGCCGAAGGATACATGGCAGAATGGTATCCTGTTGATGCCAGTGATGCAGACAGCGCTAATGACTATCGCTTTATTTTGACAGAGCATAACTGTGCTATTTCCAACGTTGCCGAGTCTTTCCCTAGTGTCTGTAGCCATGAATTAGAGATGTTTGCCGCGCTACTTCCCGACTGCATTGTAGAGCGTACCCACTGGATTATTAACGGGGAACAGCGTTGTGGCTATTTAGTCAAAGCACGGAAGCAAGTATCTGAGTGATCCGATTTATGGATGTACCACAGCAACCATCAACACAATTTTTAACTCTAGAAGAGTCAGCTAAGGTGGATGCAGCCTTACTTTCCTCCCCAGAAAAATTTCTTGCTAGATTGACAATTTCGTCCCTAAAGCTGTTGCAGCACATTGCACAGGAAAAAGATGTAGCGATTGAGGAGCTAACAGCTCAGCAGGTAATTGCCTGGTTCGAGAAGGATGGGAAGCTTAGGCGAGAGCAGGGGGGCGAAGCTGCTTACCTAAAATGGTAAGCAGCTTCGGATTGCAGCTCTCTGATTTTAGCGAGTACATATTTATATTCCTCTGTATTGCCCTCCTGCCGATAGATATTGGCGGCGTGTCGAAAATCCTCTAGTGCTGCTTGCTTCTCTCCTAGCTCACGACGAACAGCACCCCTCTTGTAGTAGGCAAGAGTGTAGTCACGACTGAGCCGAATTGCTTGAGTGTAATCCCTAATTGCTCCCTGCTTATTGCCTAGATGATACTGTGCAACTCCTCGGTTAAAGTAGGCAGTGGCATAGGTAGGTAGAAACTGAATTGCTTGGGTGTAATCTCTAATCGCTTGCCGCGTTTCTCCTAATTTATACCGAGCTAAACCCAGATTGTTGTAAGCTAGAGCAAATCTCCGACTGAACCGAATTGCTTGCAGGTAATCTCGAATCGCTGCTTGCGTTTCTCCTTGGTCATATCGAGCTTTACCTAGATTGTTGTAGGCAAGGGCGAATTTAGGTCTGAGGTGAATTGCTTGCAGATAATCTCGAATCGCTCCTTGCTTGTCGCCCCTTTCGTAGCGGGCATTAGCTCGGTTATAATAGGCCGAGGCATCGTTAGGGTTAATTGATATGGGGCGAGTAGTATGGGGTATATTATTCGCTCTTGCCTCAGAGCCAACCGGGGAGGATTGTGCTTGCGGTAGAGCGTAGCCGGAGCCTCCTCCTGCTGACCTTTGAGTCTTCATTGATAAAAATGTATCAATGGGAATACCGACGTTAAACCCTGTTTTAATCGGGATCGTTTTTCCTGAGCTGCTTTGAGCTGAACCCGCAGTCTCTCCCTCGCCATGGATACCAATCACCTTTCCACTGACGTTAAAGATTGGACTACCACTCATACCACTGACTGTGTCAGCGTTATAGCGTAAAGTGTAGCCTTGAGGAGCGCTCTGTCGCCGACTTGTAATCGTTCCTGGTGAAAATTCATATTCTCGTTGTACATTCTTTTGCCACTCTAGGACAGGATAGCCAGAGACATAGATATTAGAGCCAACTGCTGCTTGTGCAGAATCCCCTAATTTGGCAACAGGGTACTCATCGCGGCTAGCAAAAGTCACCAAGGCTAGATCTGGATCCTCTTCACCTCGCTGTAATCGTTGTATTCGACTTACTGGATAAACCTTCCCTCTATTAGTGCTAATTGTGTACTTTAGATCTGGTCTTTTCACAACATGGTTAGCCGTCAACACTGTGTAAGTGTGACCTGCTTTCACGATAATGACTCCCGATCCCACACCATCTATGTTGTTGTTGACTTGTACTGTTACAGGAGCAGCAATGCGAGCGATTTCCTGAGGAGTCTTAGCAACTACAGCCATAGCTGGCAAAAGCATCACTACCGCTATAGTTGCTGTTCCTGTTAGCCAGTTTGGCAGCGTTTCCAATGGAGAACAACTCGGACTCCTCATAGTTCTTCCTTGTTGCTAACTTGCTCTTACCTCTCATCACGTATCAAAATAGTTTTGAGCTATCTTGTTCCATTGACGCTGGATTCAGGGCCCAGAAATTGATTGAGCCGTTCTAAAGGCAGAGAATTTGTCCCAGACGATTCGGTCACTGTAGCCCCAACCCCCGTAACCGGGAATTCGTTCAGCGTTGCTAAAACCTGATTGGATCTTCTGGCGTTATCTGGACCTAGAGTAAATAACATATTGGAACTATTGCAGCTTGTTTCTAAGCTGTTGATAGCGCAAATAACAACTTCATGCCTGACAGGACCAACTAGGAGTTGCAGGTTCTTTAATTTGCCACCATTCTCAGCCACAATCTCGGTTAATCTCTGGGAAACCATCTTGCAGCGAATCCGAGGCGTATACCTACCCATCGTAGTATTCCAAGTAATAACAGGTGGTGTGGTGCGATCGCCTCGGCGGGCAATTGTCGCAAAACCGTTACCGTAGTGAACGCAGTTAAAGGTGGTTTCTAAGGGTTGAGCTACAGCTATGTTTTTAGATGCAAGCAAGTTAGTTTGTGCTTCGGCTCGAATTGCCGTAGCACTAGAGAACATGAAAGTAGCAAGCAAAATGGAACCAGTGAGTTTATCCATACTGACTGCAAGCGGTGGTAACTTTAATTATGTGAACTTTCGTAACATATCAACTGTGCTTTGTCAATATTTTTATAAGTATCTCGTGGAATGCTAAATCTCTAGCCATGCCTTCAAAAGCTTCTGAGCTTCCGGATAGAGGGGACTAGTATCAGGGATTTTTCCCACGACTTCAATCGCAGCTTCAAGTTTTCCCCTTCTTGCCAGTGTTTTAGAATACCCCAGCCGACACTCGTTTAGTAGTCTTTGAGTATCATTATGCAAAGTTATTTCTGCTGCCCAAGATTTCAGTTCTGCTTGAGTGATGCACTCCTTGTATTTGGTCTGTGCTTTCAAAGTTCTAATTTGGGTTAACTGAGAATTAGCGTACAACGCACCTATTCCAGCAATTAGGGCTATGCCGATGCCAACTCCGAGGAGGAGATGGAAGATAGTTTTAACTGAGATAAGAATAGGACGATTGCCGTTTGCTGAACTAATCTCAAAAGATTTCTTTGATGACAGTTGAGTGATCGGCTCATCCCCAACTGAAATAAATAAATCTAGAAGCTGCTTCTGCTTCAGAGCTGTATGACTGTGTTCGCGGACGCTAAAGGGAATCTCAACTCCAAGTCGATCTGGCTGATAAGTCCATAGATTTGGAGCCGCAATAGTTTCTAGGGTATTTGGGAGCCGATGCCGATCTATTAGTGCTATTGGTCCCCGTAGTAGACAGGTAAAAATATTTTCGAGTTGGAAATCAAGTATTGGGGAAGCGAAGTAGTAGCAAATGAAGTAGGGGACATGTTGACGGCCCAAGTCGTCCTTTTCGTCGTTATACAGCCAACCAAACAAGCTTTGTACAGGATTTACCTGATATATATATGCAGCACGGTATCCAGGGCTTGGGGGATGATAGGAATCCCAATACTGATGGACTATCTGTTGCATGAAAACTTGCTGGATTTCTACAGGCACCTGTGCACTAGTAAGAACCTTCAACCCTACCTCAGGAAAGCTAGTATAGACAAGTTGACCTAAGAACACTGACATGTCTGTTAAATAGCATTTAGCTTAGAATTTGCTGGTCGGCACTGATTTCTGTGAAGATTGAAGCGTCTTGTGAGCTAAGTCGCTAATCTGGGCTTGGCGCTCAGTAGGGGCATTTCTCTCTGCCTGAGCAAACAAGGCTGTTGCCGTTCTATCATCACCCTGAGTATGACGTAGGAGAGCTTTGCCTACTAAAGCATCGAGATTATTGGGTTGTTGGGCAAGCACCTGGTCGTAAACCGTTTCTGCTCTAGTCACCTGACCTGTAAGCTCGTAAAGTCGCGCCAGTTGTAAGCGCAAGTCAACCAACTTAGGCTGTTGCTGAATAAGTTTTTCTGTTAAGAAGATAGCATGCTCTAGCTGCTGACGCCGCTCCAATACCTGGAGATTTTTGGTACTGGCCGTAGCAAACCACCCGAATTGAATTGCTAGGGTGCCAAGTACTCCTGTCAAACTGACTCCTATCAAAGATAGGAACAAGACATTTCTCTGGGTTGGCGACAATGAGGAAGAAAGATGTGAGAAATTCTTAGCTCTGACCTTGTGAGGTCGCCATAATAGACTCCGCAGCCCTCCAGCAGCTAAACGTTGCTGCATCTGGGAGGGGCGAGGCAGCAATCGAGAAATTGAATTGAGTGGATTGCGAAGCCAAGCGGGGTTGTGTTGTTGGCTGAGTTCGCGGACCAACCAGAGTAATGGTGCAGCCGTACCTTTAGCTTTAAGGGTCGCACCAGCTTCCGTATGAACGATAGGGATGAATGAGTAAAAGGTTTGATAATTAACTCTCATTGCATCTAGCCGAGCCAGGAGTGGCTGCAGTCTCTGCTGTAGCTGTTGTTGGCTGAGTGGATTTGGTTCGAGTAAGTCACACTTAGTCAGGATTATGGCAAAGGCGTATTTTAAACGGTTTAAGGAAACTAAAGAAGCGATTGCGGCTACCTGAGTAATGATATCTTTCAGTGCTTGTAGGTATTTATGGTTATATGTCAACTCATAGGCATCGATGAACACACAGCAGCCATGTGAAGTTGCAACAATTTTATTGAAGTCATAATTATGGATGTTACAGGATTCACCAGGAACATCCCACCAGCGAAACCGACACAAGGTTTTGTCGCCCCATTGGTTGTGACGTTGCAGGCTGAAGTTAAAGTTTGTGATTTTTATTGTCAGTGGTGGATATTGACCAGTCCTGGCAATATAATCGAGGAGTCGCTCCAAGTTTTCCCGCGCCTGACGCTCCTGACAATCTAACCATAGCTGCCGAGGACGATTTAATTGAGCTTGCGCTCTTGAGTCGCCACAGGCGTTGTCTTGAGGGTCAGCACGTAGCTCGGCGTAGCTTCCAGCTAGAAAGACGGTTTTACCAACTCCCCTTTGACCAATGCTTAGCAGATTAAATGTTTTTGGGTTAGCTCCAAACTTCATCTTTTTTCTTCCCAAGAGGTGATTTCGCGGGCGAAGTCATGAAAATCCTTCCATAGAGGAAATAAAACGAAAAGCAGCAGAAATCAGAAGAACGCTTGAATTCTGTTAGCTAACTTTATCAGGAAATTTAAAACTCTATACTGATAGTTGCCTTTTAAAAATTAGATATATATGACAAATCGATCCAGCTCACTCCACTCAAGGCGGAGCAGCTGAAAGATTTGTGCTTCTTGGAAGACGTGTTCTTGGTTAGCGTTGTTCCTTAATTGGGCTTTTGGCAGACTTTTGCTAGAACTTTGCCTAAAATTGCAGTAGACAACAGCAAGAGAAAAACAACCTTGAGTCTAACGCTTTACTTTCTCCGCCACGGACAGACTGCCAGTAGTCGAGAAAATGCTTTCTGTGGTTCTATCGATCCAGAACTTACCCAGGATGGGTTGGAGATGGCACAGGCTTTTGCCAATGCTTATCGCTCTACACCCTGGGCAGCTATTTTTTCCAGTCCGATGCGACGTACTATGGCAACGGCCAGGCCCCTATGTATGTCGATAGGGATGGAGTTAGAACTGAGAGATGGTTTGAAAGAGATTAACTACGGTAAGTGGGAAGGTCAATCTGTTAAAACTGTCAGTTATGAGTATCACGACGATTACATTCGTTGGTCAGCCGACCCAGCTTGGTATCCACCAACGGGGGGAGAATTAGCTGTGGCAATAGCAAGTCGCGCTATGCAGGTGATTGAAGAAATCAAGCAACGCTACAGCGCTGGCAATGTTTTAATTGTCTCCCACAAGGCAACTATTCGAATTATGTTGTGTTCTCTTTTAGGTATTGATGTGGGACGCTTCCGCTATCGACTAGGATGCCCAGTTGGCTCTGTGAGCAGTGTAGAATTTGGCTCTCATGGTCCTTTGCTGCATGCCTTAAGCGATCGCTCTCATTTGAATGAGCGTTTGCGTAACTTACCGGGAACTTAGCAAAACAGGGTGTGGGGTGTGTTTTTTTACGCATTAAAAAGCGCCCCCCTGTGGGGAGCGCTCAGCAATTAACTGAGGACGAGAGACTAGGCGTCAAGAGCAGGTGCTTCAACTGCTGCTAGGTCCAGAGGGAAGTTGTGAGCGTTGCGCTCGTGCATCACTTCCATCCCCAAGTTCGCCCGGTTCAGCACATCTGCCCAGGTGCCTATCACGCGACCTTGGGAATCAATTACTGACTGGTTGAAGTTGAATCCGTTCAGGTTGAATGCCATGGTGCTGATGCCCAGTGCTGTGAACCAGATTCCTACTACTGGCCACGCTGCTAAGAAGAAGTGCAATGAGCGGCTGTTGTTGAAGCTGGCGTATTGGAAGATTAACCGACCGAAATAACCGTGCGCGGCTACGATGTTGTAGGTCTCTTCTTCTTGCCCAAACTTGTATCCGTAGTTCTGGCTCTCGCTCTCTGTGGTCTCGCGAACCAATGAGGAGGTGACCAATGAACCGTGCATGGCACTGAATAGCGCTCCGCCGAATACTCCTGCTACTCCCAACTGGTGGAATGGGTGCATCAGGATGTTGTGCTCCGCTTGGAATACGAACATGAAGTTGAATGTTCCAGAGATTCCCAGGGGCATGCCATCACTGAATGAACCTTGTCCTAGTGGGTAGATGAGGAACACTGCTGTCGCTGCTGCTACTGGCGCGCTGTATGCTACTGCTATCCAAGGACGCATTCCTAGGCGGTAGCTCAGTTCCCATTCCCGTCCCATGTAGCAGAATATGCCAATCAAAAAGTGGAATACTACTAGCTGGTAGGGACCACCGTTGTACAACCACTCGTCTAGGCTGGCTGCTTCCCAGATCGGGTAGAAGTGTAGCCCGATAGCGTTGGATGATGGTACTACGGCTCCGGTGATGATGTTGTTGCCGTACAGGAGTGAACCTGCTACTGGCTCTCTGATGCCGTCGATGTCTACTGGTGGTGCTGCAACGAAGGCGATGATGAAGCAGGTTGTGGCAGCTAGCAATGTGGGGATCATCA
>JAFASY010000100.1 GCA_019244235.1 Chroococcidiopsidaceae cyanobacterium CP_BM_ER_R8_30
AGCAAACGCAACTGCTATTAGAAACACTACCCCGCAAGTTATGGGTCTCTTAATGCCCCACTCCCACGTAGTAGAAACCAGCCCGTTGCAGCTTTTCCCTGTCTAGGAAGTTGCGACCATCAATCATGACAGGGTTATTCATCAGACTCGCCATCTTCCCATAATCCAAATTGCGGAACTGCTGCCAATCTGTGATCAGTACCAAGGCGTCACAGCCATCTGCCAGTCGCTCCGGATCGGTTTCCACTAACACTCCTGTTAGACCATGGCGCATTCCGGTTTGGGAAACGATTGGGTCATAGGCTTTGACTTTGGTCCCTAGCCGATTCAGGTGTTCGATTAAATTCAGAGCAGGAGCATCACGGAGGTCATCTGTATCCGGTTTGAAAGTTAGTCCTAGTAATCCCACTGTCTTACCTTTAAGGATCTTCAGGACTTGCTGTAGTTTTTCTACAGCAATGAGGCGTTGGCGTTGATTGACATTGACCGCAGCTTTAAGCAAATGGGCTTCGTAGCCATAGTCATCAGCCGTGTGAATCAGCGCTGAGACATCTTTTGGGAAGCAGGAGCCACCCCAACCAATCCCAGCTTGTAAGAACTTATTCCCAATCCGGGAGTCTAAACCGATTCCCTGAGCAACTTCAGTCACATCGGCACCAACGCGATCGCAAATGTTAGCGACTTCGTTAATAAAACTGATCTTTGTTGCTAAAAACGCATTGGCAGCGTACTTAATCATCTCCGCAGAGTTGATATCAGTCACAACTACTGGTACTGGAGGTAAAGCTGGGTCAGCAGCAAACTGGCGCTCGATAATTGGAGTATAAAGTTCCTGCATCAATGAAATTGCTTGAGGACTGTTGCTGCCCAGCACAATCCGATCTGGGTTAAAAGTGTCATAGACTGCCGAGCCTTCCCGCAAGAACTCTGGATTGCTAACGACATCAAACTTGGTATCTAACTCAGCTGCCCTCTGATCGGCTGTTCCCCCGCCAACAGTGACTAGAGACTTTTGGCGTTCTGCTACCCCATCCAGGACGAGCATCCGTACCCAGTCCCCCGATCCAATCGGCACCGTTGATTTATTCACGATCACCTTATAGCCGCCGTTTAAATGCGCCCCAATTCCTCGAGCCACAGCTTCGACATAGCGTGTATCACTTTCGCCAGTAGGCAAAGGAGGCGTTCCCACAGCAATGAAGAGAATTTCTCCGTGGGTGACTCCCGCCTCCATATCCGTCGTAAACTCAATCCGCTGATTTTGAATAGCAGACAGCATAATATCTGAGAGACCGGGCTCAAAAATTGGTGACTGCCCAGCCTTCATTAACTTGACTTTTTCTTCATTGTTGTCCACACAAATCACATGATGCCCAATGTGAGCCAGGCATGCACCAGTAACTAAGCCAACATATCCGGTACCAATTACGCAAACACGCATATTGTGTGAATCCTCGTTCATTAGGGGTTTAGTGTTGGAGCTAGGCGATTCTCTGGCATTGTTGCTGCTAAGCGTTCGCGGAAATCTTCTATAGTCAGCTTTAACCCCTGTTCGAGGGGAATCGTTGGCTGCCAGTTAAGCCAAGTCTTTGCCCTAGTGATGTCTGGGCGGCGACGACGGGGATCATCTTGAGGCAACGGCGCAAACTGAATCTCGGCTTTGGGATTCACTAACTTTTGTACGACACTCGCCAGCTCCAAAATTGTGTACTCATCTGGATTGCCTAGATTCACCGGACCAACGTAGTCACTATTCATTAGGCGCATCAACCCTTCTACCAGATCGGAGACGTAACAGAAACTGCGGGTTTGCGAGCCGTCACCGTATACAGTTAAAGGAATACCGCGCAAGGCTTGAACGACCAAATTGCTAACTACCCGACCATCATTCTCCAACATCCTTGGACCGTAGGTATTGAAGATCCGGACCACTCGAATGTCCACTTGGTTTTGTCTGTGATAGTCAAAGGCTAGAGTTTCTGCTATCCTCTTACCTTCGTCGTAACAACTGCGAATCCCAATAGGATTAACATTTCCTCGGTAATCTTCTGTCTGGGGATGAACCTCTGGATCGCCGTAAATTTCTGAGGTTGAGGCTAATAAGAAACGTGCCTTAACCCGCTTTGCCAGCCCCAACATGTTTAGGGTTCCTAGCACATTAACCTTTACAGTTTTGACAGCGTTGTACTGGTAGTGTACAGGGGAAGCAGGACAAGCTAGGTGATAGATTTGATCGACTTCTAACCGAATCGGTTCGGTGATGTCATGACGAATGAGTTCGAAATAGGGATGGTTCAACCATCTCTGGATATTGCGTTTGTGACCAGTGTAGAAATTATCTAAGCAAAGTACTTCATGCCCATCCGTCATCAGTCGGTCAATGAGATGAGAACCGACGAAGCCAGCACCGCCCGTAACCAAAACTCTCATAATTTGTTAGTTAACTACCAGTATTTCAACCAATGAACGTAAAGTTATAAGGTACACAAGCTCTATCTTCGCTGGAATTTGGCATCTCCTGCAAGGTAGTAGCAAGCGAACTGCAACCCCGCAGCTCTACAGCCAAGCCGTCTTTTTAGCTTGTCAATCGTCCGAAAGGTCAAATATGGTTTATTGGCTTACCCGATTTTACCCAAGTTAGCCAGCAAGTCAATAATTAGAGTCTCAGTAATCCAGCAAAAGCCAAAACTTCACCAAATCTTTAAAGAAAGTAGCTCGGTCAACTTTCTCTTCTACTCCCCCCATCACCCCACCTCCCCATCACTCTACGAGTGGAGCTGACTTAAAATGAACCTCAATCGGTCGTAGTCATCCTTGAGTAGCATACTCAACGTCCGGCCTGCCCTAATCAACCACTCTCGGTCAGCATGTCGTAACTGATAGACTTCTCGAATAGCTGCTGCTGTTAGTGCCTCTTGCGGCGCACCATTAACTTGTAAAAGCGTCCTTAAAAAATCTAGTCGCTCAGTAAAGTGAATAATGGCTTCCGGTTCACAGCGGTAGACAGCTTGATGGATTTGTGGTGGTCGAGGGGGAAGATATTGGTAAAATGCCTCGTTTTTCAGTTGGTTTCCCTGCCTCGGTTTAAATCCGACAATTGCGGCGCGGAACTCAGTTTTGAGCATAGCAAAGATCTGGGGTTGTTGCTCTCGCAAGTCCTGCAACGACAAACCTAAAGCTCGCGCTCGGTGGACAGTATCAATCGGTAGAGTTGTAGCATGGTAGACCACAGCATAAACTTGGTTGCCTGATTCTTCATCTACAGACTTGACCCAGCTGCCAAATGGGGGCATGACAGGGAAACTGAGATCTTCTGGGTCTAGACACTGGGCCAAAAATTCAGTTGTCGCAGTTTCAATTACCTCCGCAATATGATTGGGAGGGCGATCCCCAGTCTCGAACTGCGGTATGGGAAGACGCATTTATTTCTTTTTGCGACCAGCTGTCGTCTCTACGAGTTCTAATTCCGCCAGTCGAAATGTCACTAGCTTATCCCAATTACCACCTTCAAATAGCACGGCTACCTTGCCATCAGTGACCCGTTGGACAAGTCCCTCATAGCGATAGTAAATACTGTCAGGATTTGCCACCTGCACAGCGGCTCCAGGTAGAATTATCATTTTTTTACCTCATTCAAGCATTAAAACTTCAGGCGCTGTCGGTAATTTGCTACAGATTCTACTATGCCAATCGCGATAAAGTTAGTCAGTAGTGCTGAGCGTCCATAACTGATCCAAGGCAATGGAATTCCAGTGACAGGTGCAAGACCGACGGTCATGCCAATGTTAATGATGACCTGAAACACGAGCATTGACAAGACACCGACTGCGAGTAGAGAACCAAAGTTATCCTTGGCATTTTGGGCAATCACGATCAGACGCAGGCAAATTAACCAGAAAACATACAGCACAGCTGAGCAGCCTACAAAACCTAATTCTTCGCCTACAGCAGAGAAAATAAAATCTGTGTGCTGTTCGGGAATGAAATTGAGTTGGGTTTGAGTTCCGTGACCAAGTCCCTGTCCCCACAAGCCACCCGCCCCAATGGCAATGCGAGACTGAATCAAATGATAGCCGCTGCCGAGCGGGTCCTTGTCCGGGTCAAGAAATAAAATCAGGCGATCTTTCTGATATGGTTTCAACAATTTCCAAAAGATTTGTCCTAACTCGCCTACTACCAGGTTCACGGCGAGCGCTACTATTGCCCCGACTCGACGCCAGGGTAGGGTGCCAAAGGCAATTAAACTCATAGCACCAGCCCAACCGAACCAGGCTGGTAAATAGGTATTAAACAGCACTGCTGCGACAACCGGAGAAATCAGTAGCAATAACCAGCCTGGATTAGCATTGCCCCAGTAAAGCATCCTCAACGTGATCGCGCCAAATACTAACGATGTACCAAGATCTGGTTGCAGAAAGACTAAAATCCAAAGCAGAGCAGTCACCGCCAAAGCTCTTAAAACAGTTGACAGTTGTGAGGCTGTCTGAGGCTCTAGGAGCGCTGCTAAAGTAACGATGATCCCGAGTTTGGCAAATTCTGAGGGTTGAAAGTTGAAGCCAGCAATACTAATCCATCTTTGGGCACCTTTGGCATGGATTCCCATGACCATCACTGCCACCAGGCTGATGTTGGTCATGCCATAAATGATCCAGTGCCACTGAATCAGGTTTTCATATCGGTAGCGGGCAATGAGCAACGCCAATGCTAAGCCAAGGCAGCCGAAGAGCCATTGCTGCCACCCGTTGTTTAGTCCCTGGCTCAGTTCGGCACTGTGGATCATGATGCCCCCAAACACCATCACGCCAGCACTCAAGGCAAACAGTAACCAATCTACCTCTTGCCAAGGGGCAATTAAGTCCTTCCATCGGAGGCTCAAGAGCGACATCTGTAGCATCTTTTGTGCTGTTTCCCCTACTCCTTACCTTAAGTTAGAGCAGCTACAGAGACCTTGCCAGCAATCGTACTTGCGATTGCTTTTAACGCTTTGGCCGATGCCGAATCTGGCTCAGCAATGACGATAGGGAGACCGCGATCGCCTCCTTGACGGAGAGATATTTCTAGTGGTACGCATCCCAGCAATGGTACACCAAGCTCTGCCGCTGTTTTTTCACCACCGCCAGAGCCAAAAATGTCATATTGCTTATCTGGCATATCTGGTGGAATGAAATAGCTCATATTCTCCACTATGCCCAAAATTGGCACTCCCATTTGCTGAAACATTCTCAAACCTTTACGAGAATCTAACAGCGCTACAGTTTGGGGCGTCGTCACGATCACCGCTCCAGCCATCGGCACGGCTTGAGTCATAGTCAGCTGGGCATCACCCGTCCCTGGCGGCAGATCCACAATCAGATAGTCTAGTTCTCCCCACTCGACTTGATAGAGAAACTGACGAATCACGCCATTAAGCATTGGTCCTCGCCAAATAACTGGCTGGTCGCGGTCGATCAAAAAGCCCATTGACACTAGCTTGACGCCATGATTGAAAGCGGGTTCGAGTATTTCACCGTTTGAAGAATTTGGTCGTACCATAATCTGAGCATCAAAGAGCCCTAGCATGGTCGGAGCATTGGGACCATAGATATCAGCATCTAGTAAACCGACTTTTGCCCCTGTTTGAGCAAGGGCAACGGCAATATTTACCGCCACAGTACTTTTACCCACACCGCCTTTACCACTGGAAATTGCTAGGATATTCTTGACACCAGTAATGCCTATGCGGTCGGGTAATCCTTTCTGCTGAGGAGTCTCAGCTGTTACATCTACCATCACATCTGTTACCCCTGGTAGTTTTTTCACTGCCCTTTGGCAATCCTCAACAATAAATTCGCGCAGTGGGCATGCTGGTGTAGTTAGTACTAGGGTAAAACTGACACTGCCTTTGTCAATCTTGACATTGCGAATCATGTTGAGTTCTACCAAACTCTTGCGAAGTTCTGGATCTTGCACTGGGCGCAACACTTCTAGGACCGAGCGGGAATCAAGTAGATCAGGCATGACTTTTTCTAATGTTGCTATGGCAACTTGAGGAGCAATTAAATACCACCTAGATGCATCTTAGCGTTGACCAGTATGTCGTCGATATTTCTCCAAGCCACAACAGGGAGCGAACGCCTAGATCTTTGGCTCCGAGAACAGCTACCAGAGCTATCTCGCTCTCGGCTCCAACAACTAATCTCTCAGGGTAATGTGCAGGTGAATGACAAAACCTGTACGTCCAAGAAGATAACTGTACAGCCAGGCGATCGCATATCTTTGGAAATTCCAGAGGTCTTGCCTTTGGCCCTAGCACCAGAAGACATGCCCCTGGACATCCTCTATGAGGATGATGCCCTGCTGATTGTCAATAAACCTGCTGGGTTGGTTGTCCATCCTGCCCCTGGTCATTCAGAAGGCACTCTTGTGAATGCTCTATTAGCTCACTGTTCTACTCTACCTGGGATTGGGGGAGTACAGCGACCGGGAATTGTGCATCGTCTTGATAAAGATACGACGGGCGCGATCGCTATTGCCAAGACTGACTTTGCCCACCAACACCTACAAGCCCAGTTAAAAGCTAAAACCGCCCGACGGGAATACTTAGGCGTAGTTCATGGTGTTCCAAGAACTGAAAGCGGTACGATTGACCTTCCCATTGGCCGCCATCCTGTAGACCGAAAAAAAATGGCAGCAGTCAGTGTTGAGCGAGGTCGCCCCGCCATTACTCACTGGCGTTTACAGGAACGACTGGGCAACTACTCCTTGTTGCACTTTCAACTAGAGACTGGTCGCACCCACCAAATTCGCGTTCACACAGCAACTATGGGCCTTCCCATCGTCGGTGACCCAGTTTATAGTTCTGGGGCGAAAGTTGGCGTCAATCTGCCCGGTCAGGCGCTTCATGCATGGCGGCTTAGGTTGCAGCATCCTCTAGATGAAGCCAGATGGATTTCAGTAACGGCTCCTCCTCCTGATGCCTTTGTGACCCTTCTGGATGTACTACGGCGACGCGTTGCAACAGTAAGCAGCAACTAGATTTGTGTTCATATTTCTTTACAAAAGAGTTTTGCTCGCGATAGCAACATAAATTCTAGACCTCTTGCACTCTTTAGAGTTGAAGGAATCTTAATAAAAGATAAATTTATTCTTGGCTCGACAATCCATAGCAAAGCATTAAGTTTTGTCACAAAAAGTTCGACTAGTTCCCAGATTTATAGTGTATTGGGTAAAAGGTTTGCGGCTTTAGTTAGTACATACAGTTAAAACTTAACAATTTGTAAAAAACAAAGCTGCAACCGCATTGTATAAAATAACCTGGAGGGGATGAACAACAGGCGAAAGTTCAGATAAAGCATTGAATTAGTCAAGTTGTTTGGTTTCTCATAAAAGCCAGAAACTTTCTCAGATTTATCACTTATATCGTTTGATCACCTAGATTGCGGTAGGAGAAAAATTTGAGATCAACTTGAAAAAGCGTTTTGGCTTGTGTTCTGTTGTTATCCATTCCAGCTTCATACAACAACATTCCGTTTTTTAATCAAAACAGCACTCAACTAGGCAAGTAGGAGATTGAGTTCATGTTAGACGCATTTGCAAAGGTAGTTTCTCAAGCTGACTCCAGGGGTGAATTCCTGAGTGGTGGTCAGTTTGATGCACTCAACAACATGATCAAGGAAGGTAACAAGCGTATAGACGCGGTTAACCGGATCAGCACCAATTCTTCCACAATTGTTACCGATGCTGCTCGCGCTTTGTTTGAGGAGCAGCCTCAATTGATTCAACCCGGCGGTAATGCTTATACCAACCGCCGGATGGCTGCTTGTCTACGTGACATGGAAATCATCCTGCGTTACGTTACCTATGCCTTGATGGCTGGCGATGCTAGTGTTCTAGACGATCGCTGCTTAAACGGTCTGCGCGAAACATATCAAGCCCTCGGCGTACCCGGTGGCTCTACCGCTGCTGGTGTACAGAAAATGAAAGATATCGCGGTCAGGATTGCTAACGATCCCAATGCTCCCGGTATCTCCAAAGGTGACTGTAGTGCCCTAATGTCTGAAGTAGCAAGCTACTTTGATCGTGCAGCATCTGCCGTTGCTTGATTTAAGTCAAGCCATCTCATTTTTTTGAAAAACATTGCCAAACGACTTACGGAGATACCTGGACAATGAAGACCCCTCTTACTGAAGCAATTGCAGCAGCAGATACACAAGGTCGTTTCCTTGGTAATACAGAATTGCAAGCTGCTAATGGTCGGTTTACGCAAGCTGTTGCAGGTCTAGAAGCTGCTCGGTCGCTGACCCAGAATGCGCAAAGGTTGATTGATGGTGCTGCCAACGCGGTATACCAAAAGTTTCCCTACACCACGCAAATGCAGGGTCCTCAGTACGCTGCCGATTCCCGTGGCAAATCCAAGTGCGCCCGCGATATCGGCCACTACCTGCGTATGGTAACTTACTGCTTAGTTGCTGGTGGCACTGGTCCAATGGATGAATATCTGATTGCTGGTTTGGATGAAATCAATCGTAGTTTTGAGCTTTCTCCTAGCTGGTATGTTGAAGCCCTGAATCACATCAAGGCTAACCATGGTCTCAGTGGTCAAGCAGCAAACCAGACTAACACTTACATTGATTACGCGATTAGCGCCTTGAGCTAGGCTTTAGGTGCTCTGCCCGGAGGAATCAGCGAGTGTTGGTGTAGAAGCTGGCAGTTGCTGATTTTTCCGGGCATTGTTTTTCTCCATTTGAAGACAAGAATTTTAACAATTGCATTGGGAAAACAAGCATGAGCAGTTTAACGGTGTCAAATTTAGCTGCAGCTGGTTCGCTTGGTCTTTCTGCGTTCGATGCTTCATCAAGAGTTGAACTGCGACCTGACTGGACGGAGGATGAACTGCAAGCGGTGTTTCGATCTGTTTATCGTCAGGTGTTAGGCAACGACTACGTGATGAAATCTGAGCGCCTCACCTCGGCTGAGTCTCTGCTTCGACAAGGAAGCATTAGTGTCAGAGATTTTGTTCGCGCTGTTGCTAAATCAGAGCTATACAAATCAAAGTTTTTCTATTCAAATTCAAATCAACGCTTTGCCGAACTTAACTTTAAGCATTTGTTGGGTCGGCCTCCCTACGATGAAGCTGAACTTGCTTTCCACACCAGTCTTTGCGAACTAAAGGGCTACGATGCTGAGATCGATTCTTACATCGACAGCATCGAGTATGAAAATAAATTCGGCAATAATGTTGTACCTTACTACGCCGGATTTATAGTTGAGCCAGGGGTGAGAACAGTTGGCTTTAACCGCATGTTTCGCCTCTATCGTGGTTATGCCAGCAGTGATCGCGGTTCGGTTGGCGGAAAATCTCCTCGCCTCGTACGTGAACTTGGTCAAAATCAGGCTTCCACAATTGTCAAGCCCTCTGGTGGTAGTGGAGCAGGATGGAAATATGGCGCTGCCATTCCCAAAGATGCCGCATCGAGAAAAGCCCTTGGTGGTACAGATGAGGAAAGTGGGCGAGTCTATCGTATTGAGGTGACAGGAATTCTTCAACCCGGCTATCCTAAGGTGCGCCGCAGTAGCACAGCCTTCTTGGTGCCTTACGAGCGGCTATCTGAAAAAATCCAGCAGATCACTAAAAAGGGTGGCAGGATCGTCAGCGTGACACCAGCCTAAGGAGATGGGGAGATGGGGAGATGTAAGACTGTGATCAGGCATCGGAGTTTAAGAATTTTTTCCCCTCCTCACCCCCTCCAGTTAATTCAATTGCAGGAGATATCTTAACTATGTTTGGTCAAACCGCCCTTGGTAGTGGTCGACTCAGTAATGCAGAAAATCGGATGTTTCGCTACGAGGTGGAGGGCATGCGTCAGACTTATGAGAATGACCAGCTCAGCTATCCCATTCGCAGTAGTGGTAGTTTTTTTATCACAGTGTCCTACAACCGTATGAATGAAGAAATGCAGCGGATTCATCGGATGGGGGGCAAAATTGTTAGTATTCAGCCTTTGAGTCTTGAAGGTAATGCTCAAGCAAAAAGCGAAGCCATAACAGCAAATCAAAACCTTGCAGCTGAAGGCAAAAATAAAGCTGCAGGAGCCCAGAAAGACATTAAAGCTAATGACAAAGCCGATAGAGGTGCTGCATCAGAGCAGTAATCAGAAAGTTAAATCATAAGACGACTGGGAGGCATAATAGCAATGTTTGGTCAAACAACAGTTGGTAGCGGTGGTATCTCCTCAAATGCTAGCCGTGTCTACCGTTATGAAGTCGTTGGCTTACGGCAAAACGAAGAGAACGATAAGAATAACTATGAGATTCGGCGCAGTGGCAGTGTGTTTATCACAGTGCCCTACAACCGTATGAGTGAAGAAATGCAGCGGATTTTGCGCATGGGCGGCAAAATCGTTAGCATTAAGCCCTTGACAGTATAAACAGCCCTCTAGGCGACTGGCTAGACCACGAGCGACCGTTGTATTACACCTATGCTGGAGACTAATTCAGAGGAACAGCCCGAAACGAATGCACAGGTGCTCACCGTGGAACAGGCGATTGCCAACCTGCAGCACGAAGACTTAAGTCTCCGCTACTATGCTGCCTGGTGGTTGGGCAAATTCCGCGTCCGCGATCCAGCAGCCGTAGATGCATTGATCGCGGCGCTAGAGGATGAAGCTCACCGGATAGCACTGGGAGGTTATCCCCTACGTCGGAATGCCGCACGGGCCCTAGGAAAACTGGGAGACCAACGAGCTGTACCTGGACTTATTCGTTGTTTAGACTGCTCCGACTACTATGTGCGGGAAGCCGCAGCTCAGTCACTGGAAATGCTCGGCAATCCAGCCGCAGTTCCAGCACTGATACAGCTCTTGGAAGGTGGTGTGGCAGCGGCTCAGCAAGTCCCAGGAAGGCCTCACCTAGCTCAGCCTTATGAGGCTGTATTAGAAGCTTTGGGCTCTCTTCAAGCTAGAGTAGCAGTTCCCCTAATTCAACCCTTTCTCGACCATCCAATAGCACGGGTAAAGTACGCCGCCTTACGAGCGATGTATCAGTTAACTGAGGATGATACCTATGGGCAACGCCTAGTGCAAGCTCTAGAGGAGGGTGACATGAAATTGCGTCGGGTGGTGCTGTTGGACTTAGGTGCAATTGGTTATCTTCCAGCAGCTGAATCGATTGCTCAATGCTCGGTGGAAAATAGCTTTAAACTTATCGCCCTCAAAGGACTGCTAGAGCATGGAATTGAAGAAGTCAAGCTGCGATCCGCTGTCGCACGGGGTCCCTTGTTCGTTGATCCTCGATCTTCGCATCTGCCTGACACTGCCATCCAGGTGATGAACCTGATGGATTCTCTGTTATGAAGCTGCCAGCACTCTCATGACTGATGCCTCTGCCCAAACTCAAGAATTGATTCGTGCTGTTACACAAGCAGACTCTCCTGCTCGACTGATAGCGGCAGTGCAAAAACTGGCTATGGCAAAAGATCGGGCAGGGATTTCCACTCTGATTGCCGTACTGGGCTATAACAACCCAACTGCTGCAACTATTGCAGTTAAAGGGCTGATCCAGTTGGGTCAGTCAGCGGTACAACCCCTGATGGAACAGTTGGATGAGTACAACTATGGGGCGAGGGCTTATGCAATTCGAGCGTTAGCTGCGATTGCGGACCCCCGCGCCTTAGATGTCTTAATAACAGCAGCGGCAACAGACTTTGCTCCTAGTGTTCGCCGCGCTGCGGCTTCGGGATTGGGAAGCCTGCACTGGAGCGAACTTGCTTCTCAACAACGCCAATCAGCTCAAGCCAAAGCCCAAAAAACGCTGCTATCAGTCTCCCAAGATCCAGATTGGTCGATTCGTTACGCGGCTGTTGTCGGCTTGCAAGCTCTCTCCACCATACCTGACTTGACTCAGCCAATTCAGGCACAGTTTGAGCAAATGGTTCAGAATGAGCCAGATTTAGCAGTTCGCGCTCGCGTTCAGTTGGCAAGAGCAAGAGCTCAAACAGGAATTTGTACATAAATCATAGGTAAAAACAGGTTAATTAAGATGTCAATACCATTACTAGAAGTCACACCAACCTCTCAGAACCAGCGCGTTGACGGCTATGAAGTACCCGATGAGGACGAGCCAAAACTTTATCGAACGACAGCTGCTACCTCAGACACGGCAATTAAGGAGTTGATCTGGGCATCTTATCGACAAATCTTTGGCGAACATTTAATACTGGAAAGCTATCGGCAACCCTTTCTCGAGTCCCAGTTGCGAAATCGAGCTATTACCGTGCGAGATTTTATCCGCGGCTTGGGTAAATCTGATGTCTACCGAGAATTGGTGGGGGAAACTAATTCCAACTATCGCTTAGTTGATATTACCTTTAAGCGGTTTTTGGGACGCGCCACTTATAGCAAAGATGAGCAGATTTCCTGGTCGATTGTGATTGCTACACGTGGATTAAACGGCTTCATCGATGCCCTAGTTGATAGCGATGAGTACCGCCAGAACTTTGGTAATGACATCGTGCCCTACCAACGGCGTCGCTACAAAGGGCGACCCTTCAACTTGGTTAACCCACGTTACGGCACTGACTGGCGCGATCGGCAAAGCTTACAATCTTTGCAGGGCCGTTCTTTCTACCAAGTCCGATCAGGAGCCCTAAGTAAGCAAGAGATTCGTCAAGCAATTCCTGCTAGCTTTCTCTCAATGGCTGAGAGTATCTCGCCAAGCGAACTCAACTATCAGCGTACGCGAGATCGGGCACTTGCTCAAGTCAGAAACATTCGGCTTCTAGATATGACCCGTGAGGAAAATAGTCTAGAACGCACGGTCAAGCCAAAGGAGGTGGCTCTACCCTACCGTTATATCCCCTCAAACCCTAAAATCTAGGAGACCACTCTAATGTCAATTCCTCTACTCGAATATCAACCCAGTTCCCAAAACCAGCGCGTAGCTGGTTACGAAGTCCCTAACGAGGATACACCTTGGATTTATCGGCTAGAAGACTGTGCCTCTGCTGATGAAATTCAGGAATTGATTTGGGCAGCATATCGTCAAGTTTTTAGCGAACACGAAACCCTACAATTTCACCGCCAGATTCAACTAGAATCTCAGCTGAAAAACCGAGCCATTACTGTGCGCGACTTTATCAGAGGTCTGGCAAAGTCTGAGACGTTTCGTCGTTTGGTCATTGAACCCAATTCTAACTATCGACTGGTTGAACTCTGTCTCAAACGACTATTAGGTCGGTCTTCTTACAATAAAGACGAAGAGATTGCATGGTCTATCAAGATCGCTACACTGGGTTGGGGTCGCTTTGTCGATGCCCTGGTAGACAGTGAGGAGTATTTGAGCAACTTTGGTGAAACTGTAGTGCCTTATCAGCGTCGTCGCTTTAAAGACCGACCGATTAACCTTGTGACACCTCGCTATGGCAACTACTGGCGCGACAAGCTGGAAAACGAACGCTATAAATGGGGCGATGTGCGGAACTTCCTAGATATAGCGCGTTCCCTAAACCTGAATCCAGTTATTCCTCAGCCCGTCCAGACCGCTAACATCAGCATTCCCGACATGACAAGGGATAATAAGCAAGAAGGGGCGGTCGTTTCTGTCAACCCTTCTGCTAGCTTTCCAGTAAGACTTTAACCTTAATTAGACGGAGATCTCAGTATGGCACTGCCCTTGCTTCAATACAAACCGACAACGCAAAATCACCGAGTCGCTAGCTTCGGAGCTGCGGATCAGGATGAAGAAACCCCATATACCTACCGGATTGAAGACGCCGATTCTGTGACTGCAATTCAAGAACTGATTTGGGCTGCTTATCGCCAAGTTTTCAGTGAGCATGAGATCCTCAAAGCTAACCGTCAACTCCAACTCGAATCCCAACTAAAGAATCGCAGCATCACTGTGCGAGACTTTATCAGAGGGTTGGCGAAGTCAGAGCGATTTTACGAGCTGGTTGTTTCAGTCAATAACAACTATCGTCTCGCAGATATCTGTCTCAAGCGCTTGCTAGGTCGAAGTGCGTACAGCAAGGACGAAGAAATCGTCTGGTCAATTAAAACTGCAACAAAGGGATTCTACGGCTTTGTTGATGCCTTGATAGACAGCGAGGAGTATACCGACGCGTTTGGGGATAACACTGTACCCTACCAGCGCAAGCGGGTGGAAGGACGCCCCTTCAATTTAGTAACACCTCGGTACGGGGAAGAGTTCCGCGAGCAGGTTGGCACAGTTAAGACTGACTGGCGGTTCGCGCTGGAGGATTTCTACAGCCGCAAGAGTCAGGAAAGACGACTGCCCGAAGGCGATCCTCGCAAGTACAGTGACATGGCAGCAGCGATCGCAGCAAAGCCCAACTATGCTCAGCGCCTCTCTGCCTTTGACATCGACTATCTAAAGCAAGTACCTGTGCGAGGCAAGCGCTAGGGTTTAAAAACAGGAAAGCTGAATCATAACTGGGTCTAGTTTTGATGTTGAAGCGACAATTAGCTGGCATATGTTTGTCAGTTATTCGTCGAGAAGAGTGAAAACTAGACCCAGTCATTTTTTCAATTCCTTCGACCCAAGCTAACAGATAAAGAAGCTTTAAGGGACATATGTTGGGGCTCTCAGTCGAGAATCTGTCAGTGAACGCGCTGAATATATGTAGAGCGACAAATTAAATGACCACATCGACAAATTATTTGTCAAAATCATAGGTCAACTGGAACCTTTACTCAGGAAGCTTTTGGACTTTATAGAGCTTGGAAGCTATAAGTCTTGCAACCCGACGAATTGTTTGTCCTTTTTCAGGATAGCGACAAATTAGCTGTCATTTGTTAAGGCAGCGACAAATTGAATGTCATTTGTTAAGTATGGTATAAATGTACTATTCCTCTCAAGGGTTTAGCTACGTGAGTACCTTAGATGACCAGAATGTAACTGAAGCAGACGATTTAGATCTTGTAATTTTTGAGGACGAAGATGAGGAAATACTTCAGTTCGCTCTCGATCCTGTGATAGGACTCGAAAATGCCAGTGCTATTGAAGAGGATGAACCGAATCAAGTTTCTGAATGAGCGATTTTCCCTAGATCAAGAACTTAGATTGTCAGGTGAGCAGAGGCTCAAGTTAGAAATCATTCGGAGTCTAAAGGAGTCTTGCGATCACCTTACTTATGGCAAACGGTTGAAAGAAGCTGCTAAGAGGATAGGCAAATCTGAACGAACAGTCAGTCAAGGCTTGGCAGGAAGAGGGATTAGTAGCACTGAACCCAAGTTCAAGGACAGATAAGGGAAAACCACGCAAAAGTGATTACTGGTATACCCTGGCAGTCAAGACTTATAAAGCTGGGAATAAGGGTAGCGCTCGGAAGAAACGCAGTCAAACCGCTGAGACAATCAAAACACACGCCTATGAACTCTTTAAACAGGAGTTGCAGGATGATGTCGCTTGCTTGATGGCTCAGGGACTCCGGGGAGAAGACCTAGACTGGAAGATTCAAGAACTGATCCACAGCCGTGAAAAGGCAGGAGGGTTTGCCTTTTGGGTGAAGTATGGACAACCGCCGAGTAGCAGAACGGTCGAACGATGGCTAAAACCGATTGAACAGAAGCAATATCAGGCTAAGACAAGCCGTAGCCCAGGATGGCATGGTTCAGCGGGTGGAGTACTGAGAACCCGAGAAGGAAGAGAACTCAATTACACACACAGCAATGATATGTGGCAGGTCGATCACACTAAAGCGGATATTTTACTGGTAGATCAGGATGGAGAGGAAATTGGTCGCCCCTATTTGACAACAGTCATCGATTGCTACTCCCGTTGCATTGTGGGATTTTGGCTAGGACTAAGCGCACCCAGTTTGCAGGTTGTTGCCCTGGCATTACGTCATGCGATGCTTCCCAAACGGTATGGATCAGAGTACGAGCTAAGGTGTAAATGGAGTACTTACATTGTGACGATCTAGAACTTTTCTAATCGACATAACTTTTGTGTCGAAATTAAAATGTAAATTCTCTATATTTTGTGGTGTAACATGACCAACGAGCCAGTCTTGAATACGAAGATCGTCACCTACTGCTAACTCTGGATTGTCTGTAAGTTCACCAACAGTGAGATGTCCACCTTTATTAGGGTTTCCGGTAAGATTGATTAGAAGGTAGACTTTATATCTTATAGAAATTGGAGATTTGGATTCTCTTTATATCATATTGGAAACAGCATCACATTCAACAAAATACTCGTATGACTGTGGATCAAGCTGAAAATTGAGAAGCTTCTGAAAATACTCTATCTGTTCTGAAGTCTCCACAGGATAGCAATCATACATTGGATTGTCAGGAGAGATTTCAAATAAGTGTTGCAGTTGTTCTATCTTGATATTATCTAAAACTTTTTCTCCAACTAGATTGCTTTCTTTTTTCTCAAACCAACGAAGTACTCTCTCAACTTTCGGCTCTGATGTTTTCGCATCAATGATATCAACGGTGGTTGAAGGCGATATTTCCCCAATGAATTGTTGCTTTGACAAACCAGAACTCATTTAACACCTTACCTTAAACATTAAAAAGATAATTAAGGTTCTATTCGTGGACGGTTGGGATTAGCTGGTTTAGTTTGCTCACCTGTATCAGGATCGAACTCACCGAGATGATTTCCCCGTTTATCATATTTTTCTACTCTACCATGCAGAGAATCCCACTCATAAATACATTCTTCATCCTTCCATCTCTTACGAAGCCCACCTCCCAATATAGGAGTCTTAGGTTTGACAATTCTAGCTTGGGGAAAGGCTGGTAGAAGCTTGGGGGGTGGTATATAACTCACTACTAAGGTAACAACATTTTCGCTGCCCTATTATCGCTCATCTTGAGAAGAAGCGAACAATGTATACACCCAGGGTTAGTCACAGGCTAGGACGCGCCAGCGACCTTCACTAGCAAACTTCTGCTAATTCAAAGAAAAATTAGACTTTGATGCTTTCTGCAGATTTCTCACTTTGACGCAGGGAAAGATTTCCTCTCCACCATGTTGCTGTTTGCTGCTTCTGAACTCAACCTGGGCGATGAAGAAGTTGTCTTCACTGTCCCCGTCGAAGCCTTCGAGCATTACGAAAACTGGCTAACAGAGGTAGCAGAAGTTGCTGGCATCCGTCGCTTCCGCTTAATTGACGAGCCATCAGCCGCTGCCTTGGGTTACGGGGCGCACATCCAGCCTGGGGATGTCTATCTCATCTTTGACTTTGGTGGCGGCACTCTAGATGTGGCAGTTGTGCTGATTGAAGCGCCAGAACAATCTCAAGTTGGTCGCCGTTGTCGAGTATTGGGCAAAGCCGGGATAGAACTTGGTGGTGCTACCCTCGATCAGTGGCTATTTCAGGACGTACTTAAACAAACTGAACGCAGTGATACCGATGACGACGTGCGCCTACTCAGTCGAGCGCTACTAGTAGAATGCGAACGAGCTAAGGTGCGGTTGTCAGACTACGAACGAGCTGACGGAACTGTGATGAACCCGAATACGGGTGCAGTGTTGTCAGCAGAGTGTACCCGCAGCCGATTTGAAGAGTTGCTGGACGAGAACGAGGCATTTACCCAAATTGACCAAACTATTCGTCGCGCTCTCAATGCTGCCCGCGAACGAGGCTACCAGGAAGAAAACATTAAGGCAGTGCTACTGGTAGGTGGCAGCAGCCAAATTCCTTCTGTCCAACGCACAGTAAGGCGCATCTTTGGTAAAGAGCGGGTGATGCTCAACCGTCCTTTAGATGCTGTGGCGCGGGGAGCGGCGGCATTTGTGGCAGGCGTAGACTTCATCGAGTACTATTCTTCTCTACTAATAAAGCCCGACACAATATCTGTCCAAACTTCAATTTGACATTCAATCTGTCGCCACGGACAAATAACTTCTCGCTCTTCAGCAACTAATGGAGGTAAGCGGACTCGAACCGCTGACATCCTGCTTGCAAAGCAGGCGCTCTACCAGCTGAGCTATACCCCCAGAAATTTTCGCTCAAAGTGGACGATTTTAAACCGCCTTCACTATCATAGCTCCTATAGCACCTTTACATACAGGGTTAAGTAGAAAAATTTTGGGGATATGCCACCCTGAAGTTTGCTCCTGTAGGGTAAGTCGCGAAAATTCCAAGGGAGCACAGGTCATGACCCAGGTAGTTGCAGCATTCTATAAATTTGTGAGTCTGCCAGACTTTGCCGAGAAACGGCACTCCCTGTTGTCTCACTGTCAAGCGCAGGGGGTTAGAGGGACAATTCTACTGGCAGCAGAAGGTATTAACGGAACAATCGCAGCTTCTTCACATGATACGATTGACTTTGTTCTATCCTTTCTGCGCTCTGACCCGCGTTTAGCAGATTTGGAACATAAAGAGTCTTATGCCGAACTCCCACCGTTCGACCGGATGAAAGTGCGGTTGAAATCAGAAATTGTCACTCTAGGGTTGCTGGAAATCAACCCCAATCAGCAAGTTGGTACCTACGTGAGCCCCAAGGATTGGAATGCCTTAATCTCGACTCCAGAAGTAACTGTACTCGACACCCGTAACGATTATGAGGTGAGTATCGGTACCTTCAAAGGAGCACGCAATCCTAAAACAGCTTCATTCCGTCAATTCCCGAATTATGTTTGTAACCAGCTCGATCCAAGCAAGCATAAAAAGATCGCTCTATTTTGTACTGGTGGTATTCGCTGTGAAAAAGCTTCATCGTTCATGCTGAATCAAGGGTTTCAAGAGGTTTATCACCTTAAAGGAGGTATTCTCAAATACTTGGCAGAAGTTCCGGCAACAGAGAGTTTGTGGCAGGGGGAGTGTTTTGTCTTTGACCAGCGCGTTGCTGTTAGTCATGGGTTGGCAATAGGCACCTACACGATCTGTCAAAACTGTGGTCGTCCCATTTCTGAAGCTGTATGGACCTCTCCTCAGCATCAAGAACGTCTTGCCTGCCCTTACTGTTTAAGGTATCCCTGCTGCACAAAATAAGTCTGTCTCTCCTCCCAATGGGGGATTTTTTTTTATTTATACCAAATAGAGCCTAAAAACGGTAAAATAAGATACAGAATATAAAGCGTTCATCTCCATTGGCACTTGAAGCCAAATGAGACGGAAGTAGGGATTGCTCCCGAAGGAACGCGCCTCTGTTAAATCAAAAGGCGAAACCATGAAACTTCTCTATCGCGGTGTTGGCTACGAATACAATGCATCCAAAGTTCCACTCGAAGATCGGAATAGAACTGTTGACGCGGTTCATGCACCTCAGCCGACTTTGCAGTTGAGATACCGTGGGAATACCTATATGGTCAACCCTCATGCCGAAGCCGTCTCAACTCCTAACTCAGAGACGGTCCGCCATTTAAGCTACCGTGGAACGACCTATAGAGTGAATGGCTCTGTCCAAGCAGATGTTAGAGGTGTGTTTCCCAAACTGGCGCTAGTCTGGTAAGTGTCAAGTGATAGCTTTTGTTTAAAACAATTGGATATACCAAAGCAGAGAAAGCACGAAGTAAGCATTACAGTTGCCCCTACTTCATGCTTTCTCTTGTCAGTTGGACAGAGCATTGCTCCTAGAGCTGATGCATCTCCTGAACTGCCTGCTGTTAGTTAGGTCTCGACATCATAGCGGTCTGTTCTTCCCAGTTGCGCAGAAGCTTGCGAACCCATTGGTGTGGCAGAAGATGTGATTACGTACTCTGGGTAAGCTGGAATACCATGCTCATGCAGGTCCAATCCTTCCAATTCGCCCTCTTTCGACACCCGTAGCGTGCCGGTCAAATTCACTAAGAACATCACTCCCATAGCCACAGCGAACGTAGAAAGAGTAATGATCAGGTTACCAATAATTTGTGCAACTAACACTTGCGTCCCACCGCCATAAAATAGCCCTCTCAATGGTGCTGAGGTGTCAGCTCCAAAGGGACCAGTCGCGCCGAACTCACCAGTGGCAAATAAACCCAGAGACCATGTGCCCCAGATACCGCAAAAGCCGTGGACAGGCACTGCGCCGATGGGGTCGTCAATCCGAAGCCATTCAAGGAGTTCAACACCTAAAACCACAATCACACCCGCCACTGCTCCCAAAATAATGGCACCAGTCGGGTTCACCCAATAGCAGGGACAGGTAATTGCCACTAAGCCTGCTAAAAAACCATTGACTGTGAAGCCTAAATCCCACTTCTTCGTCATGGGGAAGGCGACAAACATTGCCGCCAAACCTCCCGCACATGCTGCCAATGTCGTGTTAGCAGCGACACGTCCAATTCCCTGAAAGTCCAATGCTGAAAGCGTCGAGCCTGGATTGAAACCGTACCACCCGAACCACAGGATGAGACCACCTGATGCAGCGATCACGAGGTCATGTGGCAGCATAGGTCCACCACCGTCACGCTTGAAGGTACGACCCAGACGCGGACCAAGAGCGATCGCTCCTGCCAGTGCAATGAATCCTCCAATTGTGTGCACAACTGTAGATCCGGCAAAGTCATGAAACCCTATCCCCAGGGAGGGCAGGAAATGGTCTTTGGTACCCATCGTTGCGAGAAACCCGTCTGGTCCCCAGGCCCAGTGACCAATAATCGGATAGATGAACCCGGAAACGGCAATGCTGTAGAATATATCGCCCACAAATCCTGTGCGCCCAATCATTGCCCCAGAGGTAATCGTTGAGCAAGTGTCAGCAAAGGCAAACTGAAAGATCCAGACGGCTAGAAATGCTACACCCGTACTTTCATAAGTAGCGGGAGCCCCTCCCAAGAAAAACCAGTGATGCCCAATAAAGCCGTTACCCTCGCTAAACATGAAAGCAAAGCCAATGGCATAGAATAAAATGCCGCAAAGACAAGTATCAACAATACACTCCATCAACACATTGACAGTTTCGCGAGAGCGGCAGAAGCCAGCTTCTAGCATTGTGAAACCCACCTGCATCGCAAACACGAGGAAGGCAGCTATTAGGGTCCAGACGGTGTTGATTGGGTTAACGATGTCATTCCCCTTCAGGACGGGGTCGACAGCCAGAGCTGCTGACCCTGTGAAAGTCGAGACTAAAGTTGAGATGAGGGGAATTGCCATCAGCAGAAGTGCAATAGCCCCAACCTTACCTAGCAGCAAGAGGTAAGCGTAGCGCCTCCATTCAGGATCACGTAGCCGTTGCCACAATCGCGTCTTCTTGTTAGCTCGTTGAAATAGTCGAGTGCGCATCAAGAATTTCTTTAGTGTAGGACGAATTCCGTTCTTAATGCGGAAAGAGTCTTTTTCTACTAGGGCAAACCCCACCTGTAAAAAAATCACCAAAAAACCTGTGACTAAAGCCCAGGTAACGGTCATTGCTGTATCTACTTCCGTACTGAGCATTAGCAAGGTGCCGAGCATTAAACCAAGTATTGGCAACCATCGCCACAATTTTCTAGCTTTCATCTGTTATCTTTCCTCGCCCGACTGGCAAAGCCTTCATGTTGTCTTTGCCTCAATTTCCAATCCCACCTTCGAGACATGCTCTACCAGACATAGCAGTTCTCAATCTTTTGACCTGGCTTGTTGACGACTCCTTCTCAGCTTGCGATTTCCAGCAGTCAGGGTGACTAAAGAGCAGTAGCCATATACGCCATTGCCTAAGCAGGTTCAACAGATGACTCTCATAACTGCTTGATGTTTAGATCTATCTAGTCGGTTCAGTATATATCTACAGGTCTAGTCACAGACAGTTCTGTATCATGAATAACAAAATCTACCTCTCGAATCCATGCAAGTGTCAAAATAATGAAAGCTAGAGTCACAAAAACTTTCAAAATGCCAGACCCACTAATGTACCAGCAGGATGCCTTTGTCATCCTGGAAAATAATCAACCAGAACAGTTTCTGACGAAAGCAGAGCTTTTAGACAAGCTCAAGGGAATTTTGGCTCAACAACAGCAAGAATTACCGCGAGAACTAGAGAAATTCTCGTCTACTGAGGCGCAAGCGCAATACTTAGTAGATACTAGCTGCGAACTAGATATTGGACCAGGAAAATATTTACAGTGGTATGCGGTTCGTTTAGAGAAATAGGTTCAATTTTTCTTGGGAGTAGCAATCAGCGTCAGTTCAATCTTGTCTTGCTCTGGCTGTGATACTTCAACCTTGACTCCTGGACCGAAAAAGTTGGTCATCTTCTGCTGCTTCTGCTGCCAAACCTCCAGAGGTAGAAAAGGTGAGTCAAACTCCAAAACTAGCGCATAAGCCCCCTCAATTTCGGTCTCTCTCAATCCTTTAATCTTTGGCCGCTCCTCATCGGTCGGGCTAAGACCCAAGTGAGACAGAGATGTATCCAGATGCGCCCTCTGTCCGTAGCGATAGCGGGTGACATCTTGGCGAATCTGATTTTGAGTAGCAGTTGCTTGCTGCTGCCTCAGTTCCAGGACTTGAGCTGTTGTTGGGATGCTGAATGGTACTGGCCGTAACTCAGCAGCTTTGAGCGCCAAACCGCCTAATAGTAAGGGAATACCATAAAAGAATCCCGCCAGATTCAACGTCGCGTTATCTGTAAAAAAATAAGCGCCAAGTCCAATGATGAATAAAATACCACCAATGCTCAGGCCCAGCGTTCCTAAAGAAGTTTGACGTAGCATAATCAAGAAGTAGCTATCTCCGTAGTCTCTCCAGCTTTATTATCACATTGCCTTTTAGCTTCTAGTTCGAGACCGAATTCCAGAACTCTGCACTCACTAGATACCTGCTTCCCTCGGTTATGTCTAAACTTAAATAGTGAGAGTAGCTAATTGGGAAACAACACCATGGAACCAGAAACGATCCGAGAACGAATTGCTATTATTGAGAGTAAACGTGATTCTCTACTGCGGCTTTTGGAGCAACCAAACTTAGGAAGTCTGAGAATTGACGTCAACCAAGCCTTAGAAGAGATGGATGACTTAGTTGATGAGTTCAAACGGACATTCCCAACGGCAGAATCTAATTAGGGAGATTGTAATATGCATTTTGCCGATAAAGCAGTAGGACAGGCATCTACTTTATCGGCAATCTAATTTAAAAAAATATTGGCTAACTGAAAGCTTTGCTTTTCGCTACTCTAAGTTTCAACCTTGCAGCTTACCAATTTGTTACCCGCTGACCTAATTTCTTCACTAGATTGATCAGTTCGGGTGTAGCGACGTCTTTACGGCAGAAAGCATCTAAACTCCCAACTTGAGTGACGTCATTAACTTTAGGGTTTTCTACAGACGAATAAGCGATAATTTGGGTATCCGGTTCAATGTGCTTAATGATGCTGGAGGCGCTCCAGCCATCCATAATCGGCATTTGTAGGTCAAGAATAATAACATCTGGGTGATGCTGCTCAACCATCTCTATAGCTTCTCGACCGTTACTTGCTAACCCCACCAGTTCAATGTTCTCCTGACCGGAGAGCGCTAACTGAAGGCTAAAGCGCGTAAGTTCATGGTCGTCAACAACTAGAACACGCAAGGCTGATGACTGACGGGACAACGTTAACATCCACTATGTCTATGTAAAGTCAGAGTTTGTATTCTATGTACCTAGATTATCGATACAAAGTACATTGGTGCCTCTATCTTTAGGCTAATTGCTTTTACGCAGTTATATCGATTTAATAAAACTTTAACGAAATTATTAATTCTAAATTTTTAGATAAGATTGAGCGAAATTACCAAGCTATAGGTTTGATGCCATTTTCATTAAAATATCTTGGGAGCTAGCTGGCGAAACACCAGATGGTGGTTGCCTCTGAATATAGCTTCCGTCGGGCTGCAAGTCCCAAGCTTGACGGTTGTCAGCAAGCATGATGCCAAGGATTTCCTGTAGATCCCTGACATTACTTGGCTCTTCCACCGGAGTGATCGCCTCAACCCGCTGGTCAAGGTTACGCGGCATCCAATCGGCACTACCAATATAAATTTCCTCTTGACCGTGATTATGAAAGTAAAAAATGCGGGAGTGTTCTAAAAAACGCCCTATGATACTGATTGCACGAATGTTTTCGCTGACTTCAGAAAGACCAGGACGTAAACAGCAGATCCCGCGAACAATCAAGTCAATTTGCACTCCAGCTCGTGAAGCTTCATATAAGGTAGCAATGATCTCTGGATCTACCAGCGAGTTCATCTTAGCAACAATACGACCAGACAAGCCATTCTGGCTATGTTCAATCTCACGGCGGATGAGAGCAACGAAGTGTTCACGCATGTTTACTGGTGCCACCAAAAGACGTCGATAAGACTTCTGCTGCGAGTACCCAGTCAAATAATTGAACAAGTCTGTTACATCAGCGCCCAGCTCTGCGCGGCAGCTAAACATACCTATATCTGTGTAAAGTCGAGCTGTCTTAGGATTATAGTTGCCAGTACCAATGTGGACATAGCGTCGGATACTATCTCCTTCCCGACGTACTACCATCACGAGTTTACAATGCGTCTTCAAACCTACAAAACCATAAACAACATGTACCCCTACTCTTTCTAACCTCCGCGCCCAGTAGATATTGTTCTCTTCATCAAATCGAGCCTTCAGTTCTACCAGAACAGCCACCTGCTTGCCATTTTCAGCTGCAGCAATCAAGGCATCTACAATCGGTGAGTCGCCAGAAGTGCGGTAGAGCGTCATCTTGATTGCCAGTACCTCTGGATCGTAGGCAGCATGGGTAATAAAACGCAGCACCGACGCGCTAAAGGATTGGTAGGGATGGTGGACAAGCAGATCTTGCTCACGAATCACAGCAAAAAAATCTTTTCCTGTCTCCCCTCCTGACATTGTGGCAGTCACCATTTCGCTAATCCGTTGCAGGCGGGGCGGCACTACAGAGGGCCACTCTGGATCTTTAAGCTCAGGGAGTGGTAATGCCGTCAAGGACATCAGATCTCCAAGTCCCAAAAGACCATTCACTTCATAGACATCATTCTCTTCCAAATCTAGCGATCGCCGGAGTTTCTCCCGCACTGCTTCTGGTGTTGAGGTTTGAATTTCCATTCGCACCGCTGAACCACCAACACGTCGTTTGCGCAATTCCTGCTCGATTGCCAGCAGCAGATCATTAGCTTCATCCTGTTCCAGTTCTAGATCGGTGTCACGGGTAATCCGAAATGGATAGTACTCTTGAATGTTCATACCTGGGAACAGCGACTCTAGGTTATGAGCAATCACCTGTTCCAGCGGTACGCCAGTCCACCGGGAGGAGTGTCTCAGATGCTGAATTCCCAATTCTTCCGGCAAAGCTAAAAATCGGGGTAGTAAATTAGGCACTTTGACCCTAGCAAAATGCTCTTCTTCAGTTGCTGGGTTTTTAACCACGACTGCTAGATTTAAGCTGAGATTCGAGATGTAAGGAAATGGATGGCTAGGATCAACTGCCAGTGGTGTTAAAACTGGGAATATTTGCTCCTCATAGTAGCGTTGTAGGTAAGTCCGCTGTTCTTGATTGAGATCGATATATTCAAGGATGTGGATACCCTCTCGCGCCAACTGAGGTCGTATGACTCGCTCAAAGTGCTGATGCTGCTGTGTTACAGTCGGGCGCAGGCGTTGGCTAATTTCCTCTAGCTGGGTCTGAGGTGTTCGACCATCCGGTGCTAACTTGCTGACCTGTGCTGCTACCTGTTCCTTCAGAGCGGCAACACGCACCATGAAGAATTCATCTAGGTTGGAACTAAAAATTGCTAAAAACTTCAGGCGCTCCAGCAGAGGGGAACGCGGATCGCAAGCTTCCTGCAATACTCGATAATTGAACTCCAACCAGCTTAGCTCCCGATTGAAGTAGTATTGTGGGTCGCTCAAATTAATGTCTTTAGCAGTCTGCTTTGATTTAGGCATAAACTCTGAGTAAGGAGTAAGAAAATGCCTCCTCACTCCTTACTTTACTATGTGACAAAAGCTGCTCTACTTAGCTGCAGCATAGTTTTGGGCAACGAAATCCCAGTTAATCAGGTTGTCGAGGAAGGTCTGGAGGTAGTCTGGACGACGGTTCTGATAATCCAAGTAGTAGGCGTGTTCCCATACATCAGCGGTTAACAACGGAATTTTGTTGTCTACAATCGGGTTTTCAGCATTTAGTGTCTTCAGCACCTTGAGTTCGCCATTATCGAGAACTAGCCAAGCGTAACCACTGCCAAACTGAGTTGCACCAGCATTCTTAAACTCTTCCTTGAACTTTTCCAAGCTGCCAAAAGAGGAATTAATTTTTTCAGCTAATTCACCGCTGGGGCTACCACCGCCTTTCTTTAGACCGTTCCAGTAGAAAGTATGATTCCAGACCTGAGCAGCATTATTGAATATAGTTGCCTTAGATGAGTCGTTATGGGTTGCCTTAATGACTTCCTCTAAAGGCTTGTTAGCAAGCTCTGTGTCCTTTGTCAGATTATTGAGGGTATTCACATAGGCCGCATGATGCTTATCGTGATGGAACTTGAGGGTGTCTGAGCCTATGTAGGGAGTCAGAGCATCGTAATCATAGGGTAAGGGGGGAAGTTCAAATGCCATTGGTTTCAATTCTCTATTGACCGCTTTCCAGTTTAAAACTAATTCAGAAGCTTGGGAGGCTATTTGTAGAGGTGTATTAAACAATTTGAGGTTGAAAATCCCGATAAAGCAAAGGATAATTATTTTTTTTGCTAATCTCAACCAATAGTTAACTCGAAAAGGGTAAGTTTTTTTATTTTCATCTGTGTTATACTAGAAAAATATGCCATTGGACAGAAATAGTTCTCAGCTTTTTCGAGAGATTGAGATCGTAGCTAGTCCGTACACTTGGATTCCAGACTGCCTTAATATCTGTGCAGCAGCCCTTGCAGTAGCACCAGTGGTGTAAACATCATCTAGCAACAATACTGGGCTGTTTGGGCGGTTGGAGCGGAATTCTGAACCTAGACCAAAGGCCATCGCTAAGTTCTTTTCTCGCGCATCTGCTGATATGCGAAACTGAGCCTCAGTTGGTCGGATACGCTGCAACCCCATTCGTTGCAAACGTAAGCCTGTTGTATCGCAAAAACTTTTAGCCAAGAGCGCTGCTTGGTTGTAGCCCCGTTCCTCTTGGCGACTAGTATAAAGTGGAATAGGAACAACAATTAGTCCTGTATTGATAAGCTGTGAACTCAACCAAGACCTCGCTAGCCAGCGTCCCAAAGGTCGAGCTAGCTGAGGTTGGTTTTCGTACTTCAGTGCAGCGATCGCTCTTTTGAGCGTACTGCCATACACCCCCCAAGCAAACACAGGTAATTGCCCTTGCCAAAGCCCAGCGGGGTTAGGCAATGCCTGATGTTGTATTTGCCTAGCACAGTCCTGACAGAATTCTTTGGCAGTCTGGCGGTGACATAGGGGGCAGTGAGACTGAAGAAAAAAATTGAGCAAGCTCATCGCAGCTGCCGGAGGTAGCTCCGGCAGAACGTTGAGTAGGCGCTGGGGACGGTATCTTATCATATTCGTATTCTGACGCAACCCTTGTCCTCTCCTCAACGAGTGTCATCAATGGATCTCCAATAGTCGTAATTTTCCAAGGTTGATCTGCAACCTGCCGAGCTGCAATGAGAAACGGAGTCAGCCTCCGTAGATGTTCTGCCAGCAATTGTGGCGTTACAAACGCTTGGAGATAAGGCTCATTGACACTACCAACATAAGCATATGTACCGTGTTCTAGCCACCGTCCACCTACTGTATTACGATCGTCAGGGGCAGTGGCAGACCAGCTATGAATAAAATGTACTGCTGCTGGTGTATTAAGAGTTGGCACATCCTGCACAGAAGCATTACCATCTCCCAGATTGAATGAGGTACTAGAGCCTTTGGAATTGACAAAGATCAAATCAAAGTTCAAGCCATTAGCGGTTAGTTGACGCCAATTGCTGACTCCTGCTTGAGGGCGTTGGATTAGCTGTACATCTAGATCAATGTCACTCAACTGGCGGGCAGCCTCATTCATGGCGTATAGTCCCCATACATCAGACCTCGGATATGTGTCATAGAGCAATGCGGTTTTCTGGGTAAGGAAGATAGAACACATTGCCTGGTAAAGTGCCCTCACGGATGAGCCATAGATCCAGCCAACCACTGCCCATCGCTGGCCATCTGGATGCCGAGCTAGACCATCGGTTATCGCCAGTCGATCCCCAGCCGTTTCGCTAGGCTGATACTTAACTGCCATCTGCCGAGCTATGGTAATGGTATCAATGTCATCACCAAGTTCGGCATAGGTGTAACCAGTCTTTTCTACTACCTGTTGAACGTTATCCTGAAGTGATTGCCATTGAGCTGGACTAAGAGAGCTATTGGGGGAGCCAAAATCCCCCTCAAGAAAAACTAGGGGTTGACCTCTATCTGCCGCCAAAGAGACTGCTGCTGGCCAAGCTGAATCACTCTCCCAAGTAACTACGACTCCTGGTGGCCGCCATCCTAGACGTTGCCACACCTTTTTTAGTAGTTCTCCCGGTTCTGAATTCCATGCCTTAGCTGTTGCTCTCAGCATTTGCTGCCTGAGAGTTTGACCTTCCGGCAAGGGTTGAGCAACGGTTGATAGACGAATGACTTGGGCTGGATGGAAACGCCGCAGAAATATTGGCGTGTAGTACTCATCCTCAATCAGAATTGGCCAGCGCCCCTGGAGGCTCCACTGCTCAATCGCGCTGAGAAAGGTAGCTGCGTCAGGAACCAGTACAACGCGATCTACAGTAGGAATCTGGACGCGAAGCTTAGTAATGCGTTTGCCAATTTGGGTTGCCCAAGTTAACTGTTCTATAGAGTTAGGCTGGATAAATTCGGGAGTGGGAGTATTGGATAGTTGGATGAATTGATTGAAAAATAATATGCCAGGAAGGCAGATTAGGCACAAAATCAGGATCCAAAAAGCAGGACGCAAAAATCGGTCCATACAAACTGCTCACTGCTCCAAATCTAGAAGCCGCTTCAATCAACCCAGCCTATATCAGCATTAGAAAATTTAGGGGGTTCAGAGTGGGGCTGAATCAAATTATATTTAGGTCTATTTTCTGGGCGCTTTTTGAGGGCATGAGATGCCTGAGAAGGCTTAGAGTTAGCTTCCGACAGTTGTAAGAGTTCGGTCTTCACCTGCTTTAGCTCAGCTTTGATTTGCTCGGCTTGCCTCAACTCTGCTTGTAGCTGATCGAGCAAGTTTTTTTGTTTCTCTAAGTCTGATTGCAAACTAGCGATTTGCTGCTGGTAAGAAATTTCTTGTTTCTGAGCTGCCTGAAGTGCTGCCTTCAACTCAGTCACTGTTTTTTCCAACTCAGCTGTGGTTGAAATGAGGCGCTGTTCGCTCACAGACACAGCGGTTGTTGTCTCTGGTGCTGGAGGCTGGTCAGGTGTGGCTGCATCTAAGTCTGATGATTTTGCTTCCTGCTCCTCCTGCTGCACAGCTTCCAAATCGCGGGGTTTGTCTGCTTCTTGCTTTAGTAGATCCCCTAGAGAACGTCTCCTAGCCATTACTTCCTCCAATACCGCTGGATTTCATCCGCCACACGACGGTAGTCTGCTGCCGCTTCCCGTGCATTCTTGCCGCGCCACTGAGTAATAGGTAAACCCTCCAGTGCAGCTTGCTCGTGAGCTTTATAGGCACGTACAAATGCCTCACAAGCAGGGATTCCCAATTCTTTGAGGGTTTTCTGTGCCTCCTTAGCTTCCCCCCAACGCCGCGAATCTACTCGTGTCAGCAACACTCGATGCGCTACCCCCGTTGGCATAACTACTGACTTAACTGTTTCAATCAGGACAGCTAGGTCCATCGGCGCTGGTGGCGTGGGTAGAACTAGATAATCAGCCGCAGGCACTACAGCTGCCAAAGCAGCAGCAGCTAACGCCGGAGGCGTATCTACTATAACTAAATCGTAGTTTTTGACTTTCCGCAAACCCCCCAACAGTTCTGGATCTGTTTCCTGAGTTAAGTCAAAACCCATGCTTTGTTCATTCCGCTCTGCCCACCAGGTTGCAGAACCTTGAGGGTCAGCATCAATGAGCAACACTCGGTTTCGCTCCCCAAGAGTTGCAGCTAGATTTATCGCTGTTGTCGTCTTACCAACTCCTCCTTTACCGTTCAAGACCACAAGTATCTTTACCTGAGAAGATGGCAACCTGACAGACATCTCTGCTGTTGATTTAGAGGTTTGCAAGTTTATAACTCTAAACATTTGATTGTATCTCTTAGTATATCTCGTTACTGTCAACAAAAAAAGTTGACAGGTAACTGAATAAGGTGTGACGGAACACAAAAAATGGCTTAGCATTCCGCTACCCTGTATTTAAGGTGTGTTAAAACACTTAGCAAGTCATTGTAGACAACGCTGTTGAACAGCAGTAGTCACTATCAACCTTTTGGTTAAAGTGGTTATGGACACTAAACCAACACCCAGTTCAGTGTTCAAAATACTCAAACTGTTAAGCTGTGTAGCATGAGAAGAAGTACCAAAATTCTAGCAAGGCTTCAGAGTGTTAGAGAGATTAAACGACATCAACGATACAGCAGATGGCAAATCTCTCAAAATCTGGTTGTCGCCATCTGCTTAATGCTTATCCTGGCTACAACAGGTATCACTTGGATGCTGACAAAGAAAGATGTAACACTTGCTGGTGTTCCGATACCGTTGATTATCAAGGCGTTTTCAGACACAACCGCAGTTAAGTATTTTATATTAGGCGATAAAAGGGCATTTCACGATCGCCTTGAACAAATGGGCCTCAAGGAAGAAATTAAGGCTTTTTATCGACCTGAAATCCACAATGAAATCAAACTAGATCAATATATTCATCAGATCTTCTATAACGACACTGGTTATGTAGGAGATGCTTATTACGTCAATTCTCAGGGAATATTGACTCTGAAGAATCCTGCAGCAGCACAAGCCTATGACCCTAACTTTGATGAGTGGTACCCATTAGCACTTCAAGCAGGAGTCGTTATCGGTAGTAAAAACAAAAACGGAATTCAGTACGTTATTAGTCCTACAGGTACAGAAGCTCCTTACAACGAAGTTGCCGCCACTTTTCCTCCAGATGAGTTGCGAAACCTAATACAGGCTAAGCAACAGAAATAACCATCAAGAGGATAGAACGATGACAAACCCTTTACATGTCGGCATCATCGGTGCCAACGCCAATCGCGGTTGGGCGAAGGAGTCGCACGTCATTGCAGTTCAAAAGCTTGCAGGATTGGAACTTGCAGCGATCGCGACCCGCAGACAGGAAACTGCTGACGCAGCCGCTAAAGCTTTCAGTGCTCAGTCAGCCTATGGCAATCCAGCAGATCTCATTCAAGATCCTGACATAGACCTTGTGGCAGTTTGTGTTAGGGTGCCCAACCATCGTGAACTAGTGTTAGGTGCGATCACGGCAGGCAAGCACATCTATTGTGAGTGGCCGCTCGGTCGCAACATAACCGAGACTGAGGAAATGGCAGCCGCCGCACACAATGCTGGAGTCCATGTGGCGATCGGGCTTCAGGCGCGGATGAGTCCTGCCGTGCATCGCGCTTGTGATCTCATCGCTTCGGATGAGATCGGCCGGGTGCTGAGTGCCCGGCTTTACTCCAGCACTGGTGCTTTCGGTGAGAAAATGGTGGCAGCAGATGCCTACTTAGAGAACGCCGAGAACGGTGCTACCCTGATCACAATTCACGGCGGTCATGCGCTGGATCTTGCCAGTATGGTGCTGGGTCAGCTCGAAGACGTGAGTGCGCTGACCACGATCCAGTACCCCAAAATCGAGGTTGGTGATGACTTGAAGCGGCAGGCGCGATCAATCCCCGATCACCTGCTGGTGCAGGCACACCTTGTGAGCGGCGCGCTGCTGTCGATCGAGGTTGCTGGCGGTCGCCCCCCTGGATCACCGTTTCGCTTGGAAGTCATTGGAGAAAAGGGTGTCCTCGCGTTAGACGGAGGCGCACTCCGCGGCTTTCCAACGGGTCGCCTCCACCTGTCGCTGAATGCTCAGCCTCAACCGATCAACGAAGGCGAGCTAGAAGTGATGCCAGACACCGCCGCCAATGTCGCGGGAGTCTATGCCGCGCTTCGCGATGACATTGCTCATGGAAGTGTGATCGCGCCTGACTTTACTCATGCAGCTCACCTGGCGAGGCTAGTTGATGTCGTGGAGTCGTCGGCACAGACAGGAACTCGGAGCAAATCCAGACTCGACCTATCCCCCCACTCCCTACTACCTAATAGGCTCTGATCGAACTTGAAGTTCACAACTTAAAGCTGAACAAGCAGGATCTTGGGGTCCTGTGTCAGGAAACCGAGTTTCTTTGAGATGAGAACTGAGAATTTGCAAGAAATCATCAGACTTTCTCCGTTGTAGAACCTTTGTTCGCAGTTGCTCGTATTCCTCTCTAGATATCCTTTCAAACGGTAATCGTGGGAAGGGAGCATCAAATCTGGCTAAGAGTGCCGACGAAATATAACCTTCGTCGTCTCTAATAGTTTCATAAATCTTTTGTCCTAGAGGCTCAACTTCTGCTTCAGTCAGCAGGATAGTAGCAGAAGTATTGTGGGTAGTCCAATATTTCTGCACGTTCATATAAAAGTCAAAGATTGTTGTAGCACTAAACTTCTCTACCTCAATCTCCTCAACTTCTGGTAGATTGACCCACGCTACCTCGACTGGAATTTCCACTAGCCATTCCCTCACCCGCTCATCAAAGGGATCGTTGAGCAAGTTTCCCTGTTCGTCTTTGTCTGATTGTCCTGGAACCACAGAATAGCCATAATCTAAACAGGCTAAAGCTACCGGGTCATTCTTTGCAAAAGTGATACGTCTGATCCATCGCAGCCCAAAAGGTGAATGCCATCCAGACGAGGCTCCAGTCAGTAGGGATTTTGTACCAGAGGGCTGCACAGTTGTACAGCGATTTGGGCGTTTGATGCCGTGGCGATCGCAGTATTCCCAAACGACTCGATGAACTATATCTTTCCATCGAGTCAGATATTCTTGCTCTTGCCGCTTAAACTCAATTCCACTTGGAGTTGCAGGTCGTCCGGCTTGCCACCAGCGCAGCCAGTCTATCCCAAAGGCAGTCACGAAGAAATCAAACAGTCCAGTGAAGGAAACGCCTACGATTGGGTCTAATTCCCGTGACTTTTGGTATTTTTCTTCAACAAACTTATGGTTTAATAGTGCTGCTACAGACAGTGCTCCCGCTGTAAAGGCTTCTTCTTGTTCTTTGTAGTTATGTGGATCGATTTGATTCAGATGGATTTCTGAAAGGTTGCAGTGAAAGTTGCTGCCAAGTATTTCTCCACAAGGATTCAGACCATATCGACCGAGGCGATGCTCGATTTCATCTTCAGGCATCTTGGGAGCATTATTCTCCAACCACTGTCTAACTTTCCCCTCGTTATAAGCCCTCAAAAATTCTTGCTTAGCAACTTCCGTTGTCAGCAAGTCACAGTTAGCTCTGGCTATTGCTTCACCAGCCCACTGAATTGCGCCCTCACCAGAGTGATACTGTTTACGAACAGCTGCAATACACTCTTCAAGCGTAGGTTTATGGTGAAACACACGAGTGTGGTTCGCCATTCTCAGAGCATCTCGTTCTGGATCGATGCGCCAGTTGCCGTTTTCATCCTGTTGCCACAGATTATCTTTGGCGTTGACGAAAGCAGCATCATCGCTACTTCCCTGCCTCATCCCGGCTGAGCGTCTGACGTTGCCTGCTACCACTACCACTGCCGCCTCATCAATCAGCAAGCAGCACTCAACAGAGTTGAGCTGTCGTCCCACTGCTTTATTGAGGATAGATGCGCATCGCTCATAGAGTTCAGGTAACTTGACTGGGTTAGCAACACCCCCGAAGCCTTTAAGGACTTCTCCTGTGGGACGAACATCGCTGAGGTCGACTTGCAGCCTCACTGTTCCCCCAAACCGCTCATCACTGGAGAGTTCCAGCAGAGTTTGGTAAGACTCAATCCATCCTTGGCGGCTATCTCCGACATGCAGTGTGACGCAATTGCCCTCAATCTTAATTTCTGTGTGTTCGCGACGCAGGTGCGCAGGGGTTATGCCGACACCTTGCTGTATGGTGACGATCAGCCGATTCAGAATAGGTGGTAGCTGGTTGATGTACTTTGGTTCGAGTACTGCTCCTGTGCCACAGCCCATCATGGCTAGGTCCATCATTAAACCAAAGGCTCGCCAATCTAGCACGTTTGTACTGGTACAGTTGTAGGCACCGGAGAAGTTCTCCGGCTTAGAAATCCACGTTGTGCCACCTACCCAAAGCCAGCGCCCACTAGGAAGAGACTTCATCTGGCGCTGCATTCGGTCAATCAGGGCTGCCTCTTGGGCAGTGAGTTTGCCGATCTCGATCAATCCTTGGATGGTGCGATCGCAAACCTGACTCCAAGTCTCACGCCCTACTGAAACGTCACGACGGCTGTAAGTCCTAAAGAAGACTGGATTAGCAGCAGGGGCAGTTTCAGGAAATCGGCTACTTTGACGTACACGCTCAAGGTCTTTAACCATAGATCGTCTTTTGCTTCAATTTAAATTATGACTATAAGCTATTTAGATATAGGGGTAAAGAGTCTAGAGGGATTAAAGGTTCACACTATCGGTAGGGGTAGAACAGAAAAACTGCATAATCCTAGCTAAGATTAAGAACCAGTCTCTAGACAGATAAAAATTTATCCACTAAACTTGGTATGGAGGCAAATTCTCCTGTCGCCAAACCCTCATCTATCTCTGGTGCTAGTTTTTAGCAAGCAGCCTATACAACCTTGCTCACGCAAGGTGGATAGTCTTAGGCTTCGACTCGGCTCTATATCCCTAAAATCCGTATTGAATGGCTTTCATTGACGCTCCCTATGAAAAGTCGAGACTGGTTTTTCCTCGTTTACTATGCACTGATTTTGCTTTGGCCAATATGGCTTTTAGTATCAAGGCTCG
>JAFASY010000109.1 GCA_019244235.1 Chroococcidiopsidaceae cyanobacterium CP_BM_ER_R8_30
GCAAGCATGAGAAATCCACAAGACTTGACCACCGAGGATTTCAAACGTGCTCTCGATCGTCGGCGGATTAGGTCGTTAAGGGCTGGACGGGGTCGTGGTCGGTTTTGGCGGCTGCTTTGGCTGCTTATTGGTCCAGGTGTTCTGGTGATGCTAGGAGAGAATGACGCACCTAGCATGATCTCCTATGCAACCACGGGCGCACAGTATGGCATTGGCTTCTTCCTGCCCTTCGTCCTGCTCACCTTTGGAATGGCTTACGTGGTTCAGGAGATGACGGCCCGGATTGGAGCAGCAACACAGCGAGGGCACTCGGAGTTGATCTATGACCGATTCGGTCCCTTCTGGGGATTTTTCGCGATGGTCGATTTGTTCCTCAGCAACCTCTTGACACTGGTGACCGAGTTCATCGGCATCCGCGCTGGGCTCGGCTTTTTTGGCGTTCCTCCAGCATTGTCAGTGCTGGCTGGATTTGTCGTCATCGTTGCCGTGGTACTCACGCGGCGATACTGGACCTGGGAGCGCATCACCCTTGGCTTCGCCCTCTTTAACGCCCTCTTTCTGCCTGTCGCCTTCTTGGCACATCCGGTATCAAGCCAGGTGGTTGGTGCGTTCTTGACCTGGGGACCGCTTCCTGGTGGGTGGACTTCTCAGACGATTGTTCTCCTGATGGCGAACATTGGCGCGACGGTCACGCCCTGGATGATCTTCTTCCAGCAGAGTGCGGTCGTCGATAAGGGATTGACCACAAAAGATATTCCTCAAGCACGCATCGATACAGCTTTGGGTGCGTTGCTGGCCGCAATATTTGCCATTGCTACCATCATTGCGGCGTCGCCACTCTTCGCCCATCACGTTGATGCCTCAAACTTTCAGGGCGCTGAGTTTGCCCAAGCGCTTCGGCCCTATCTCGGCGATGTGGGTGCAACGCTTTTTGCGCTGGGCATCTTTGAGGCGGGATTAGTGGCAGCAATCACGATTTCCTCGTCCTCTGCCTATGCCTTCTCTGAAGTGACAAGGCGACCAAGTAGCTTAAACCGCTCATTGCGTGATGGGTGGCCGTTTTACACTGCACTGCTTCTGGCTGCTGGAATTTCGGCGTTCTTGGTTTTGATTCCAAACGCACCGCTGACGTTCATTGTACTCATCGTCAATGTCATCGCGGTGCTGGCGATGCCCCCCGCACTCGTGTTTCTCATCTTGTTAGCCAACGACCGTGAGATTATGGGGGAGCATGTGAACGGACCGATTGGCAACATTGTGGCGATCACCATTACCGTCTTTCTCTGCCTCGTGGGGAGCGTATGGGCAGTTGTAACTGTCTTTCCCCATATCCTCCCAGCCTAATCAGATGCTGCTTGAGCAGACATTCAAGAGCAATGGAAAGCAATTGGAGAAACAAAAAGATGAACAAAAGGGAAAATGCAGAACCAGCAACATGGGTGTATGACGTGCTGGAGCCAGAACAACTGACTACCGCGAAACGCATGCGACGCTTCGGGCGGCAGCGGCTAAGTCGAGGAACACTCATCCTCCTCTGGGCGTTGCGCCTGTACGTGGTAGGGATGTTGTTCGTGATCGCTTATCAAATTTGGATTGCCCTCTCTGGGGCAAAATGAGCTTGCGCTCTTGAGTCGCGCCTTGCCTCCACAGGTGTTGCCTTGAGTCGTCAATGCTGAGAGTCTACTGAACCAAAAGCCAATTATTATGAGCAGCAATATCAAAAATGAATGGTGAAACACCCTTAGATGAAGGCACAAGTTCTAAGTTAAATCTCGTTACTCCAATCCCTCTTGCGGAGAATATTTCTTAGAAACTGGCAGTCTTCAACTAGATTGGTAGAAAACCTATTGACAAGAAAAAAATAGTAAAGTTATATTATTAAGGCTATACCGATAATCATTCGGTTTAATAGTCTTGATTAACTAATCATTACCTAAAGAGGAGAAGCTCTAGATGGAAGGTTCTGGCAGTAGTAGTAGCCAGATCGTTGCTCAGGTAGGCCTAACGGTTGAAGAACCCATAGAAGAGGTTTCTCACCGTAGTAAGCTGGCGGTCAGTCTGATGAATTCACCTGTGTCAACTCTTTTCTAGAGTTCTCTGGTTCATCTCCGACCGCCAGCGCGACTGACGGTTACGGATTAAACTCAGGAGATGAACAATGCAGCAATTTTCAACTTTATCGGCTAATTGCTTAGATTTCTGATAACCAGAGATGGTAGGAAAGTAAGCGGCTAGGCAATAAATCTATTGATTCAATTCAGACGGGATTGGGCAAGGTTACTCATGCCATGATTCGGTCTGAAAGCAATCAGTTTTTAGCTGAACTGCTATAGAGAAGTTTGAAGCAAAAACTAGGTAGCAGCAATTAGCCCAAGAGCGTTAGTTGGCTCGGCGGCTGATAGCTGTGCAGATTAATGCTGCTAATTTTCTCACCTTGCAAAGGTAAGGAGATTAGCGATGAATTTTCAATTTCTCAACGTTCTGCCGGAGGCAGCCTCCCCGGCAGCTCGCCCGTGCAAGCTCAATGTTGAGGAAGGCTTCATTAAGCATAGACAAAGTGCTAGAAGCGCTCTCATGCTTCAAAAAGCAGGATTGTCTAGTTAGTTATGTAGCCCCTACCTGAACCCGTGAAAAATCAAGAAGGAGGATAGAAAATGACTGAAATCAACACCTCTCCCGCCAAGGGAATCGTTGTCCGCGGTCGCTGGCTGCGCAACTTGTTGACTTATCTCATGGTGTTTGGACCAGGGCTAATCGTGATGGAAGCAGACAACGATGCTGGTGCAGTCTCAACCTATGTGCAAGCGGGGGCCCAGTATGGCACAACGTTACTGTGGTTAATGTTATTGCTGTTGCCCATCACCTACTTTGTGCAGGAAATGGTGGCGCGTCTGGGAATCGCTACTGGTCAGGGACACGCCGCCATGATCTTCAAACGGTTTGGCAGATGGTGGGGCATCTTCTCTCTGTTTGACCTGCTGCTGGTGAATTTCCTGACCTTGGTGACAGAGTTCGCCGGGATTTCTCTGGCATTCTCAGCCATGGGCGTCTCCCCCTACGAATCAGTACCTATAGCAGCTGGGCTGTTAATCGCTATGGTGATGACTGGCAGCTATTGCCGCTGGGAGTGGTTTACCATTTGCCTGTGTCTACTGGATTTGATCTGGTTTGGGCTGGCTTGGGCTACCCAGACGAATACGGGACAGGTGATTCGCGATACTGTGATCCCTCAAGTGCCCCCAGGCGGAGTCACGCCAGACTTGGTGTTTCTGGTCATCGGGATTGTGGGCACCACCATTGCCCCGTGGCAGTTGTTCTTCCAACAAAGCTGCGTGGCGGATAAAAAACTCCGGTTTAGTGACCTGAAGTGGGCGCGGTTGGACACGTTTATTGGTGCCTGTTTCACGGTTCTGGTAGGTGGAGCTATGATGCTTGTGGGGAACCTCGGCTTTCAGCATCACATCAATTTCACCGATCCGGCACAGTTGGCTGGGGCACTGGTTCCCTTCCTGGGTCAGGGGGGTCGGATTGCGATTCTGCTATTGATGTGTAATGCGGCCATATTAGGAGCAACGGCGATCTCCCTTGCTAGTGCATGGGCTTGGAGTGAAGTCATGGGCTGGCCGCACAGTCTACGACGGAGCGTGCGTCAATCACCAGGCTTCTATGCTGTCTATGCTTTGTGTGTATGCGCGGCGGCGGGTTTAGTACTGATACCGAATGCTCCATTGCAAACAATCATCATTGGGGTGCAAGTGCTGGCGGGGGTGATTCTTCCTAGTGCCATCATCTTCCTGCAACTGCTGTTGAATGACAGAGAATTGCTGGGAGATGAGTTTGTCAATAAACCCTGGAACAACGTCATCAATTGGACCGTGATTGTCGTTTTGTTCATCCTATCGCTGATCTTAGCGGCGCAGGTACTTGCCCCAGAACTCTTCCCGAAGACTTCTTCGTAAAATAAGTAACTTCAAGCAATACAAATGGAGGATTCAAGCCATGGCTCAATTGAGAAACGGGGACAATGCACATCTGTTCAAAGTCGTGCATCCCTTGGACGATGTAGAGCGAGATCAGAAGAAGTCTCCCGAAAACTTGGGACGCATCCGCATGACCCCAAGTGTCAGAATTTCCTTGGCGATCCTACGTGGCTACTTACTCATCATGATTGTGTTAGTGATCTACCGCGTGTTCGACCTGGCCGGAGCGTTTGGTCACCACTAGAAATGTTTGTCTAATTAATCAGCTCCGGCAACTTCTCCTTTCATTTCCCTCAAGATAAGAGAGAAAGCCATGGACTTTCAATTCCCCAGGAGCCGACTGTCTTTTGTCAATCGACTATTTTTCCCCAACCACAAGTCATCGGCAACGTCGTCTTGCACTTCCATACGGATGTCGATGCGAGTGGTTGAGGAAGCCTTCCCGGAAATTGGCTTTGTACTGGAAAAGCTGAAAACTTCCAGGCATGGGTTGTTCAATGTAGAAGCCCGAACTCGTCTGGAAAAATGGGGCTTGAATGAAGTGGCTCACGAGCAACCACTCCAGTGGTACATACAGCTACTTTTAGCCTTTAAAAATCCCTTCATTTTCTTGTTGTTGGGACTGGCTACCCTTTCTGGCCTCACTGGTGATCGCTCAGGGACAGCGATCATTGCCATCATGGTGCTGGTGAGTGGAGGTCTGCGGTTCATAACTGAGTTCCGCTCCTACCAAGCAACTGAAGCACTAAAGACAATGGTGAGTACAACGGCAACAGTCAGTCGTCGTACCTACGACAAAATGGAGCAACAAGAAGTCCCCTTCCAGCATCTGGTGCCTGGGGATATTATTCACTTGGCGGCGGGCGATCTGGTCCCAGCCGATGTCAGGCTGATTAGCGCGAAAAACTTGTGGGTGAGTCAGGCGGCACTTACAGGTGAGTCTTTACCGACCGAGAAAGCAGCGACACTGGAAACAACAAGGCTGATCAGCCCGCTGGAACTCCCCAACATCTGTTTTATGGGGACGAATGTCCTTAGCGGCACGGCACAAGCTGTGGTGGTGGCGACCGGACGCCATACTTACTTTGGGTCGCTAGCCAAGCACGTGGTTGGTCGGCGAGCCATGACGAGTTTTGACAAAGGGGTGAATGGAGTCAGTTGGCTGCTGCTGCGATTCATCGCCGTCATGGTTCCAGTCGTATTTCTGATTAATGGGTTGACCAAAGGGAATTGGGTGGAGGCGTTCTTTTTTGGTCTCTCGGTGGCCGTTGGTCTCACCCCGGAGATGTTACCCACGATTGTCACCGCTACCCTAGCCAAAGGGGCAGTGACAATGTCTCACCGCCAAGTGATCGTCAAACGGCTCAGTGCAATTCAAAACTTCGGGGCCATGAACATTCTGTGTACCGATAAAACTGGCACCCTTACCCAAGACCAAATTATGCTGGAGCAGTACTTGGATGTCCAGGGACGCTGTAGTGAAGCGGTGCTACAGTATGCCTATCTAAACAGTTTCTATCAAAGCGGCTTAAGGAACTTACTGGATTTGGCAGTGCTAGAACAGGTGGAAAGGCATGGCGCTGTAAGACTGAGAGACGATTACCGCAAAGTCGATGAAATCCCCTTTGATTTCTCCCGCCGCCGCATGTCAGTTGTAGTGGAACAGGCAGATCGAGGCCGTGTCTTGATTTGCAAGGGGGCAGTGGAAGAAATTCTACAGGTTTGTACTCATGTAGAAGTTGACGGCGAGCTGCTGCCCCTTGAGCAGTCGCGTCAAGTACAGGCAACACAAGTCACACGCCAGTTAAATGAGCAGGGGCTGCGTGTGATTGCCGTCGCTTACAAGGAGATGCCCACGCGCGTCAGGCATTACACTGTACAAGATGAGAGTCTGCTAATTTTGAGCGGTTATCTAGCTTTCCTGAACCCGCCCAAAGTCACAGCAAGGGAGGCTCTAGCTGCCCTGAATCAGTATGGCGTACAAGTCAAAATCTTGACCGGGGACAATGAAATCGTCACCCGCAATGTCTGCCAACAGGTGGGTTTAGATGTCCACCAGACATTAATCGGCAGTGAAATTGCCGCCTTGTCTGATGCCGAGTTGGCGGACAAAGCAGCAACAACAACTGTCTTTGCCAAACTGTCACCGTCGCAAAAAGCGAGGGTGATTCAGGCGCTGCAATCTCTTGGTCACACTGTCGGCTATCTGGGAGATGGGATTAACGATGCACCCGCCTTGCGTACTGCCGATATCGGCATCTCTGTGGATACAGCGGTAGATATTGCCAAAGAATCAGCAGACATTATTCTCCTGGAAAAGAGTTTGCTAGTGCTGGAGTCGGGAGTCCTGCAAGGCCGCAAGACCTTCGGCAACATTATCAAGTACATCAAGATGACCGCTAGCTCCAATTTCGGCAATGTGTTCAGTGTGATAGGTGCCAGCGCTCTGCTACCGTTCTTGCCCATGCTGCCGCTACATCTATTGGTGCAGAATCTGCTGTATGACTTATCCCAACTCGCCATTCCCTTTGACAGGGTTGATGCCACTTACCTGACTCGACCCCGTCAATGGCGAGTTGGGGACATCGGGCGTTTCATGCTTTTGATTGGCCCACTCAGTTCCATTTTTGACTACACGACTTTTGGCTTGATGTGGTTTCTGTTTGGTGCCACCTCAGTGCAGTCGCAATCTCTGTTCCAATCAGGTTGGTTTATTGAAGGACTCTTATCCCAAACTCTGATTGTCCACCTGCTCCGCACCGCTAAGATTCCCTTTCTCCAGAGTTGGGCGTCTGTGCCGATGATACTGTTAACAATAATCATCATGGCGATTGGCATGGCTATTCCCTTCTCCCCATTGGGAACCCAGATTGGTTTGGTCTCCTTACCAACCAGCTACTTCTCCTGGCTAGTGTTGACTCTGCTGAGCTATTGCGTCCTGACTCAGGTGGTCAAAGTTTGGTACATCAGAAAGTTCAGCACGTGGTTGTAAGCTTATGTTTGCCACTCAACACAATCCCACTGCTGTTTTAGCACTACTCGTTGGTGGTGTGATGTTGCTCCTCTATGGGGTGCGGTTGACTACCGAGGCGATGGAACGTGCTTTGGGCGCACGCCTGCGTCTGGCAATGATGACGCTTGCTCATCGTCCCTTGGGCGCATTTGTGGCTGGCGTTGTCGTGACGACGCTGACTCAAAGCTCCAGTGCCACCGTCTCTGTGCTGGTAGGACTGGTGAGTACGCAGTCGGTACCCTTAGCCGCAGCAGTGATTATGCAGTTGGGTGCTGGAGTTGGTTCCACACTGGTCGTGCAACTGTTGACATTCCATATTACTGACTATGCCTTGGAACTGCTGGGTTTGGGGGCAGCAGTTGCCCTCTGGACTCGCCGCACTGTCTGGCGCGATTTCGGTCGGGCTACCTTCAGTTTCGGGCTAGTATTCGTGGGACTGGCAATGATCAATGCCAGTAGCGCTCCGATTGCTGAGAGTCCGATCACTAAAGCCGTCCTGCAAGCACTCTCTAGCTCTCCCTTTGTACTTGCACTTGTAGGCGCACTGCTAGCGGCGGCGTTTGTCTCTAGTACAGCGACGATTGGACTGGTGTTGGTGCTGGCAGCGGGTGGAGCACTGCCACTGACAGCAGCTTTAGCCCTGACGTTAGGTGCTAACGTCGGGACGACGCTGACACCACTGCTGACGGCATTGAACCGGGGCAAGATCGCAGGAGTTAGGCTGGCGTTCATCTACGTTGGTACCAGGCTATTGGGAGCATTACTGGTGCTTGTAGCTCTCAACCCACTGGCAACTCTGCTAACCCGTGTAATTCCCAATCCCGCAACTCAGGTGGCATTGGTACACCTGGGTTTCAACCTGGTGCTGGCAGCAATTTTCGTCCCACTGGCTTCTCAGGTGTCAGCTCTCGCTACTAAGCTTCTGCCCGATCCTGCCCCGAAAAAAAAGTTTGGTTCCCGCTACCTCGACCCCGAAGCCCTGGCATTACCCTCCGTCGCCCTGGCTCAGGTAATGCGCGAGATTCTGCGTATGGCCGATCGGGTGGCTGAGATGTTGCAGTTAAGCATTCAGGCATTTGACCCAAAGGGCACCGAAGTTCCCAAGCGCATCCGCTCACTTGATAAGAAACTCGACAATCTGGAAGCAGAGATCAAGGGTTACCTAATCCAGCTCAACAATAATCTGCTGAGTGGGGAGCAAGAGCGTCGTGAAATCTCACTACTCTACATCAGTACTGAGCTGGCAGCGATCGGCAACGTCATCAACAAGTATCTGATGCAACTAGCTCGCCGTCAGCGCCGGAAACAGATTGCCTTTTCTCCAGAAGAGTGGGACGACGTCGTTACCTACCACAGTGAGGTGCTGGGGCTATTACAGAGAGCACTGGCAGGACTGGCAGCGCAGGATACAACGATTGCGGCTGAGGTGCTGTCTCAAAGAAAGTGGCTCAACCAGCTCAAACGCGAAATCTACCTGCGGCATCTATACCGCCTGCGTTCGGGCAACCCATCAAGTCTAGAAGCGAGCACTATCCACCTCGAACTCCTCAACACTCTCAGCCGCGTACTTTCGCACACCTCTAGTATTGCTCATGCTCTCCAAGGCAACCTGTAGGCTGCTGCAACGGGATAGGGTTTTCCATTTCCGCACTGTCAGTTAACTAACTCTAATTATCTAGTTTATCCGGTCGCTCCTCGTGTCACTCGACTTCCCACTCCTACTACATACTTTTGTTGATTACTAACCTCAAAAGTTGTGTCCAATTTTGTCATTTGAGATTTCGTTAATTTTACCAATTCCTCAAATAAATTGCAGAAAGCTTATTGACCGAGAAAAAACTTTAAGTTACACTAAACTAGGCTAGAGCAAAAAAATAGCTCTAACAGTTTTATCAATTAATTATTATCACAAAGGAGAAGACCTCAATGGAAGGCTCTGGTAGTAGTAGCCAGATTATTGCCCAGGTAAGCTTAACGGTTGAAGAACCCCTAGAAGAGGTTTCTTACCGTAGTAAGCTGGCGGTCACTCTGATGAACTTACCTGTGACAACTCTTCCTTGAGTTCTCTGGTTCATCTCCGACCGCCAGCACAACTGACGGTCAAGCACAAAGGAGATGAGTTATGAAAGATTTGATGCCAACCTAATAGCCTAATTTGCGTGAATTCTTGCCTAACGCTCTTGTGAATCACAGCAACACTTAAACTGAGGGCGGTAATTCCGCTCGCGCTCACCACAGATCTCAAGTTAATTCTATCATTAGGCTAACAGTAATTGGTTGTCAGCAGAACTATCGCTCTACAGCTAACCGTTTTGCTGAGAAGTGGAGTGCTGTCAACCGTAAAGATGTGGTGACCTGATGGTGATGTTCGGGTTAGTAGATGCGTCTGCTGATTCTGTTAAGCGTGCTTAGCAATTAAATAGAGAGCTAATCAACGGATAGAAGATGAGTGAAATCGGATTAGGAGGTCATCATGGCGGAAATTCTTGTAGTAGTTGAAAGTGTCATTGTCACAGTTGTCGAAACGGTAATTAAGATTGTGATTGAAGCGGTGATTGAAAGTGCCATTGTTACAGTGATTAAGGCTGCAATTACTAATGAAGAGCAGCGGTTACAATCACAGGCTTAACATTAAGTTAAGCCAGGAGATAGCTAGTTCTTAGTGTGGCTTATCCTATCAAGTCTGGTGAGTTTCTAAGCGTTAAAACACTACTACCCTGGTTTTTCGACATGGATAAAGCCAGACTTGATATTAGCCCCAAAACTGAGTAGAAGCTGAAACTTGACAGCAGCTACAAATAGTCAACTGCCTGTCATCAACCAGCCTAATTGCTCCTGAACCTATAAAACATCACCTGTACATGATTTGGATGAGGAGGGACTCAAAATGGCTCGTAAATTCACGCTTCGGAAGCATCAAATCAGTGTCTTCGCCATCATCCGCGACGATGCTGGACGAGTGCTGCTCTCTCGTCGGACTGACAATGGTTGGTTCAATCTTCCAGGGGGTAAGGTTGAACCCGGCGAATCGGTTGTAGAAGCACTGATTCGGGAAGTTTGGGAGGAAACAGGATTGATTGTACAGGTTGATGGGCTGATTGGCCTCTACACCAAACGCAAGAAGCTCGGCTTCACTGTGACCTTTGGCGCTCGGATTGTGGCTGGGCGACTCCGTCCATCAGATGAAGCTGATCGGCATGAATGGGTTGCTCCTAGCAGACTCAACCAACTGAAGGTGCTACCTAGACATTTGGAGCGTACTCATGATGCCCTGCGAAACGCTTCAAGTGTCATTTTAGAGAACCTGCACCATTTCTCCTTGACAGCCTAAGAGGGATGAAAGTGACACTTTCCCCCTGACTGGTCATT
>JAFASY010000122.1 GCA_019244235.1 Chroococcidiopsidaceae cyanobacterium CP_BM_ER_R8_30
GTTTGTGTTCTACTTAGCACTAGTAGCCTTATTGACCAACCTTGTAGTCACCGATAATTGTCCACTCTTTTGAGTTGGGAGGTGTTGCACTATACATTTTCACTCCTTTGTAAGTTCCAAGCTCAAGGTAATTCTTTGAGTAGAAAAGGTTTCCATACTTGGAATCAGATGGAACGAAGTGACTTGTTAATGATTTTCTAGAAAGACTAGGATCTACTATTGGGAAAGCACCATGCACTATTCTTGATCTCCAAAATATAGCATCTCCCTTGTTTAAAGCGGGAGCGTGAACTTTGTCTTGATTCGCAGCAAAATATTCTTGCATTTTTCCTAACCACAGCGGATGAGGCAAATCGTGAATAGCTGCATCTTCAGAATTTGGTATTAAATAAAATCTGCCTGCTTTTTCATTGATGTCTTCTAGTGCAATCCAAACGGCAACTGAACCACCACCAGGCACTGTATCTAAATAGTACGAATCATGATGCGGAATGGTTTCTCTATTCAAATCAAATAGCAGACTCTGCATCCAGTTGAATGCATCCTTGCCTGTTAGTTGCTTCAAAACATTTTGAATCTCATTACTACAGATTACTTCTTTAACAGCGGAGCTAAAATCAGGAAATTTTTCATAGTTATGGACATCTAAAAAATCCTGTTTCACATAACCAAATTCATTCAGCTCATTAGGCTCGAATTTATTCGTCATCTGCCGTAAAAAAGGTTCTTTCGACGGAGCTATTTGTTTTTTATATAGGCTAATTAGTTTGTCTATTAAATCTATAGAGACTAAATCTCTGCAAACAACATAACCTTGTGTTTCAAACAACTTTCTACGCTCGCTTATTGTGTTCTCTTGTTCAGCAGCTAAAGAGGTATTGCAAGTATCCATTTTCGTAACATCCTTTCCCATGACTAAACCAGTATTGTCAGATATGGTTTCATAGAAATAGCATTAAGATGGTCTAGCTAAGTGTTACGGTAGTATTACTTATGTCTGTCTTTTGTCTGAAGTTTTAACTTAATATCTAAGAGAGCCAGCATAAGGGCTTCTTCAACTGCCAGTGGAGAGAAAATGAGAGAACTACATTGTTCGGTACATCAACAGAATGCCTCCAGTATCTGCGGTAAAGCCCCAACGCTCGTAAAACGGGATCATCTCCGGCAAACAGTAGAGGGCAATCTGCTCAACTAAACACAATTTGGGGTGATTGGTAACAGCATCCATTAACTGGATACCCAATCCTTGTCCGCGATGTGTAGATTGGAGTAATTAGAGACTTAGTTTAAATATTTGACGAGTGATGGTTCCTCCCCTTGTGCTATCTTGATACTCTTTACAGAGAATGAAGCCAAATTTTTCGTAGAGATGACGAGCTATCTCAAGCCCAGCGAAAGTCTTTAAATAAACTTGCTTAAATTTTGCCTTATGACCTAGATTATGGCTTCACCCAACTAATGTGGGAGCGATCACCCTCAGTCCAGGAACAACCCGTTTTAGTGGGAGCTGTGACAACAGGGGTTGTTTGGCAATTTGCACGACTCGATCGCACACGCAAACACATCGAGCAGGGCGTGAACAGTTTTCGTGCGCCGCAAGAGCTAGAGTCAATTGTCCGCTTTCTAGTTCGCGCCCTGCAACGAGGTTAACCTGCTTAAGAGCAAGAGGAATGAAGAATGAGCAGCACGCTTGGGAACCCAACGCAATCTAACTACTAGCTATTTTATCAGCAGTGGATCTCTAACATCAGAACACTTTAACTGTTCGTGATTATTAATTAAAAAGTCAATTGTCTTCTTAAAGTACTCCTGACTATTAGTATTAAAAATTGTCTGACCCAAGTTTACCTGCTTGAGCTTTCTCTGAATATCCATGCGATATTGGTCTTCATGGATCAGCTTTAAGGTCAAGCGGATGTACTCCTCAGCATTAGTAGCTATCAATTCTTCCAATCCGACTGTTCGCAGCATCTGAGAACCAATACGGTTATACCATTTATCTCCTTGGAATGTAACTGTTGGTTTTCTCAAATACAAACTATCAGCTATTATATTAGACCCACCAAAATGGTAGGAGTCAATACAAAGATCTCCCTCCTCCATCAAAGCCATATATTTTTCGTAGGGTAGATCTAAGATCAGATCAAATTGACCTTTGCATAAAGGAGTATCCAGTGAGAAAGCGTCTAAATCTTTAGCAAAGGGAATAATACAATTTTTTTGTGATAATGCACCTCCAAGAAATAGTCTAAAAACTATATCTCTTTTAGAGCCTCTAACTATCTCTTGTAGATAACTAATTAATTGATAATTTATTTTGTGTGCGTGCCAAGCACAGTTAATAATGAATTCCGGTCTACTTTTCTTCGCATTCTTAATTTGGTAATTTGGCTGGTTATGAATCAACCCATATCCTGGCAAAAGCACCAATCTCTCTGAATAATTTGATTCGGCCCCTTCTGGAATTTCTACATCTACACCACTGATAAAGAAATCTATTTCTGAGCCAAATGTACTGACAGGATGACCAGTACCGCAAACCTGAATAGGAGCAAGCCTTAAGTTAGAGAGAAAAATACTTTCTTGAGTCATACCCACATCAGGATAAAAAACTACTATGAAATTGTTTTCCCGAAGTGATCCTGTATTCAAAGAATTATTGACAATATTAACGTATTGAACTTCTTTAAAATAACTGACATCCAAGTCATCTCTTTCTTCTCCTAGATGTATTAAAGTCATATCATAATCATTTTTAAGAGACTCTACATACTTGGAAAGGGTACGGTAGACCGAATGTCTAGGAAACCAAAAAGATGTAACTATGGCTATTTTTCTAGGATAAGGCGTATTCTTAATTTGAATTCCGGTGCAGAATCGACTATTTTTAATAGTCTGGTTAAGAGTTTGCTTAACTTCTCTATCAAGAGAGTTATCAATGTATGTAGCGCCAAAATAAATAGGGGTAAGCTGATAAAAATTAATTAATCTAATATCTTTATACTGCATATGTTCTCTAAGATTCTGATTGACCTCCTTATTAATAAGCCCATAAGAAAAAATTTCATAGAAGTACGAGTACCAGTAACAGGCTAATTGCGGGTTAGCATTAAATAATTCCCTACGATTAATTTTAAAAGTGTTACGGGCTGAATACAAGGCTAAAATCTTAGCCAAGCTATTAGGCTGATGAATTAGAATTTCTATGTAAGCATCTGTCGTTTTGAAGCTAGATATCGCTGCTAGATTAGAAATAATGGGATTAAGTTCAATAAACTTAATCATGTGTTGCTCACTCAAAACGTAATCTGGTTGAGTAAAAAAATACAAGAAGTTTTTTAGAAATAAATTGAGATTGTACTTATCTTCAGGCAATAATTGAATATAGGTAGTACTTTCAAAAGCCCTTAAAAACTTAATAAATACTTCTGACAGTTCATTGTATCTTTGGTCTATGTAAAAATCAAAAACTTCTATCAAATCAAGCTGTATATCGTTTTTCATTATTTTTTAACTTAAGTATAGCTGTCTTATCTAATGCTGTAGAAACATTATTAACGAACTGCCAAGCACGCCAAGAAAAGAAATAGAGATTTTAAAGGAATCATTTAGGAGTGCTATATAACAGAGAAAAAATAGGAAAAAGTACAACAATTCCCCTCGGTAATAATTATATAGCAACCCGTGCAGGAGTTGAAAACTCTTCTCCCTTGTCCTCTGCGCTCTGGCGGTTCATAACAAAGATACTATTAAGCTCCCATTCCCGAATATTGCTTCAGCCCTCGCCGCCACAGCCAACGATTCCAAGCAAAAAACATTAGGGAGCATAACAAATTAGAGTGATTTGTAGATCGTTTTTGCGACACTACCTTTTCTAGCAAATCCACTGTTCATTCAGCAACGCCGCTAATGGAGGGTTTCAGGATAAAGTCGAGCTCAAACAATCTGAAGGCAAACCGGAGCAAATGCAGTTTGTAAGTAGGTCAACCAAATAAACTGTTCAATGACTGTTCGAGTTCATTGCTATATCTGCCTTTTCAGGAATGCCCCAGGCGCGACGAAGTTCATCTAGTGGGCAGGAGTCGATCGCAAAGTAGTCCATCATCAAGGGGTCTTGGTGGCAGGATTTACCGCGCCGAATCGCATCGGCAATGCGTTCGGGTCCGCCTGGGACTGACAGCGAATGGTGACATCCCGGTGGCACGACCAGACTGGGCAGTAATCCGCTTTCATAGATGCCGATTGTCCCAATAAATCCTAGAGTGGTTCCCGGCACACGACTGGAACTGGCCATAAACGCCAGAACCTCCATTTCTCCCATCGGCGTGGTGTCGTAATCCGCCAAAACATGAACCCAGTCATGACGGGCAACGGCTTTATTTACTGCACCCGGAGTTCCAGGAAAAGCAAATCCCCGCTTCTGGTAAAAATTCCACAGCGCTCGCCCAATACTCCCCGCTGGACAGTTCTTCAATAAGTCCCAGCGTTGGGCTTCTTCTCGATCCGCTTCAACCGTTAATGCCCACGCCTTAATGCCAGCTCGTTCAAGCTTCTGTTGAAAATCTGGCTGTTTCTGATCCAGTGCGCCAATCCAGTTGAGGCGGTAAAAATCAACTTTGGCGGCTTCCTTTGCATTCTGTGCCAAGTCCCTTGCAACGACCAGACTCCTGTCTTCCACGCCAAGTTCTTTCGCCCATCGCTCGATCAACTGAGATAGCCAGGGTGGAATCGGATCGGAAATCACTTCGACGCTCACCATGAGTTCTATCAGCTCAAGGCGTTGCGCCAGGGATGGCAGGGCATCGCGCGCTGCCTGCGGGGTCGTCGGCTCTAGCGTCTCAAAATCGGCTTTGAACCCCAGCAATTTTTCAAATAACACAGACAGGAATCGGGGTTGCAGGGGAACATCCCACCCATCACCCCGACAGGCTCCTACTACTGCGGCAGCCAACAAAGGAGCTTGGTCGATGGAATTATGGATTAGAAACATGGTTGTTGCAGCCTGGTTGATAGAGTTATCGGAGAGGGGTGTCGTAGGCAGGGTGAAGTTTCTGAGGTTATATAGTTCATAATCCTAAGCGTTATTTCTCTGCTTGCAGCAGTTCTGTTGAGGTGTCACGGCTGAAGTCTGCTTTCAAAAACGCCTCGGTTTCTGGCAGCGACATGCGGAAATCCCCCTCGTGCTGGATTTGAACTCGCACCTGGGTAGCGGCGCACTCTAATAAATGACCCCCTGCTTGCTTGTCCGCCGTGAGAAAGTGCAAATGGTAGCCTGGTACGTTAACCGCTTTGACAGATTCTGGTGTCCAGAAGCCGACCAAGGTCCCGCTTACGGAGTGAAATTCAAACTCTGGCTGGGTAGCAGCTGCTTCTACCAGACGAACTCCCTCTTCTTGCTTGGCGACGGCACGAGTCCGCACATAATCGAAATTGCCCTCGACGCGGATGGCAAAGAAGACGTTCTCTGACAGGCGTAACTGATCGAGTTTTGCCAACAGTGTTGCCAGATCAGGGCAATCTGTCAGGTCATGGGTGCGCTCTGGAACAAAGTGAGTCACCACAGCAAAGGGACTGCGCACCTCATCTGTGACTGCGTAGACTTTCCCATCGGAGCGCACCTGATAGAAACATCCATCCACTACCACCATCTCTCCATCCAGGTCGTTGAATGTACCAAGCCCAAAGTCACCATGCTGTCTCAATAGTCCTACGGTGACTTCTCCCTGATGCAAGCCTTCCACCAGTGCCCCGGTGGTAGAGATTTGAAATAAAGTGCTGTGCTCTACCTGGAGATAGTCTGCCAGAGCTTGCCGAACGATGTGTTGAAGGGATTCTCCTGTGAGACGTTGCCGCTCCTCGATCGCTCGCCACAGAGAATTAGAAACTTTACAGTGAATGGAATGCGTCATATGGTTGTGATATGGAAGTAGTGGTGAGGTAAAATCCTTACCCCCATCAGCACTCTGTATAATATGTAAGCGTAAATATTGATTATGAAAGCCTTTTTAGTTGAGAATGACCAAAATAATGGAGAATGGTCTACATAAAAGTAGGCTTTTTAGCATTAGTGTTCTCAATTAGAAGAAGTACTTTTCGCTATTTCTCTAATTTTAGTGACTAATCTCTGCCGAATTGTCTTCGTATTGAGCTAAATAAGCTACTTATCAGACATCCTCTCAATCCAATCCTTTAAAGCTGATAACTTGGCACATGTCCCTTTAACATGCTATGCCTAGCAGTGCAAATCCTCTATAGTTGCTCGATGCGAACTTTGAGGAGCGATCACCCCTACGAAAGCACGAACATCACGGAAGCCATGGTTCTTCTTTAGGCGCGCTATGGCAGGGGAGTTAGCACGACTTCCATTTGATAAAACTTGAAGGTGTTGTTTTCGGATGGATTGTCGGCAGCGGTTACCTGATAGCGATCGAGGACATCGGTGATGAATGCTGTCCATTCCTGCTCTGGCAAAAACCGCGTCCATTCTGCCAATGTCACATGGCAGTATTCAAAGAAAGCCTGACGGGTTTGAAAATTCCACGACTTGTCTTCTACATGAATCTGCAAAACCTCCAGCCCGCTTCGTGCCGCTAAGGTGCGGTATGCCTCAGGGCTAGGATGGAAGTAAGGCTTGTGATGATTTGTAAAATAATGAACCCAGCGAGGCGACTGACAGATTTCTTCGATAACATCCTCAATGCATTTGCGTGACCCTTCTGGAACAAACCGCAGGAGTGCTCGTCCGTCTAGTTTTAATGCGGTGCGAATTGAGTGGAGGACTGCATCCTGTTCTGGAATCCAGTGGATCGCATTGAAGGAAACAATCTGGTCAAATTCCTGCTGGTATGGCAGGCTGCGGGCATCCTCTACCTCGAAATGCAAGTTAGGAGCTTTGTAATGTTCTTGAGCAAAGGCAATCATGTTCCGTGATGTATCTATGCCCACAGGGCTATTTCATTCTGAACAATGTCTTGAGGATGTCTAACCCGAAAGCACATTTTCTAGAAGCTTGAGCTATATTTTTAAATCCATAAGCCCGATAGGAATTTAAAGCAAAGTTACGAGCCAAAGCCCATATTTGTACTAATGGAGTTGTACGAATCCTAGAGGCATCTTCACCTTGAGTAACATCTCTGACATAATGCACTCGATTTTCTACTCCCCAATATCCGCGCACTCGTTGTGCAATCTGCCGAACACTTTCAGTGAGCGAACTTATGTAATAATGTACCTGTTTACTCCCAATCAGTAATTCTCCTTTGATGATTTGTCGTTCTGATTCAACTCGAATTATTGTGCGTAATCCTGGCCAAGCTCGAATGCCTTCGAGAGTCCGACAGATACTAACTGTGCGTTTTTCAATCCGACCATGACCTTTATTCAATTGTTGAGTTGTTGATTCTGGAGTGAAATTAGCTTTGACTTCTTTTAGTAAACCTGGCTGATTGCCCTTAAGAGCACCAATGTAATCGTTCTCACTCTCAACAATTAACTGACAAGTTTTTTTGAGTATTAATCGCGTCAAAAGCAAACACCACTCCTTTGAGTGCTAAAATTTTGATGAATTCTGGCAAAGACTTGATTTCGTTGGTTTTTTTCTCGACTTCATAAGGTTGCAGGATTAATCCTCGCTCCACCACATATGCACTCACTAGCATAATCGCTGGATGTGACTCGCAATTAGGATTATCTTTTTCTACCATAAAAGAACCTCTCACAACTTTACCATCCATAGCAATTGTTTCCCCTGCCTCTGGACAAATATTAAAAAACTTGGCAAGACTAGCAGCATAATCCTGATACTCAATACTTAAAAGTGTTCGACGAATCGTGCTATACGAAGGTAAACGATGTTTTTCCATCCCGAATAATTCACTCAGTTGCTCATGATAGGACTTCAGCCAGTCACCAATCGCTAAGAATCCTTGATTCCCAGCGGTCACAGCTAGAGTAAATAGAGCTAAACACAAAGGTAACGAATGTCTTCTTCCTTGCCGTCGCCGTTGGTCAGGTAAATCGGCAAACGCCTCTACAATCGCTGCTTGCTGCATTTGGGTTCACTCGTCTTGTTCCATAGCACACTAGTCTAGCATTTAGAATGAAATAGCCCTGGCCATCTACCAGGCAAAAAAGCAGGAAGTCGCGATCTCCAAGTCAAACTTACAGCTCAAAGAGGGCGGGAAAGTCAGACAGGTCAGGATTCATGTAGTGCCGTTGAAAGCTTCCAGAGTGGGAGAAGGTTACTTTTTAGTGCTGTTTGAGAAGAGTCTGGCATTAGTGCCCAGTTCGACAGAGATAGCTAGTGCAAGTCATTATCAACTAAAACCGGATCAGGTCACAAGTGACGAGCAAGAAATCACCCGACTGAGACAGGAGTTGGCAGTAACTAAAGAGGAGTTGGCGAGTACCAAAAAGCATTTGCAAGCAATCATAGAGGAGCAGGAAGCCACCAATCAAGACCTAAGAGTTGCTAACGCAGAGATTTCGGCGAGCAATGAGGAGTTACAAAGCACGAATGAGGAGTTGGAAACTGCCAAAGAAGAGATCCAGGTAACTAATGAAGAACTGACCAGGCTCAATTCTGAACTGCACCAACGAAACATTGAAGCTAACCAGGTAAGCAACGATCTACAAAATTTGCTTAGCAGTACAAGTATCCCGATGCTGATGTTAGGGAGAGAGCTTATCATCCGACGCTTCACCCCCTCAGCACAAAGCATCTTTAACCTCATTCCCACAGATGTGGGGCGACCGATAGGGGATATCAACCACAACCTGAACATACCAGACTTAGAGGCACAGGTCTTAAAGGTGATTCATACTCTCAGTGTCAAGGAGCAGGAAGTTCAGGACCAGGAGGGGCATTGGTATGAGCTGCAAATTCGACCCTATCGCACTCATGATAGTCGGATTGACGGTGCAGTCCTGCTCTTACAAGACATCACTCAGCGGAAGCGGTTTGAAGAACAACGTCAGCAGCTGCTAGTCCAAGAGCAGAAGGCGCGGGAAGCAGCTGAAGCTGCCAACCGTGCTAAGGATGAATTCTTATCAATCATCTCTCACGAACTGCGGTCTCCTTTAAACTCTGTCATTGGGTGGAGTCAATTGCTGCGTCGGCAAAGCTTTGACACTGCCCAAACAGCACACGCCCTGGAGATGATTGAAAACGCTGCCAAGCTGCAAGCTACGCTGATTGCAGATCTCCTAGACATCTCACAGCTCACCACAGTCAATTTCCAACTCAATACTAGCTCGATAGATTTGATGCCTGTGATTGAGACAGCTATAGACCTTGCCCGTCCACTAGCTGAGGCGAAAAATCTGCAAATGGAGGCGGTGCTGGAACGGAATCCTCTCTTTGTTGCCGGAGATGCACAACGCTTACAGCAGGTGATGGGAAATTTGCTTTCCAACGCTGTTAAGTTTACCCCAGCTGGGGGAAAAGTTACAGTTAAACTCGAACGGGCTGAAACGCTAGCCCAGATTCAGGTGAGTGATACAGGTCAAGGGATTAGCGCCAAATTTCTGCCTCATGTCTTCGAGCGGTTCACTCAGGCTGATGGTAGCAGAACCAGGGCAAAGGGTGGACTGGGCTTAGGCTTAGCAATTGTACGTCATTTGGTAGAGCGCCATGGGGGCACAGTCAGTGCCACTAGTCCAGGTGAAGGGCAGGGAGCAACATTCTTAGTGGAGTTGCCGCTACTTATAGAGAGTCAGAGAGTGGGGGAGAGAGCAGCAATTGCACCTCCTGAGCCTCTAGCTCCCTCATCACTTAACGACTTGCATATCCTTGTTGTAGATGACGATCCAGGGATACTGGAGTTACTGAAGATCATTCTGGAACAAATAGCCCAAGTGACGGCAGTGACTTCCGCAGCAGAGGCGATTGCGTTACTCAATGCCAATCCTGGGGAGTACGATCTTCTCCTGTCAGACATTGGCATGCCAAATGAAGATGGTTATACGCTTATTCGTCAGGTGAGAGCGCTTGGTGCCGATTTTAGGAGAATTCCAGCAGTAGCGTTGACAGCATACGTAGGAGGGGAAGAGCCGAGCGAGGTTCTAGCTGCTGGTTTTCAAAGGTATGTCCCTAAACCAGTCGAACCAGTGCAATTAGTCTCAGTGATTGCGGAACTCATTAAAGCACCACTCTAGCACCCGATTCCATGCCCACCAAGGATCGGGATCGCCCGTCTGAGACTGACTAGTTCTACTACTGAGATAGCCAACATGACCGCCATAACGAGTCAGCAGCAAGTTAATGGCGGGGTTGCAAGCGCAGGCGGCTTTTAAGTCAGCCACAATTGTCGGGTCAAACAAAGGGTCATCAAGGGCGTACAGGATGAGAGTTGGTTTTTTTAAATGCGGTAAAAGGTGTAGACCACTACTAGCTGTGTAGTAAGCTTCAACCGATGGGAAACCTAGTCGTCCAATCACCAGTTCGCGATCGAAACCCCAGATGCTGTTAGCTCGCTCAATAGCGGCGGTATCAATGGCTCCGGGGTGAGCTGCGTGAATCTGCCAAGCTAGCTTCTTCAGTTCACGCGCGATCGCCTGTTCTAAGTACCTACCTAGAGGAGCGCGGACCAAATAGGATAGAGAACGAGTGGAATCCAGACTGGGACAAATCACCGCAGCGCCGCCAATATCTCGTTCCTCTAAACCTATCCCTTGTCCAGTTATCAGCTCCTGCGCTGCTTTCACAGCCCACAGAGCCAGTTGACCACCTAGAGAAAACCCAGTGAACCAGAAGGGTGTAGGACAACCCAGTGCCTTGGCTTGGGCGGCAATGTGGACAAAATCTTCTCCCTCGTACAAACCATCAGAAGTTAAGGTTGGAGACAATTGCGCTGTCTTACCATGGGCTCGCCAGTCGAACAGGACTACAGCATAGCCTTGGGCAAATGCCTTACGTCCTAGGAGTCTCAAAAACCACTGGTTAAAGAGCGAACCTGTGATGCCGTAAGTACCGACTATTGTGCTATGAGGGTTTTCAGGGATAGCAAGCCAGCCAAAAATTGGGACTCCACCTGCCCCCAAAAAAATTTGCTCCCGGTAAGGGGGTTCTGGAGCCGCTGTTGTCCTCTCCCACTCTCGGCTTGCCCAGAGAGACACATATACAGTCATTAAGAGTCCATTCCTCAACCACCATGGTGGAGTGTAGGCATCAGTGGTTGAGAAGAATCTATTGTCACAATCTGACATTTAATTTTTAGTAAAAGTTTAGAATTCTTCTTATAATCGGTAAAGCAATCTTTGTAGCTTACAAAGGTTCTTATTTAAGCTTAACAAGTAGTAAATTCTCTTTAAGAATGCCTCGGATACTTGTCATTGACGATGACCCCGCAATCTCAGAACTAGTCGCAGTCAATTTAGAAATGGCTGGGTACGATGTCAGCCAAGCTGAAGATGGTATCAAGGGTCAAGCGCTAGCGCTCCAACTTCAGCCAGATTTGATCATGCTCGATCTGATGCTGCCGAGAGTTGATGGGTTCACCGTTTGTCAACGTCTGCGACGGGATGAGCGCACAGCTGAGATACCTGTGTTAATGTTGACAGCTCTCAGCCAAACTCAAGATAAGGTAGAAGGCTTTAATGCTGGTGCTGACGATTACCTAACAAAGCCATTTGAGATTGAAGAGATGCTGGCAAGAGTGCGAGCACTACTACGGCGTACTGACCGCATTCCTCAAGCTGCCAAGCACAGCGAAATTCTCAACTACGGCATGTTAACTCTTGTCCCAGAACGGTTTGAGGCGATCTGGTTTAGACAGACAGTTAAACTCACTCATTTGGAATTTGAACTCCTGCACTGTTTACTCCAACGGCACGGTCAGACTGTCTCTCCCAGCGAGATTCTCAAAGAAGTTTGGGGTTACGACCCAGACGACGACATTGAGACCATTCGGGTTCATATTCGGCATTTGAGAACAAAGCTAGAACCCGATCCTCGCCATCCCCGCTATATCAAGACAGTCTACGGTGCAGGCTACTGTCTAGAGTTGCCTAGTGATGAACAGGTGACAGCAGAAGCCGGAGCCTTTAGGGGTGATGGGGAGTAGAAGAGAGCAGGGGGTCTCCCCTGCTCTCTTCAGGGTGCCAAGGCATTACCACGAATTAGGCTGCCAACGGTTTTGGCCGTAATCTTCAGCTGGGTAAGGGGGTTGGCTGGCACAACGGTTTTGTAAAGGTAGCTATCGAATGTTAGCCGCTGTACATCTAAGTCAGAACACATCTCCACGAACGCTTCACGAGTGGCATCGGAGCGGTAGAAGACTGTTTGCAGGATATCCAACACTTTGTAGGTGAGACCATACTTTTGATCCCAACGCTTGATATAAAGTTTGAGTTCTTTTTCTGTGGGAATGCGATCGCCCCCATTCGATATTTCTACAATTGTCTCGGCACACATCCGGGCTGACTTAGCTGCAAAGTAAATTCCTTCACCAGAAGATTTAGTCACGTAGCCAGCAGCATCTCCGACTAGGGCAACTCGACCAACAACACGCCGAGGTCTAGGATGTTCGGGAATTGGATGAGCTTCTACTTTGATGATTTGACCGCCGACGAGTTTTCTTGCTGCACGGGCACGAATTCCGGCTTGCAGCTGTTTGATGCTGGCTTTATTTACCTGCATGGTGCCAGTGCCAACAGCTACATGGTCATATTTTGGGAAGACCCAGGCGTAGAAATCGGTGGAAACGTCGTTGCCAACATACATTTCTGCTAGGTCGTTGTAATAAGCCATTTTGTCAGCTGGGAGACGAATGCGCTCTTGAAAGGCGATCGCGTAGTTGTAATCTCCCGCATCAATTTCTTTCGCAATCCGGGAATTTGCCCCATCTGCCCCAATCACCAAATCTACTGAGAGCGTTTTTGCTATCCCCTGCGCCCCACCTTCTGTATGGTCAACATAATGGATGGTGTAAGGGTCAGTGTTGTTTTTGGGAATATCAAGTTTGTGAACTGTCGCATTAATCAGATTAGCTCCCAGCTGCGCCGCGCGATCACGCATGAACCCATCCAATACCTCACGGCGGCACATCCCAATATATTCTTCTTCTTTGATCAGATTGATGTCCACCTCCCGATTAGAGGGCGAGATCATCTTCATCTTCCGCACCCGACGGTCAATAATGTGTGGCGGCAGATCAAATTCACTCACCATGCAAAGCGGAATCGCACCGCCACAGGGTTTGGCGTTGTCTAGCTTGCGCTCAAACAGATAAGTTTCGATTCCAGCTTTCGCCAAGGTCTCAGCAGCAGAGGAACCCGCAGGACCTGACCCTACAACAGCAACCCGTAGTGTCAAAGCTTTTCTCCCAATCTTTAATCGCTAGCAAAGCATCGTATCACGGACTTTTTGCCCCTCTCACGGGGGTATGGCAGATCCGTTCAATTTGAAATACAGCTTAACAAGTGGCTGTAAAAATACTTAACATCTAGAGTGTTTGGAATTAACGACAGTTCCGCCAAAAAGGCTTAAGTATGAAAGACTAGATAGATTGTTTCGGTTGTTAACGCCATTATTTATCAATGCTAAACAGAAGCGCTGCTCACCAATCTAGCCAACGGCAGCGGATCGGACAAATCCTCAGTTTATTTTGTGCGTGCTTGTTTCTGGTTATTAGTTGTAGTCAACGCCCAGCACCTATTGCTTCAGTCGGTTCACAAAAGCCCGATGCTAGTCATGGTCGAATTACAATCGGCACAACTTTGAAGCCAAGACTCCTCGATCCAGCGGATGCGTATGAGATTCAATCGCTTGGTCTGATCTATAACATGAGCGATCGCCTCTATACTTACAAACAAGGAACAATAGAACTGATCCCCCAGTTGGCAACAGCATTACCAAAGGTCAGCTCAGATGGCTTAACTTACACTATCCCTGTCAGAAAAGGTGTTATCTTTCACGATGGCACGGCTTTCAATGCAGCCGCCATGGCATTTTCTCTGCAACGCTTTATCAAAAATGCTGGTAAGCCGTCCTTCTTGCTATCTGATGTTGTTGCATCGGTAAAAGCAACTGGAGAGTATGAGTTAAGCATCAAGCTGAAAAAACCATTTGCTGCGTTTCCCTCCTTGTTAGCATTTGCTGGTGCCTGTGCAGTTTCACCCAAGGCTTACGAGATTGGGGTAGGGAAATTTAAGCCTGACATCTTTGTCGGAACTGGACCTTACAAGTTGGCTCAGTACAATACTGACTCTCTGCGGTTTGATGTATTTGATCGGTACTGGGGTGAGAAACCAGCAAATCGCGGCATTAATTTGCAAATATTCGATAATAATTCTGCCAATCTGTACAATTCCTTCCGTACTGGTGCTGTAGATGTCGCCTACTTATCCCTCGATCCAGACCAAATTCGCAGTTTGGCTGCTGATGCCAAAAATCGTGACTATCAAGTCAGCGCAGTTCAGGGAAGTGTGATTAACTATCTCATTCTTAACTCAACGCAGAAGCCGTTAGATAACCCTGCTGTCAGGCAGGCGATCGCTATGATGATGGATCGACAACTGATGAATCAGAGGGTCCTCTACGGTCAAGCTGAACCACTTTACAGTTTAATCCCAACGACATTAGATGTTTATCAACCAGTGTTTAGAGCTAAGTATGGTGATGGGAACATAGAAAAGGCAAAACAGTTGTTGAATCAATCTGGGTATTCTCAGAAGAACCCTCTGAAGCTGGAGCTTTGGTATGAAGCTAACGAGCCGACTTGGGGACTAGCTGCTGTTACACTTGAAGCCCTTGCTAAGGAACGGTTGGGCGGGCTCCTCAAATTTGAATTGAATGCTGTCGAAGCCACCACTGCTTTTAAAGAGCTAGGTAATGGCATTTATCCTACGTTCTTGCTGGACTGGTATCCTGACTTTCTTGACCCAGACAATTATATTGAGCCATTTTTGGCTTGTGAAAAGGGGTCAAAGGCAAAGGGTTGCGAACAGGGGCCAAGCAAAACTCAAGGAGCATTCTATTATAGTGAGCGCGTCAATCAGTTGATTAATCAGGAGCGCCAAGAGCAAAACCCCAAGCAACGCCAGAAAATTTTTGCTGAAATTCAAGACCAATTGGCACAAGATGTCCCTTACATTCCCTTATGGCAAAACAAGGACTACGTCTTTGGGCAAAAAGGTATTACTGGTATAGATCTTAGCCCAACTCAGTTTCTTCCGTACTTGAAAATACGAGAACAAGGCTAAGGAGCAAAACTCTCCTTCATATTTACTATGTCTCGTTCCAAAGCCCTACAGTATTACATCCTTATCCGTCTGCTCCTAGCTCCACTCATGCTGTGGACAATGGTCACATTGGTCTTTTTGCTACTACGCGCTACCCCGGGCGATCCAGCTGACGCTATTTTAGGTGCCCGCGCTCCAGAAAGTGATAAGGAGGCTTTACGTAAGCAGATGGGATTGACAGACCCCCTATGGCTGCAATACATCAACTACTTATGGGGGTTGCTACATCTAAATTTGGGCACATCCTTGACAAGTCGAGGGCAGCAAGTCTCACAAATCATTGCACAGTATTTCCCCGCAACGGTGGAATTGGCGGTGTTTAGTATGGCGATCGCTCTGGTTGTGGGCGTTGTACTTGGCACTCTTTCTGCTTCTCGCCCAGGCACCGTAATAGATGTTGGCGGTCGGCTATTTGGCATCATTGCCTATTCGCTCCCCCTTTTCTGGGTGGGGATGGTTCTACAATTAATCTTCTCAGTTCAGCTCGGCTGGTTCCCTTTAGGAACACGCTTTCCCCCTTCGTTACCTGCGCCGCAAGGGTTTACTGGTTTATACACAGTTGATAGTATCCTCAGTGGTAACCTTAGCCAATTACTGACAACTTTGTACTATCTTGCCTTGCCCAGTCTAACGTTAGGCATCATCTTCAGTAGCATTTGTGAGCGGATAGTACGGGTAAATATTAAGCAAACGCTCCGAGCAGATTATGTAGAAGCAGCCCGTGCTAGAGGCATTCCTGAACGACGCATCCTGATATCGCATGCCCTAAAGAATGCTCTCATTCCAGTTATTACAGTGCTTGGGTTGATATTTGCTTCCCTGCTAGGCGGTGCAATTTTGACAGAGGTAACGTTTTCTTGGCCTGGATTAGCTAATCGCCTCTACGATGCAATTTCGTCGCGGGACTACCCAACAGTACAAGGAATACTCGTATTCTTAGCAGCGATTGTCGTCTTTGCTAGTATCATTATTGACATCGTAAACGCCTCCATTGACCCTCGAATTCGGTATTAAACTTCATCGTAAGATAAATTTATGTAACAAAATGCATGAGAAATTGCACGATTCTTAGTGAATTAATGTAAAGATATTAAGCAAGAGCAAATTTTTTGCTCCTATCCATTTTCTAGATAGTTAGTTCAGCAATCATAGAACAATGACAACAACATTACAGAGACGCGAAAGCACATCTGTGTGGGAACAGTTCTGCGAGTGGGTAACATCCACCGACAATCGGCTGTACGTCGGCTGGTTCGGCGTGCTGATGGTCCCCACATTGCTAGCTGCCACAATCTGCTTCATCATCGCCTTCGTTGCCGCCCCCCCAGTAGACATCGACGGCATCCGCGAACCAGTTTCGGGCTCGCTGCTCTACGGCAACAACATCATCACAGGTGCTGTTGTCCCCTCCTCCAACGCTATCGGCTTGCACTTCTACCCGATCTGGGAAGCAGCCAGCCTGGACGAGTGGCTATATAATGGCGGTCCCTACCAGCTAGTCGTGTTCCACTTCCTGATCGGCATCTTCTGCTGGCTGGGACGGCAGTGGGAGCTAAGCTACCGCTTGGGAATGCGCCCCTGGATTTGTGTGGCATATTCTGCGCCCGTGGCAGCTGCAACCTCGGTATTTTTGATCTACCCACTGGGGCAAGGCAGCTTTTCTGACGGCATGCCCCTCGGCATCTCTGGGACTTTCAATTTCATGTTCGTGTTTCAAGCGGAACACAACATCCTGATGCATCCTTTCCATATGTTAGGTGTAGCTGGGGTGTTTGGTGGAGCCCTATTCAGCGCCATGCACGGTTCCTTAGTGACCTCCAGCTTGGTGCGTGAGACCACGGAAAACGAGTCCCAGAACGAAGGCTACAAGTTCGGTCAAGAGCAAGAAACCTATAACATCGTAGCGGCCCATGGCTACTTTGGGCGGTTAATCTTCCAATACGCCAGCTTCAACAATAGTCGTGCATTGCACTTCTTCTTGGCAGCGTGGCCAGTAGTTGGCATCTGGTTTACGGCCTTGGGCATCAGCACCATGGCTTTCAACCTGAATGGCTTCAACTTCAACCAGTCGGTCCTCGACTCCCAAGGTCGTGTGGTTGGTACCTGGGCTGATGTGCTCAACCGGGCGAACCTAGGGTTTGAAGTGATGCACGAGCGCAACGCTCACAACTTCCCTCTAGACCTAGCAGCAGTTGAAGCTCCTGCTCTCGACGCCTAGTTTCTAGTCCTTAGTTAATAGAAGAGCGCTTCCACAAGGGAGCGCTTTTTCATTTGTGGTTGACAAGACCGCCACATTGACTTCTTAATTAATGCGTAACACGAAAAGATAAGAGAAATGCAACGGACTTGGGAAGGGGCACACCCAGTCTTATGATTAAACGATGAATAAAAATTTCGCGATACTCCGTACCTTGCCTCGTCACTCCCAATGGCAACTACTTGCAGTAGTCCTTTTTATCATTATAGGCAGCGCTTTGAGACTCATATGGGCAACAGATATGGAGTGGAAAAGCGAAGAAAAGTGGATGTTTGAACAAGCCCAACAGATTGCCAGAGGATTAGAACCTCTTCCTATAGAGGGGATGCGCAGTGGAGTGAAAATTCCTAATCCAGGAATGACAGTGTGGTGGTTTGCACTGATAGCGGTATTTGCCCATAACCCGACCGCAATGGTACGTTGGGTCCAATGCGTGAACATATTAACAATTTGGCTATTCTTTGGATTTGTCTTCTGGCAGATTGCACCGCAAAAGAGACAACCTTGGTTGTGGGGTTTAGCAATTGCTAGCGTCAATCCACTAGCGGTAGTACTATCTAGAAAAATCTGGATACCAGACCTGTTAACACCTTTTTGTTTTCTAGTATTTCTCGGACATTGGTTCCGAAAAAAGTATTGGGGAGGTTTCTTATGGGGAATAGCGGGGGCTTTGATCGGGCAAGTTCACATGGGTGGATTCTTCTATGCCTTTGGACTTTTGCTGGCAACCATTTGGTACGATAACAAACACAAAACTTTTAAAGAAACAGCATGGGTGGCATGGCTCCTAGGCACTGTGCTAGGGAGTATTCCACTCATACCTTGGCTGTGGGCAGTTTTACCTCATATGGGCGGGTATACCCGAACTGCCGTCAGCCTCCTAGTACCAAAATTTTACTTCCATTGGTGGACGACTGCCCTCGGAGTCAACCTTAGCAACCCCCTTCAAAAAGCTTTCTGGTCATACTTTCTTCGAGAACCCGTCATCTTCAACATACCTACATATTTAATGATACCAACCCACCTATTTTTGCTAGGTATAGGTATATATCCGATTTATAGATACTTCAAAACTCGAAAACAACTACGCATATCTGCGAGTAAAGAGCAAATAGATGCCGACCTCAACTTCTATCTCAAAGCACTAGCATTTGGCGTTGGAGGAGTCTTTACCCTATCAGAAGTGACAGTCCAGCCATACTACATCATTATAGTTTTTCCCTTCCTCTTCATCTGGCTAGCTCTAGTTTACAAAAACAAAACTCGACTTTTAATAACAATTACTCTACTCCAACTCTTTATCACCCTGACGTTCCTAACTTTCATTCATCGTACAGGAGGAGTACCAGGTCCAGGTTACGGCATCGTCTATCGACTGACAAGTTAAGACTCAATTTTTGCAAGGTTGTTTTACAGATTGCAGAGATCAGAAGCTAATTTAGAAGTCAGCAAAAGTGCATGAAGGCGACTAGTCCAGGTTAAGGTTTCCCTCATCTGCCTTCATGGTCGTATCAAGGTAGAAAACAATAAGTGAGAGATAGCTTTCTAAACTTCCTGCTACCGAACTTCAGTCCGGCGATCAATGATTTCTACATCATCTTGGCTAGTACCGATAGTATTGCCTGAAGTCATGGGAGATACATTAACACTGCTAGTACTGATTTGAGGAGGGGTTACAGTGGTGCTGGAGCTAACGGGCTGGTCATATCCACTCATATCAGCTGCATCATAGATACCCCATTCTTGAATCCCTCGATTACTCAAAATTGAGGCGGCACGAGTGACCTCTTCTTCGGAGCCATCTACGATTACCAAATATTCACCCCGAGAAACCGAATTGCTGTAAACTTTGGCTTGCTCTTCTGGAATCCCTAATCCTACTAAACCTCCAATTAGAGCACCTCCTGCTGCACCAATACCAGCACCCGCAAAGGAGGTAGCTAAAGCACCAGCCGCTAGAAAAGGTCCTGCCCCTGGAATAGCCAAAGCACCAAGCCCAAGGAGTATACCACCGGCACCGCCTAAAGCTGTACCTGCCACGGCACCCGCTCCAGCACCTGTCCTAGACTGATTGCCAACATGAGCCTTCACCTCGGCTCCAGCAATGCTGGTACCGCTGTCTTCGTCCTTACCGATCACAGTAACTCGCTCCATAGGAAAACCGCAATCTCTGAGTTCATTCAGCGCTTGTTCTGCTGCTTGCCGGGTAGAAAATGTACCGACTGCACGCTGATGTCTTCCAAATGCCATTCTTTCCTCCTTGCACAAGTAGAAATGTGGTTACATACATTGACTCTCGTGCTACTCTACTTACATATCTAGCTTGACTTTTTGAGTCTAAATATACATCAGTCTTTTGGTTTGACTATGGATCTATCAGAAGAGGGGAAAAGCTATACAGATTTTAGTACGGGTAGCTGGTCCTCTCAGGTTTTTCCGTCTGTATTTAGGGCAAGAGCAGCATTAATAGCATCCATTGCTGAACTTTGCCTGATCGCATCAGCGCTATTTGAGTGCCTTTCTCCTTGGCACTGGACTGCTGATATCAGGCTGCGGCACGCTACCAGAAGCTGCAACCAATGCCCAATCTCAGCCACATCAGACTGTAGGACGCCGAAAACCAACACCAGTGGATATTGCGATCACTCAGATCGCCAAAGTGGACTCAGAACTCGAATACACTGGCACCACGAGTCCAGTACGGCAAGTATCACTCCGGTCCCAAGTCGAGGGGCAAGTGCTATCACTACCAATTAAACTCTGGTGCCCAGATACTGGAGACTTCCATCTCCCAACCGGGTAGGAGTTCTGGGACGGTGAAGCAATCGCCATTATGCAGGATAATGGGGTCTGCCTGGTTTCGGTAAACTTCAATTATCTGGGTGCGATAGTCCACGAGTGCGCCAACAGTGGTGCCGAGGTCAAGAAAGTCACGAATTTTGGCTCTAAGGGTATCGAGGTCATCGGTTTTGGAGCGGACCTCAAAGATTAGATCGGGAACCAGGTTGGCAAAGTCTTCGGTGGTGCGTCTGAGCCTCTCTGCTTTGACAAAGGAAGCATCCGGGGCACGGACATCTTCACTGACATTTGGCAGTTTGAAGCCCGCACTGGATGCAGTGACGCGCCCCAGCTTGCGAGGTCGTACCCAATTTCGCAGTTGGGCAATTATCTCAGCGGCAATTTCATCCGATTCATATCCAGATGGACTCATGACAATAATGGCTCCATCGACGAGTTCGAGACGGTGATCGGGGTGTTGCTGCTGGAACCGTTTGAGGTCTTCGACAGTGAGGGGCATGGGTACTCCTAAAGGTTATTGGCGATCGCCTCTTTGAGATTTAAGGAACAACTACTGCATCAGGAGTTCTGGTGAGTCGCTTGTGTCTGTCGAGCGTCGAAGTCTCGTCACCGTCACTAGTGAAGCAGACGCAAAGAAGAAACACTATCATTTATCCCTAGAGTACCAAGGTTGCCATAGTAGCCAGGAGGTAATCTAACGCAGTAACCTTTATAGGAAACAGCAGTACAAACTTGCCATATACCTGACTGGACAGTTATTGAAGAGACTTTGTCTTTAAGTCCTAATTGAGATAAATCTGGTTGGTTATTGTGTAAGGTGACTTTACGTCCCGCTGCACCCTTAGCAGTAAAGAGAGTAATACTACCTGGTCGACTTGGAGAGTTATTGCCATTGACCCTTTGCCCACAAACTGTCTGACCTTTGTTAGTACGAACACACACTTGCTCAGCTGAAGATGGGATAGCAAAAGTAGTCATTATCAGAAAGGTCATAGATGTCATGACTCCGAACTTTAGTTGCATATAGTTGAGTTCCTTCTATCTTTTACCTTTCAAGAGTTGCAGTTTAAAGAATGAAAAATAAACTACCCCATTAATTGCTCATACTATATCATTGCCTCGTTTAGTCCTTTGACCTTTAAAAACTCGGAACTGCCAATCCTCCAGCAGAGTATAAACCACAGGAACAACAATCAAGCTGAGGAGAGTGGAAACGATCAACCCACCAATAATTGCTACAGCCATAGGAGAGTATAACTCTGAGCCTGCTCCTAATCCTATAGCAATTGGTAGCATACCAAGTAGAGCAGCAACAGTTGTCATAAGAATTGGTCGCAGGCGTAACGGTCCTGCCTTTAAAATGGCCTTAGAGCGAGTTAATCCTGAATGGCGTAGTTGGTTGATGTAGTCTACAAGCAAGATCGCATTCTTGTTAGTCAAACCAAATAAAAAGATAACGCCGAGTGCTGAGACCAACCCAAATTGACTTTGACTCACGAGTAGTGCTAGCATTGCCCCCGCTAGCGATAGAGGCAAGGAAAATATAATTGCTATCGGTGCTACCCAACTACGGAATAGCACGAGCAACAAGACCAGAATACATACAACTGATAGCCCTAGGGTTGTACCGAAACTGCCCAAAATTTGACCTATCCGACCAGAGTCTCCTTCTAACTTTAAAGAAATAGAAGAGGGAAGGATTGTCTTGGCAGCAGCTACAACTTGGTTAGTCGCATTTCCCAGTGCCAAATTATTATTGATGTCAGCACTCAGGTAAACGACTCGATGGGTATCGCGATGTTCAATCTCCACGATTTTGCCAGATGCACTCTCTGCACCCGTAATGGTGACATCGGCAAATCCTGGGAGGTGCTGCAATTTTTCTTTAAGCTCCAAAGCTTTCTGGCTAAGGAGTGCAAGGTCATTGCCATACAAGCCCACCTGCAGAGGTTTTTGATCTCCCACGTTAACCAATTGAATATCTTGAATACTCGTAGTCACCTGCGGAATATCAGGCAACGACTGCCGCAACTGGTCTTCTAGTTTAGGAGTTGAGATTGTACGGTCAGGGCGGAGCTTGACGTAAATTTCACCCTGATTCGGTCTACCTTGTTGGGAACCCACCGTTGTCAACACTGATTGAACCTGAGGCGAACGGCGCAAAAATGCTGCTAGTTTCTGAGCATAGGTACTAGATTGGCTTAAAGAAGTAGAGGCAGGTGCCGTATAAAGCACATTAAACTCACCGCGATCGAGTTGTGGGATAAACCCCTTGGGAATCAGCGGGAACAGCGATAATCCCAAAATAAAAATTGATAGTGCTAACCCCAGCACGACTCGGCGGTGACTTAAAGACCATTGCAGTAAATGCCGATATTTTCGTCCCCAGCCTGACCAAAAGAGCCGTGTTTTCACAGAGCGCTTGGGCTCAAGCCAGTAAACAGAAAGTAGAGGCGAGAGAGTACGAGCAACTAGTAAAGAGGTTAGAACTGATGCCGAGATGGTCAGCCCAAAAGGTTTAAAAAACTGACCTAAGAAACCTCCCATGAAGCCAACTGGCAGAAAAACTGCCACGATTGTCAGGGTTGCTGCTGTTACTGGTAGACCAATCTCATCGGTGGCATCAATCGCTGCTTGTCGAGGAGATGCACCTTCTTCGATATGGCGGTTAATGTTCTCTACATCGACAATTGCATCATCTACGATGATCCCAACTACCAAAGCTAAGGCAAGAAGGGTGATAATATCCAAGTTGAATTTGAAGACAGCCATAGCAATGAACGTCCCCAACAAAGAGATAGGGATAGCCAATGCCGAAATCAACGTCGCCCGCCAATTCCTCAAAAAAGTTAAGATGACTAAGATTGACAGGACAACTGCCAGAGCTAAAGCCTCGATCATGACCTGAATGGCTTCGCGAATATACCCTGCTTGAGAAGCTGCCAATGTTATTTGGACGTTAGGTAGTTGAGAGCGCAACTGCTGCACAGCTTTCTCAACCTGACCAACGACTTCCAGGGTATTTGCGTTACCATGCTTGATCACTGCCAGAGAGAGAGCTGGTTGACCGTTGAATCGTACTATTGATGGAGCGCCTTGGGTTAGTGCTGCTTGACTAACTGCCGACTTGGGGGCAGAGGCTGAGATCGGAACGCCTAAAAGCTCTACTTTGAGGACACCCGGTAAACGTTGCACAGTCGGCACTATTTGCTTTTGGGCAATTTGGGTTAACTCTTCTAGCGTCTTTTTGTGACTCAAGATGGCATAGCTGATGACAGAGGATTCGTTCAAGTTGAGGGGGATAACGTTAAGTGTTGTTCCCTTAGGAAGGCTGAGTTGCTTGAGAGCTGTTTTCACCCGATTATTTGACTCTTCTAAACTCGTCCCTTCTTTGAAGGAGAGACTGACAGTAGTTTGACCTGGATAGGTAGAAGAGCTAATTGAATCCAATTCTGCTAAAGAGTTCAGCCGCTGCTCCAATGGTCGTGTGAGCTGTGCTTCTGTCGCTAAAGCAGTTGGGAAAGGGGCTTGAGCATTTACTACCACGACTGGATAGGTGATGTCAGGTAACAGAGCATACTTGAGAGTACTAAAAGCTAAAACTCCAGCCACCATCACGGCAATCCAAAAACCGACCGTCAGCCAGGGATGGGCGATCGCTAGTCTAGAAATATTTAAGCGTTCTCTTAAGGATTGATTGCGAGTTGGCTCGATCATATTTTTGTGCTTTGAACGCGATTGCCATAGAGCTTAGCCAAGGGAACAGCGGTAATTCCATGGGCAAATATTGAGGCACAGATGAGTAGACTACCCACTACCCAGGTTGACTCTAAACCCGTGTGCCGTTGCGAGAGTGCCACCCCCATCACTTGCATGGCAATCGCAAGTCGAGAACCCTGCTCCAAGATGGTTTCCGGTTTACCCCAACTTGCCAGGTCGATGAACCCCAGTACAGACGGTCCTACTAGCGCCCCGACTAGCACAGCTACCATTGGTTCTGACAGGAAAAGACGCTCTTTGATAAATCCAGAGAGCAACCCAAGCACCATAATCAGCCCACTCAGGGTGAATAGGGCTATATTTGGCTCAGTTGAGCCTGACTCGCTCATAGGTTTAATCCTGATAGAAATGTAATTTTTGCACTCTTGCTAAGATGAACTAGACATCGCCCCAAGTCATGACTCTTTAGAAGTAAACAAATATAAAGCCATTGCTACTCACAGTTAGTTCTCTTCTTTAGCGGCAAGAATTTGCTCCAATAGTGGTGAGAGTTGCTGATCGAGTAGCCTGTTTCTGGTTAATTCGGCACTACAGTTGTAGATTATGAAAACGATGAGAAAAAATAAGAATTTTCTTATCGTCGTTAACGATGACAAAGATCTGAATCATTTCTTTTGCTCGTTTAGCTTCAACAGAACAAAATGAAATTAAGGTGAAATTACTCTGGTCTTTGAGGAACAAATGAGTCTAGCACTTTTAGGATAACTATATGCATAACCAAACTAGAATAAGAGTTTTCTTATCTTTTTTTCATTGCTTTTATAAATTCTTTTGGCAGTATTGAAGATAAAGGAGTTACAGCTTGTAGTCACTTTGACGACGTTAATAACGAAAGATTTAACAATAGGAACTAGGGGATAGCGATGAAACTTGAAAAACAGATTTTAGGAATTGCAAGTGCGGCGGCTTTAATGACTGGGATGACTGGTATAGGGTTCGCCATGAGTCGTCCGGCTCAAGCTGCCATGACAACTGGCACCAACTCCTCCAAAGTCACAGAGCTACAGCAGGACTTGAAAGCCGACGGATTTAATCCTGGACCAACAGACGGCGTTTTTGGTCCCAGAACGGAAGCAGCAGTAGTCGCTTTCCAAAAAGCCCATGGTCTCTATCCAGATGGAATTGCTGGACCAAAAACTCTAGCGGCTGTAGACAACACAAACAGTCAGACGGCCAGCGCTCAGTCTCAGATGGACAACAAAGAGGGTTCCGAGGGGAATGCTACTCCGGCTGCAACGAATACAACAACGAATGCTAATCAAGTCCCAACCTCTGTCACTAAAGTGGGTGAATACGGTGAGAATATTTATGATGCAGCACAGGCGAATAACTGGACGCAAGCCACTGCCAGCCTCACTTCCCTGAAGCAGGCAGCCCAAAAACTAGACAATGAGCCCAGGATTGGGGAAAATCCCAATGAAGATCAGCTTGACACAGTGATCGCGGCTCTCGACAAATCTGTTCCAGCCAAAGATCAGCTAGCAACAATGCGTTCTGCTAACCAAGTGACACTACTAGCTGCCAACTTGTCCGCGCCGTTCAATCCCCAAGTGCCAGTGTCAGTGGTTAAGCTTGACTACTACGGTCGGCAGTTGCAGGTTGGAGCAGCCGCAAATAACATGACTCAGCTCCAAGAAACAGCCAAAGACATTAGTCAAACCTGGAATGCTGTACGCCCAACTGTTGAGTCTCGCGGCGGCTCGGCTCAAGCGCAGAAATTCAACAGTTTGGTGGCACAGGTCGAGGCGGCCAAGTCCTCCAGTCAGTATAATAGTCTCGCCACTCCTTTCCTGAATCAAGTGGACAATCTTGAAAAGGTTTTTACACACTAACAGTCACACTTTTGACGAGACACAAAAAACTGACTTAAAGCGAAGCTAATGCCTCCAAAACTGCTTCTCCCAGCAAGCTATGTATTGTTACTCGCACTATCAGCTTGTCAAGCTTCGTCTTCCACTTCCACCACATCTGCCGGGTCATCTCCAGCCCCAGTGAGTGTACCCCTTGTTCAGGTACAGCAGCAAAACCTCCCTGTTATAGTCAGCATTCCCGGCACTGTAAATGCTCTGCCTAGTCAGTCGGTTAAGGTCAGCTCGCCTGTGTCTGGTAGAGTGATTGCGATTCCTGTGGTTCCGGGTCAGCAGGTGCAACGCGGTCAGGTCATTGCTCAGCTTGATAGCCAACAGTTAAAAGAGCAGCTATCTAGAGCAACTGCTACGGTGAAAGTGGCGGAACATAATGTTGCTAAAGACAAGGAAAATTTGCAGTTAGCACAGAGTAATTTAGAACGCTATCGCTTGCTGTACAAAGCAGGGGCTATCTCCCAACAAAGCTTGACAACCTATCAAAATCAGGCAGAAGTTGCTCGCTCCCAACTGGCTGCTGACCAGTCCCTGGTGAAACAAGACCTTGCCTCCCGTGCTCAAGCACTAACTCAACTCGGATACACTACAGTCCGCAGCCCAATTTCTGGCACTGTGGCCAGTATTCTACTCCAAGTTGGTGATACGGCAGCTGGTGCGACGGCGAGTCCCTCTACGCCCATTGTCCAGATAGTTAACCTGAATCCAGTTATCATTGACTCCAATCTGCCTGCGGACCAACCTGCTAATGTGCATGTCAATCAAAAGGCAGATATCAAAAGCGTGGCTCTGCCAGGAGTCACTTTTGAGGGCACAGTCACCACCGTTAGCCCTGTGGTCAACCCCAAAAGCAATACGATTAATATCCGGGTGCGCACTCCCAATCCTCACAAGCAGTTGAAAGTGGGGCAAGTGGTGAGTGTCTCAATTATGACAGGGGTACACAAAAACGCTCTGACTGTGCCAAAAACGGCTCTAGTGCCGAACCCAAACCAGAGCCAGGGAAAAATGGTTTACATTGACCAAGCAGGTAAAGCCAAGCCTGTTCCGGTAAAAACAGGGATTGAGCGGGATGGACAAGTTGAGATTTTAAGTGGACTACAGGCAGGGGAAACAGTGGTGGCTAAGGGGGCTTACGGCCTACCTGCAGGTACTCCGATCAAAGTTGTAACGGGGGCAAAACAGTGATTCGTTACACCAGGCTGCTGCAATCTCAGGCTAAAGCCCTCTATCTAATTTTCATCCTGATTGCCTTAGCAGGACTACTGGCGTTCTTGAATTTGCCTTCTGGCGTCTATCCAAACCTTTCCTTTCCCCGAATTGCTGTTGTTGCGTCAGTTGGTAATAGTTCGCCCGAAGAGCTGGTGCTGACTCTAACTCGCCCAATGGAGGAAGCTGCTAGTCGAGTTTATGGAGTGCGATGGGTGCGCTCCACCACCATCCGGGGAGCTACGGAAATTTCCATCGAGTTTCAGCACAAAACTGACATTTTACATGCTCTACAGCAGCTACAGTCGCGGATCGCCGAGGTGCATAACACTTTGCCTACTGGGGTGAATCTGAATATTTATCGGGTGACCCCAGCCACTTTTTCTCCAATAGTGACCTACAACGTCACCTCAGACACTCTAACCTTAGCAGACCTGCGAGACATTGCCCAATATCAACTCAAGCCGAATCTAACGGGGGTAGCGGGGGTAGCCGAGGTCCAGATTCAAGGGGGATACGCCTCCCAAGTGGAAGTGCAGATCGATCCAAAAGTACTCAAGAGCTACGATCTATCGCTCACCCAGGTGGTCAATGCCCTAAAGCGCTCGAATCAAAATTTGGCAGTGGGTAGGATTGATAAACTCTACCAGCAGAATTTGGTGATTACTGTCAACCGGGCCCCCAACATAGAGGCTTTGGGGAACATCGTAGTGACAACTCTGGGTCCAGGAAAACCCGTCTTTCTCCGAGAGCTGGGGCAGATTTCGCTCTCGCATGCGGTCCAAACCCAGATTGTCAGTGCTCATGGCGAACCTGGACTGACTGTTAACATTTTTCGCCAGCCCAATAGCAACGTGGTTTCTGTAGCTGCCGGAGTGCGCAAAAAACTAAAGACCCTACAGCAGCAACTGCCCCCCGGAATCCAAATCAGCCCTGCCTACAACGAATCAGGTCTAGTGGTCGCCGCGATCGCTAATGTGCGCGATTCCATCGTCATCGGCATCATCCTCGTTGTCATTGTGCTGTACGTCTTCCTACGCGAATGGCGCAGCACCCTGATTGCGGCTTTAACTATTCCGCTGTCGGCGCTAGCAGCATTTATCACCCTGAAAGTGGCGCACCAGACTCTCAATCTCATGTCCTTGGGCGGGATAGCCGTGGCTATTGGCTTAGTGATTGACGATGCCATTGTAGTCATTGAAAACATCGACCGACAGCTCAAACAGCAACTTCAGGGAACGCCTGTGGTAGCTCCGGGGGCTAGCCCTCGCAAGCTCAATTCCAATGCGGCTGTGGCTGCTGCCATGGGGGAGTTAGTGGCACCAGTGGTCAGTTCCACAGCCACGACAGTGGCGGTGTTTTTACCCTTAGGTCTGACTTCAGGAATAACTGGTCAGTTTTTTACCAGCCTAACAATCTCCTTGGCGACAGCAGTCCTCTTCTCGCTGTTGCTAGCCTTAACTCTGACGCCCTTGTTAGCTAGCCGATGGCTAAGAGGTACTAAGGCCCACAACAAGCGCAACTTCGTAAATCGTCTGGACACTTGGTATACCAACCTGTTACGTCGGGTGCTGCGAAAGCCGCTGTGGGCAGGTCTCATTGCTGTCGGACTGCTGGTAGGTGGCGTAGCTCTGTTTAACCAGTTGGGGTCAAACTTTTTGCCGGAATTTGATGAGGGCAGCTATCTCGTGGATTACCGAGCACCAGCGGGTACCTCTCTAGCAGAGACGAATGTTTTAGCCAGCAAGTTGGAAGCGATTTTGGCTAAAACTCCTGAGGTCGTCACTTGGACTAGGCGCACTGGCACACAGGGGGGGCCCTCCATCACCGAGCCTAGCAAAGGCGATATTTTGGTCATCCTTAAACCTCAGAGTCAGCGCTCTAAGAGCGTTTTTCAAATCTTCAAAGAGCAGCGCCAACAGTTTGCCCAGCAGGTACCACAATTGCAGGCCGAATTCCACCAGATCCTTCAAGACGAACTTAATAGCCTGTCTGGTTCATCAAATCCGATTGAAGAACGCATCTATGGTCAAAACCCAACAGTGCTACGTGACTTGGCTAGTCAGACACAGAAACGCCTTCAGAATGTCCCTGGTTTGGTTGGCTTGGCAGCTACCGGTACTTTACTGATACCGCAAATCGATGTCCATGTAGATCCCTTGCAGGCAGGACAATTGGGTCTGACGCCTGAGGATGTTGCTATGCAGGTCCAGACGGCGCTACTGGGTCAGGTGGCTACTCAGCTCCGCCAGGGCGATCACTTCGTGGGCGTGCGCGTCCACTTGACAGACAGCAGGCGCTACAACCAACAGCAACTTGCCCAATTGCCCGTTGTGGGTAAACAAGGACAAGTGCTACCTCTAGCTGCTGTGGCTCACCTCAACCCCAGCACTTCCGTAGAGCAAATTTTGCGTGAGAATCAGCAGCGTTATGTTTCCGTTCATGCCAATCTTCAGGGCAATAGTCTCAGTGCCGCTGTCCAGGCAGTCCGGCAACGGCTCAAGGGTCTGAACCTGCCTCAAAGCTATTCCCTGACAGAAGCCGGACTCCATGTCAGCCAGCAGAAATCATTCAAACAGTTATTCCTGGTCTTAGCGCTGGGGATTCTGCTAGTTTACTTGGTGCTGGTCATCCAGTTCCGCTCCTATATCCAACCTTTGGCAATCCTTACGGCTCTTCCCCTAGCCCTGTTTGGGGTAGTAGTAGCTTTGTGGTTAACCCAAATTCCCTTGAACATTTCATCATTTATGGGCATTATTTTGCTCGTAGGGCTAGTTGTTAAAAACGGCATCATTCTCCTACAGTTTACAAATCAACTGCATGAAGCAGGTAAGCCTTTGGAAGAAGCACTAGTCGAAGCGGGTGAAATCCGTTTGCGACCTATCCTGATGACAACTCTGTGCGCCATCCTCGGACTGCTGCCTTTGGCATTAGGTCTGGGTGCGGGCTCAGGTTTGCAAAAGCCCTTAGCAGTCGCCGTTATCGGTGGGCTATCTCTGTCCGCCATCTTCACCCTGCTATTTGTGCCAGTTGTGTTTCTGGTACTCTCTGAGTTGAGCGTTAGCAAGTTCAATCGGCAAATCCGGCATCAATTGGCTCGGCTGCGACGTAGGATTCGGCATCGCTAGCTGCCAGGAAACTCCAACCCAAATCCCACAGACTGCTTTGGGAATCTGCAAGTCTTCTAGAAGACAATCGTATCTCAGAGACTATCTTTTGCCCCAGGCTGTGTCTGGAAAAGAAACCGCTTGTGCACTAGTACTCCTCGCGCGACTGTCAAATGTCTTTTTGTATTAGGCATTGCTATAGACAGCAGCTTTTTACGTATTCGACTACGACAACAAATCCCTATATTATAGACCATCACTACTCATGAATATTACTTTACCTATTCTTAAACTTAAACTTAATCAAAGCTGGTTTCTTTATTAAGTATGAGATTAAGGCTATAAACTAAGAAGAAGATGAGACGACAATAAGAAAGTTCTTATTTTTGTATTTATTGAATTGCAATAGACATAAGTACTATCAATAATGTATAAGGGCTATGCAGTTTATCCTGATTGCATCCAAGCCTTTTTGGTTGCCATCTTAGGTTAGGTTGTTATGTCAAGGATCTGTATTTCCTAAATCAATTAGTCCAAACTCCAGTTGACTAGCGTCGCAAATTTTGTAGTAAGATGTCGGCTATAGGAGGAGTCGTTGGGATGTTGAAGGTAGCAGTCATATTACCTGTCTATAATGAAGCAAAATGTATAGCAAAGACATGGGATTCCGTTCTACAATTCTCAAATACAAGACCTTATTATCACTTTACTTTTGTCAATGATGGCTCTACAGATCAAACAAAACAGATTTTAGATGCAAAATTGACTGCGGCATCAAATAGTAGAATAAAAGTGATTGAATATGAGGAAAACAAAGGGAAAGGTTTTGCAATAAAAACCGCAGTAGAATCTGTACATGAAGATTACATCTGTTTTATAGATAGTGATTTAGCATATTCTTTAGAACATTTAGATCTTCTAGTTGAGAAGTTAGATGAGTTTGATGTTGTTATTGGTTGTAGGAATCTGATACCAGAGAGTATTGAACGGGTTAATTTAACCAGAAAGTTAGCTGGTAAGAGCTTCAATACTATATCAAGAAAGCTGCTCAACTTGCCTTTTTGTGACATGCAAGCAGGAATAAAAGGATTCAAAAAAAATGTGGCGAAAGAAGTATTCCAGAAACAGAAGATAGCTGGGTTCTCCTTTGACGCTGAGCTAATATTTTTAGCTAAAAAGAAAGGATACAAGATTGGTCAGATTCCAGCTATGGTATCAGAGAAGCATTTAAATAAAGTCTCCAAAGTCAACTTACTGATAGACTCTGCAAGAATGTTACTCGATTTGTTAAAGATAAGATGCAATGACATAATGGGAAAATATGAGTAAAATTATTTTCTTGATCTTTGACCCCTGACTCCTTCTTTGTGAAAAGACCTCAGGTAATGAGATGGTCGAACGATTGGAACAGTATCTACGTTGGCTGAAAAGTCAAGGCGACTTTATTTGGTTTTCTGAGTTCAAACAAAAATTCCTCCTGTAAAATATCCTTTCTTTATTCAAGCAACTCTTCAATAAGAGCATTCTTATTCTTCTCTCACTGTTTCCTTAATTTTTATCAGTATTCTATAAGGTGTCATAGTTATCAGTTTACAAACAAGCTTGAAAAATCAAATTGTGTACAGCGCCATTAATCTGTTCAACACCTTTCACTCTTTAGTTTTTCAGGATTGCACTTGAGCTTGCTCAAGGGTTTGCCAGAGTTCGCTTCGGCAAACCCTTGAGTATCACTATTCTTATAAAGCCAAGTGCATTCTAGTACTAAAGTTGTTTTTACTATTAAGATGAGTAAATCCTTTTTTCCAATTGAGTGTCTTTCTGATACTGCCTATGGAGTAGCTTACTGCCGAGCGATGGAAACTGAGCGTCCAGATGCTCATTTCCAGGATATCTTTGCTAGAGAATTAGCGGGTAAGCGAGGAAAGCTGATTATGGAGACAACAGGAGAGTCTAGTAGCTGGTTATTCGTTGTGCGTACTTGCATTATAGATAAATTGATATTAGAAAGCATTGAGAAGAAAGGGATTGATACTGTCATCAATTTGGGTGCAGGACTTGATACAAGACCATACCGTTTATCTCTTCCATCTTCGCTTCACTGGATAGATGTAGATTTGCCATCTATCCTCGATTACAAGGAGCAAAAGCTTGCTAGTCAACAGCCGATATGTTTTCTTGAATCTGTTAAGTTAGACGTCACTGACATTACTTTAAGCAGTGCTTTATTTACAAGGATTAACGCGGAAGCAAAACAGGTACTGGTGATAACCGAAGGACTCTTAGTTTATTTGACCTCTGAGCAGGTTGCCTTGCTCACTATTATCCTAGGAATACAGCCTAACTTTCGCTGGTGGATTTTAGATCTTGTATCACCATTATCGTTGAAGTTAGCTCGGACAAAGTATGTAAAAGAACTGACTGCTGCTAATGCTATACAACAATTTGCTCCATCAGAAGGGACAGATTTTTTTCAAAGTTATGGTTGGAAAGTAGTTAAGTTTCAGTCTCTTTTAAAAGAGGCACATCGTCTTAAGAGGAAACCAGCATTGAATTGGCTGTGGCAACAACTACCATGTTTTAAGAATGAAGGTGTTGTCTTACTTAGACGAACGTAATCATTTTTCTATCTAACTAAATTCTCCAATATAAACAAGGGAAAATATTAAGTCTATTGCAGACTTCCTCTAGAAGAGGCTCGAATAAAACAAACCTCTCAACGAGTAAGCTTTGATAATTTTAAAAAAGACTTTCTAGTTTCAAACCTGAACCTATGAATATTTGCCAATTGATTTTATCAATGACATAAATAGTCGGCAAACGACTCTTTTATAAGATGTAAGACAAAAAAAAGAAGCTAATGCAAAAATTATTTCCGTCACTCAATTTCTTAATAAAGAATAAACAAGCAGGTCAAAGAACAATATTTACAGTTGCAGCACTATTCTTTATTTTTATGATATTTTCCTGTCTCAATCGCTACTATAGTTTTTATGCCACTTACGATCAAGGACTTTTTAACCAACTTTTTTGGAATAATTTACATGGAAACTTCTTTCAAAGTTCTCTTTCCTCAGATCAGTCAAGTGCTGTCATTGACAACGGTCAAATCGCAAAGTCATCTTATTATCATTTAGGTCAGCATTTTGTCTTAGACTTCTTACTTTGGATACCTATATATGCATTATTCCCTTACGATGCTACCTTAGTCATTTTACGAATTATCTTAATTACTTTAGCTGGAATTGTTTTGTATGCTCTAGCTCGCCATTATCTTTCCTTCCCAATTGCTGTTTTAATCACTACTAGTTTTTATGGTGCTATGGCAGTAATGGGACCAACATTCGGTAATTTCTATGAACACTGCCAAATACCTCTATTCGTTTTCAGTCTGCTACTAGCTTTAGAAAAGTGTAGATGGCAACTCTTTTGGCTTTTTGTAGCTTTAACTCTGGGAATCCGAGAAGACACAGGTTTAATTATTTTTAGTATTGGTATTTATTTGATTGTAAGCCGTCGCTCGTTACGCTTGGGGTTAGCTTTATGCTTGTTAAGTTTCAGCTACGTTATATTAGTAACAAATGTAATTATGCCATTCTTCTCTAATGATAATTCTCGGTTATATTTGAAGTCTTATTTTAGTCAATATGTTCGGGAAAACGATCCTAGCACTCTTCAGCTTCTTTGGGACATTGCCAGCCATCCTAAAGAAATTATAATAAGTTTATTTACTCCCTTTCCAAGACGCGTTGAATATTTCTTCCTTCAATGGCTACCTTTAGCATTCTTTCCTGCTATCTCCCCCTCAACTTGGATACTTATAAGCTTTCCATTGTTAGAATTGTTACTGCAAGACAGCAGTAAAGCTCTTGCTATCAATATTCGTTATGCTTTAACTATAGTCCCAGGTTTATTCTATGGAGCAATTTTGTGGTGGTCGCAACATAAGTATAGATTTAAGCCCTGGGTGCGTCATTTTTGGGTTGGATGTACTACCCTCTCAGTTATTTTGGCAGTTCTCACTAGTGGTCAAGGAAATTTCTACTTTTTGATTCCTGATTTTGGTCACCCTGTGCTGCGTGTTTCTCTTAGTCGCCAGTGGGAACATGCCAGATGTATACGGGCGTTAATGAACTTAATTCCACCACAGGCTAGTGTTTCAGCAACTGCTTTTTTGATTCCGCCGCTTTCTGGTCGGCGAGCAATTATAGAGATGAGGAATGAGTATCCGCCATCTTTAATGCTACAAAATGACAGAAGAGAGATAGTAGAAGTCGAATATATATTAGCTGATTTATGGCACCTACAACGATACCAAGCAGTCATGTTCCATGATCGAAAAAGTCTACAAACTCTTGCTCCTTTCATCAATAAACTTATTGTTCAAGGTAAGTATGGAATTCTTAATGTGCAAGATGGTGTTGTTCTCTTGCAAAGAGCAACTGCTTCTGATTTCCAAGCTATGACGGACTGGTTGAAGCTCTATGCAGAATTGAGGCCATTTTTGCCTCATACTGAGATGAAATAGATACTGCTCCATCATGACTCTTTAGAAGTTAACAAGTACAGTGCCATTGCTATTCAGGGGGGTTCTCTTCTCTAGCGGCAATAATTTGCTCTAATAGCGGTGAGAGTTGCTGATCGAGCAGCCCGTTACGGGTCAATTCGGCATAAGTATCAGCTTCAATATTTAACAGCTTGTCTTGAAGTTGCTCTACGCTCAAGGTACGTAAGAAGGGATGTTGAGTTTGCAACTTGGTGATTTCTGCCTGTAGGCTTTTGAGTTGCTGTTGCACAAGTTCTAGTTGGTTGCGGTAAAACTCTGGCTCAATCTCTTGGGCGATTTCTACTTGAGATAAAAAATCGAGTACCCGCCGTAGAGCAATTCGTCGGGCAATAGCCTTTGAATATTGCTGCCGCAACGGCTGCTTACCCAGAAGTCCCAGCTTTTGGAGCAACAGTTGGATAGTTAACCCCTGGACTAGCAAGGTAAACAGCACCGTCCCAAAGACAATATCAATAACCATTTCCCTTCCTGGCAGAAGCTCTGGCAGACTTAAGGCTAGTGCCAGCGAGACAGAACCGCGTAAGCCTCCCCACAAAAGCACCATTTGAGTTTGCCAACCAATTCGGGAGTTTGCCAACCAATTGCTTAAACCTCCTAGTCCATAGATGGCAACAGCCCGCGTCAAGAGTAAAGCCCCAATCGTGACGATAATTACGTCTAAATTTTTTCCTAAATTGGCAAAGTTGATTTGATCGCCAATTAGGAGAAAGACAATTGAATTGACAAAAAAAGCTAAAAATTCCCAGAACTCTGTCACCACAAGCCGCGTGTGTGGACTCATACCAATGCGAGAGCCAAAGTTCCCCAAGATTAGACCCACGGTGACAACCCCAATCACCCCTGAGCCTCCCAAATTTTCTGTCAAGATATACGTGCCATAAGCCGAGACTAGAGTCAGCGATTGCTCGACCAATGGAAGATCAAAGCGTTGGGTGAGGTAGGAAATTCCAAAACCAATTAAGCTACCTACACCTAGACCAATACCGACAACAACCAAGAACTCTGTGACTGTAGTGGCAACAGTTAAGTGATGAATTCCTAGCGGCGTTCCCACCAGTAACCCAAAGGCGACAACAGCCACTCCATCATTCAACAAACTTTCTCCCTCCATCAAGATAGTTAGCCGTTTCCCCGCCCCCAGTTCCCGGAACAGCGCAATCACAGAAACTGGATCGGTTGCCGAGAGACTAGCCCCAACCAATAGTGCAGTGGGGAGAGCAAGCCCAGCTATCTGGTGAAGGATGAACCCAATTCCAACCACAGAAATCACAACGCCGATGACTGCATAGAGCCCAACTGGCACTCGCTCTCGCTTCAAATCTCGCCACCTTAAGTTCCAAGCAGCTTCAAACAGCAGAGGAGGTAAAAAAATCTCTAGAATCAATCCGGGTGAGAGGCTAACCAGTCGGATATGTACAGAGGCTAGACCTAACCCGGCAATCACCAGTAGCAAGGTATAGGGAATTTGGCGAAACCAAGTAAAAACGCGGGAGAGCGTAGCGACACTCAAAGAAACGGAAAGCACTAGCAGAAAATGCTCCAAATCTTGCTTGATAGCCGCTTCACTAGCAGTCTCTAGAGCCATAGGGGAAATTTAGATTTTTTGATGATTAGGCAAAGGCTGCAGAAGTCTTTGCTCCCTGCACTGTGACCATTTGTACCAATCTGCCCAGAATGGGCTCATAGGGCGGTAGCAGATATTCACTTAGGTCAATCGTAACGGTCTTCTCTTCTAGTTTGAGGAAGCGCCAAAGGGTACCCGTCGTGACTGCTCCGTAGATGGTAGAGATGGAATTTCCTGATTGATCGTTAAACTTCCAGGCAGCGAACATTGCTGCAATGCACTGTCCCAGTCCTCCTTTGAGGTCTTCATTCTTTGCCTCTATTATTACGGCAACTGGAGCTTTGATGAATAGTTGTTCTGGAGAGCAACTGAATAGATAATCACAGACTCCAGTCAGTCCTGCTTCAGTATCAACGTTGAATTCCTCCCCTGAAAATAGGCTAATGTTGTTGCTGAGGGCTTCTTTCACCGCCAATAATAGTGGGCAAATTAACAGTTCTGACCTAGCTTTTTCTGTGTTAAGAGTGATCGCCAGTTGCAGATTTTTGGTCAGGAACTCGTTTAAGTATGGACTCAGAGAGACAGGTTGAACAGGAGTCAGGAAATCTCCTTGTTCAATGAGGTTAAGGTTGAAATCGTCCACTACTTTTTTGAGAGTAAACTGGCTGTAAGCCATAAGGTAGAGGGATGGACAGCAATACTCTATTGATTTTAACAGTTCCCTCTTTGCTAATAAGTTATATGCTTTGAGTCAATCAGATGAGTAGGATCGGGGGTTAGGACAGTTTGGAGATTGTGTAGATTGTTGAGTGCTAGATAGCGACTTAGCTTCGATGAAAATTTGCTTAACATCTGGATGTTGACTACGGATATTTTCTTCCATACGAGCTACAGCCAATGCCACCTGTTCCGCTGACAAGTTTTGCTGGAATTGAATTTCTAGGTTGAGCAGAACTTCGTGGGGACCAAATTGTAGGGTTAGCAAGCGCAGCACTCCCGCCACCGCTGGATCGGTTGCTGTTAAAGCTCTGATGCTCTTCACAACCTGCGTATTAGCACTTTCACCTACCAACAGTCCTTTGCATTCATAAGCTAGCAGTAAAGCTACGATAGCTAGAATGACGCCAATGATGACAGAGGCAGTACCGTCTAGATAGCGATTGTTGAACAAATGTCCGAAGAAGACTCCGAGGAAGGCAACTGTCAAGCCCAAAAGAGCGGCGGTGTCCTCAAACAGCACTGAAAAGATAGTGGGGTCTTTACTAGCTCGAACGGCTTGCCAAATATTCGGTTCTCTTTTATTAGCTAGGAGTGCCTTTAAGGAAACCGTCCAGGAAAAGCCTTCAAATAAAAAGGCAACCCCCAACACAGTATAGTCCCACATCGGGTCTTCTAAAGGTCTCGGCTGAAGCAAACGCCTGACGCCTTCATAAATCGACATACCGCCACCGATAGAGAAGAGCAAGATAGCAACGATCAATGTCCAAAAGTAGAGTTCCTGTCCGTATCCGAAGGGATGGCTGGCATCGGCTGGCTTTTTGCTCAGGCGCACCCCCAGCAGCAATAGCAGTTCGTTGCCAGTATCAACTAAAGAATGAATTCCTTCCGACGTCATGGCAGAACTACCGCTGATAGCTGCCGCGCCAAATTTAGATAAAGCTATAACTAGGTTAGCAGCAAGGGCAGCGTAAACAGTGTGATTGGACGATTCAGATGTCATAGTTTAATAGTGGTCAAAATGTTCATGCTTAACAAATTAATTCTTAAAAGTCAATAAGTCGGGTAGAAATCGGGTGGCAATTATGAAGTCCGGAGTATCAATGGCTTGGGCGAACATTCACGGGACGATCAGAAGTCTGATCGCGATGTTGCCAAACCTAGGGGTGGCCTTCATTGTCTTCATCATTTTTTGTGTCATTGGGCTGCTAGTTAAATCAATGGTGAAGCGCGTAACCCGTAGGCACCAGCACGCTCGGAATCTGGGGCTAGTCCTCGGACGTTTATCGCAGGGGGCAATTGTTTTAGTCGGTCTGTTTGTCGCCTTATCCATCGTCGTCCCATCATTTAAAATGGGGGATTTGATTAACCTGCTGGGTATCAGCGGTGTGGCTATAGGCTTCGCGTTCCGCGACATCCTCCAGAACTTCCTCGCGGGCATCCTGATCCTCTTAGCTGAGCCGTTCAGGCTTGATGACCAGATTGTCTTCCAAAACTTCGAGGGAACAGTCGAAAATATCCAGACCCGTGCTACAACAATTAGGACGTATGATGGACGCCGAATCGTCATTCCGAACTCTCAGCTATTCACAAACTCGGTGACTGTCAACACTGCCTTCGAAAGCCGCCGATTGCAGTACGATGTTGGCATCGGGTACGGTGACGACATTGCATTGGCAAAGAAGTTAATGCTAGAAGCAGTGCAGAGTGTGGACGAGGTCTTAAAAGACCCTGCACCCGATGTGCTAGTCATAGCTCTTGCTAGCAGTAGTGTCAATATCCGCGTCCGGTGGTGGATCAAACCCCCAAGACGCGCCGATGCTCTCGATGCGCAGGACAAGGTTCTGACTGCCATCAAGAACAAACTGACTGCCAATGGGATTGACATGCCCTTCCCAACTCAGCAGATCTTATTTCACGATCAGACCGAGGAGAGCGATGGAGATCGCTTGCGCCAGCGTGAGGGATGGCCAGCCGGGAACAACGAAGTGCCGCAGCCGCGCAGCATCGGCGGTTCGCTCAAGCAGATAGCCAAAATGCGGGCACAAAGAAATGGGGGGAAGAGCGATCGCGCTCCCAACACGAACGATGGCAGATGAAAAACTCAAGCTCCGCAAACTTTGGGAATCCCTCCACTCCAGCTTCTGGTTTGTACCAACGCTGATGGTAGCGGTAGCAGTCGGCTTGTCGTTTGCGACAATAGCGATTGACAATGTAGTCAAAAACAAATGGCTCGACAAGCTGGGGTGGATCTACGCCAACGGACCAGACGGCGCGCGCACGGTTCTATCAACTATTGCTGGCTCAATGATCACCGTCGCTACTACTGCCTTTTCGATCACCATCGTGGCGCTTCAGCTTGCTTCTGGGCAATTTGGACCGCGACTGCTCCGCAATTTCATGCGTGACACAAGCAATCAGATCGTCCTTGGAACGTTCATTTCCACATATATCTACTGCTTGCTCGTGTTGCGGACGATTGAAGGATTTCAAAACAAAACATTTGTGCCGCAAGTTGCAGTGACGTTCGGCATTATGATGGCGGTTGCCAGCCTTGGCGTACTGATTTACTTTATCCATCACACAGCAGAATCTATTCAGGCAGATAACCTGATTGCCAAGGTGAGCCAGGAACTCAACAAAGCCATCGATCGACTCTTTCCCCTAGACCTAGGACAAGAGCCACCAGAACCCAAACGGCGGATTGAGGAAATCCCAACAAACTTTGACCTTGAGGCTTATCCAATCTTGGCAACTGGCAGCGGTTATTTGCAGGAGATCGATAACGACTATTTGATGCAGCTTGCCACACAGAATAACCTCCTGCTGCGTCTCAAGTCTCGCCCAGGAAAGTTTGTCGTGCAAGGTAGTGAGCTAGTTGGAGTTTGGCCTGGGAACAGCATTAACAAGAAGCTGACTAAGCAGTTCAATGACGCGTTTATTTGGGGCGTGCAACGTACCGAGCGGCAGGACGTAGAGTTTCCCCTGCACCAACTAGTAGAGATCGCCGTGCGTGCACTTTCTCCTGCAGTCAACGATCCCTATACAGCGATTAGGTGTGTCGATCGGATCGCTGCTGCCCTTTGCCACCTGGCAGAAAAGGATATACCATCCCCCTATCGCTACGATAAAGACAACAGACTGCGAATTATTGCTGAGCCAGTGACGTTTGCCGGGATGACCGATACTGCCTTCAACCAAATTCGGCAGTACGGAAGCTCAAGTGCAGCAGTGACGATACGTCTGTTGGAAGCGATCGCTGTCATTGCTGCCCATACCGACAACAAGAAACACTGTGCTGCCCTACTAAATCATGCCTCAATGATCTGGCGTGGCAGCCATGAAGGGTTGCCAGAGGAGCAGGATCGAAAGGATGTTGAAGAGCGATATCAGGAAGTGTTGAAAACGCTCAAAGCAAAAATGGAGCTGGCTGATGGGTACGGCTCCGCTCCAAGCAGTTAATCCATGTTCCCTACCTTGTTGCATCTTTAACAACACAACGGAAACCAATGTGGCTGGTTGAAGTGTCTACCATCTCCGGATGCCGTGCTGCCGGACGATAGCGCAAGCAATAATTAGAGGCACAGAGAAATGACCCACCTTTAAGTACCTTTCTGGGTATTTGAATTTCCGGTATGGCAGTGTCATAACTTTCCTGTTGAGTTCCGCCTCTAGGATTGACCGGAATACAACAGGACTTTGTTTTGTTTTCAGGGTGTCTATCTCGATACCAGTCCTCTGTCCATTCCCAGACGTTGCCTGCCATGTCATACAGTCCATAACCATTAGGTGCATAGGAACCAACGGGTTCAGGTGCGGGAGGACGAGACTTCACGTTCTGCCAGGGAAACTCACCCTGCCATACATTTGCCATTAACCTGCCCTTTGGCGCAAATTCATCTCCCCAAACGTAGGTTGCTCCGTCTAACCCTCCACGGGCTGCAAATTCCCACTGTGCCTCTGTTGGTAACGATTTACCTGCCCAGGCAGCATAGGTTGCAGCATCTTCGTAGGCAATATGGACAACTGGATCATTCTCCTGCTCTTTGATCGAACTACCCGGACCCTGAGGATGTCGCCAGTTGGCACCCGGTACATAACTCCACCAGCTACAAGTTCGCAAATCAACAGGTTGATCGGGTGCCTGAAATACCAGCGATCCGGGTACTAAAAATTCTGGTAATGCACCGGGGTAATTCTCTGGTTTAGGTGGACGTTCGGCGACAGTGACATAACCTGTCTCCTTAACAAAGCGTTGGAACTGTTTGTTGGTTACAGTGAATTGATCAATCCAAAAACCATCTACCGTGACGTTGTGTGCTGGAGCTTCCTCCGGGTAATGACGATCAGAACCCATCAGAAAAGTACCCCCCTCAATCCAGACCATTCCTTTACCCGGTGGCTTCCTACGACGAGGAGCAGTTTGCTGATTAGGGTGATGTCTAACTCCATCGCTATTCATTTGCTTTGGGTTTGATATACGCTCTGGCATAGCTCACTGCTCCTCTTACTAAGTTTTAGGTTAAATGGTTGGGGCTGTCGGAACGCCTGGAGCTGCTGGAATGCCAAGTGCAGCAGACGGAGATGGAGGCGTTGGAGGAATCAGTTCAGGTGGGTAGGGAAGAACTCCTGATTCCCATTGAGCAAAGGTATCACGGAGCTGCGAAAGTATTTGTGGATTAGAACTTTGCAGGTCAGTGGTCTCCTCGGTATCTGTTGATAGGTCGAAGAGAAATTCGGTGTCTCCTATCTTTAGATACTTCCACTTTCCGCTTCTGGCTGCTTTCTGTGCTCCGCCCGCATAACGCCAGAATAGTGCGCGGTGGTAGGGCGATCGCTCGCCGATAATGACTGGTAACAGGTTTTCCCCATCCAACGGAGAGCTGGGGTCGGGACTGGTGCGAGCTGCGGCTAGGATCGTTGCTGTAATGTCAAAGGTGATGATCGTTTGCTCACTGACCTTGTTGGGGGGAACAACACCGGGCCAGCGGATAATCGTCGGTACCCGAATTCCACCCTCGTATAGACTGCCTTTACGACCTTGGAAGGGACCAATCAGGGAGTATCGCTCTCCCCCATTGTCGCTGGTAAAGATAACCAGGGTATTTTCCTCCTGACCAGAATCCCGCAAGGCTTGCAAGACGCGACCGATGCCCTCATCTAGCCTGTTGAGGATGGCTGCGTAGGTTTCCTGCGAACCGCCTGCTGTGTAGGGATTGGTCGGGTAAAACGTCTGGCTGAGGGCTTCGTCCTCAGGACCTTCCCACGGCCAGTGGGACGCATTGTATTGCAGGCTGAGGAAAAACGGTTTTTCGCGCGATCGGGTAATAAAGTCGATCGCCTGCTGAGTGTAGAGGTCGGTGGAGTAGCCCGCCAGATCTAGCGGGGTTGTTCCCTCAAAGAAGTCAAGGTTGCCATCGCCGTCTTTATGGGTGAAGTAATCAATGGCTCCGCTATAGTTGCCATGGTATTCGCCAAAACCGCTCACTAGAGGACCGTAGGTAGGAGGGTAGCCAGCGTGCCATTTGCCAACCAGAGCCGTTTCGTAGCCCTGTGCATCCAACAGGGAGGCGATCGTCGGTTGATCCGGTGGCAACCCGACAGTCTGTCCAACCTCGGCAATGTTAGCCAGAGGTTCTCGCAAGCCCACGTCTGTTCGAGCAGAATAGCGCCCCGTGTAGAAGGCAACGCGGGTAGGGGTGCAAACCGTTTGATTTGCATAGGAATTGGGAAAGCGAGTGCCCTGACTGGCTAAACGGTCTATGTTGGGGGTTGGGTAGGCAGCTTGTCCATAATAAGAGCGACCATAAACGCTGATATCAGCCCAACCCAGGTCATCTGCCAGAATGAACAAGATGTTAGGTCGTCGTCGCTGAGCCGCACTTGCGGAAAAGAAGCTCGAACCTCCAGCGGCAAGCAAAGCACTTGCTGTTGCCGCACCAATAAATGCACGCCGATTCATACCTGATGACGCGACTTTTGTCATGGTTTTTACTCCCTGAATGTTGTAGGTTGTCCAAAATAGTAGGTGAAAGAAGCTGTAGAACCGCGCCAAAAGCTCAGCACAACTGAATCAAATAATCAGTTAGGAATTGAAATTTTTGACCAACTCTCTGACCGCGGAAGGCGGTCAACGCAGGCACCGCCGTGCAACGGCGGTGTACCGTTGACTCCCTACTTTTCAAAGAAGACAGCTCAAAGAAGCATGTCTTTTTCCAAAAAATACGGTAAATCGATAGACAATTGATATTTTTGTCACAAATTAGTATTGCACAAGTTGTCGAATTTCAAAATAAGTAGGGTCTTCCGCGATTTTGACGAACCTAGTGATAGGGATTCGTTAGCCAAGTAGCTCTCTGTTCATACTGGGGTGGAAATCGTCACCCGAGATCGCTCCAAAGCGGTGCGTAAGTGATATTCGGCATTGAGCACCGACGGCTATCTAAGTAGCAGACCGATTTCATCTACTGCAAAACCTGACTGAAACACTGGCTAAAGTGTTGGTTAATTGAGCGATAGAATGCGTAAAGGCTTTAAAGCACGTTAACTGATCGCGTTCCAATCCTGATTGGAAAGGGTGATTTGTGGCTGATGACAGCCTTACCAATAAGCAGGCTTCTACAAGATTACCTACTTAAAATAAGATTTGGGCTTGCTCTTAACATCTCAAGAAGAAAAATTACTTGGATTCTGATAGGGAGATTAAATGTGGTTGTAACTCAAGACTTGGAGAATCAAGCTCAATATGGTCTAGCAGAGCTAGTTAGGGCAAATGTCGAAAGCCTCACTCTTGAAATCCAAGCACTTTATTGTCTTGACACAATTCCTTGGGTTGTAGGTTATTCCGGCGGCAAAGACTCTACTGCCGCACTGCAACTCGTCTGGAATGCCATCTTTGCCCTACCACCTCAGCAACGTATCAAACCTATTCATATTATTTCAACCGATACCCTAGTGGAAAATCCCGTCATCTCTGCTTGGGTTCGCAAATCCTTAGAGCAAATGATGAAAGCTGCTCAACTGCAAGGATTACTGATTCAACCACATCGACTTCAGCCTGAAGCTGAAGAGACCTTCTGGGTAAACCTGATTGGTAAGGGTTACCCTGCTCCCCGCAGCAAGTTCCGGTGGTGTACCGAGCGACTTAAAATTCATCCAGCTAACCGCTTTGTGCGAGATCTTGTTAGAGAAAACGGTGAAACTATTTTGGTTTTAGGCACTCGTAAGGCAGAAAGTCAGAAACGAGCAGCAACAATGGCAAAACACGCAAAAGGACGGGTTCAAGACAGGCTCAGCCGTAATGCCAGTCTTCTCAACTCCTTGATTTACAGTCCGCTTGAAGATTGGAGCAATGACGAAGTCTGGCTTTACTTACACCAGTGGCAAAACCCATGGGGGCATAGCAACAAGGAACTTTTTAGAATCTATCGAGGAGCAACTCCAGATAATGAATGTCCTCTTGTAGTCGATACTTCCACTCCTAGCTGTGGCAGTTCCCGTTTTGGCTGTTGGGTCTGTACTCTAGTTGAGCGTGATAAATCGATGGAAGCTATGGTCCTCAACGAGGAATCTAAGCAGTGGATGCAGCCTTTGCTCGACTTTCGGGATGAATTAGATTTCAGAACTGACGAAAAACGAGAGCAAGAGCGACAAAACCGGGACTTCCGACGTACTAGAGGTAATGTTCAACTGTTTGAGCGCAAAGTAGACGGCTCCAAGGAAAAAGAGGTTACTAACATTCCTGGTCCATACATCAAACCTTGGCGAGAGTACCTATTAAAACGTCTACTGGAAACACAAATTGCAGTCCGCCAAAAAGCGCCTCCAGATATGAAAGAGATTGAAATCATCACCATGGAAGAACTTAGCGAAATTCGCCGGATCTGGTTGGAAGAAAAACATGAATTTGACGATTTCCTTCCCCGCATCTATTACGAAATTACTGGTGAAATCTTTCGCGATCCGCGTCCAGTGGCTGGTAACAGCCTACTCGGCATTGACGAATGGAGCATCCTGGAAGAAATCTGTGAAGAGCCTATGCACTTGGAACTAATGACAAGACTTCTCGATACAGAGCGGCAATACCACACTATGTCTCGCCGGACTGGTATCATTGATACTTTAGAACAATGCTTCGAAACTACCTCTCGCTCAAGAGAAGAAGCAATGGATAATGCCTACTATGATCGAGAGTTGAAAGATGCAGCACAAAAGGGTCATGTGGAGATGATTAAGCAGCTCACCTTGGAAAACTCTCCAGGCTGTGAGCACAGTCTGTCTGAAACCAGAACACTTTCTTGGGCGGAACTGAAATTCAAGGTGTAGAAGCAATGATTTTTCAAAAACACAAGCAAATTGAATCTAACTGTCCACAGCAACCAACTCCCTGAAATATCCCTGCCATATATCGACTAGCTGTCTGGCTGCTACTGTCCCTTCGGGAGGAAAAACCTCTATGAATTCCTTATCAGTATGAGCATTGTATGGTCCTTCTTTAAGTTCCAGAATTACAGTATCTGTAGCCAAAGCGACTAAGGAGTGATAGGTGCCTTCTGGTAATTCCACCCCACGAGTTGGACCACTAGCTGCAACCCGCTCTTTATGTAGAATCTGCCCACTCTCATCCAGAATGAGAATTCCCAGT
>JAFASY010000141.1 GCA_019244235.1 Chroococcidiopsidaceae cyanobacterium CP_BM_ER_R8_30
GGAGCCTTCTCCGGCTGTGCTCTACCGCAAGCTCAACTTGAATCCGATTCGGATCTTGATGCTCTTCCATTACCCCTACTTCCTCTTTCCTTGTAAACAGTCTTGGTTTTCCCTAACCCTTGCCCCTACTCCTACCTTTCTAGTTTAATGAGCGGTCTAGGTGATGAGATTTTTTGATTTACATTGTGACCATGTATGCTTAAGCTTTCTACTTGCCTTGTATTCAGTGCCTGATGCTCACTGGAGAGCTAATGACTGTCTTAGTAGAAACTACTGAGGGGGTTTGAGTGCCGGGAGGATATCATTAAATTGCTGAAAAGATCTTGGATACTTACAGGCGTAGGACTCGCCTTAATTGTTGCTTTATCAGTGAGCATCTATGCTGTGCTGTTCGAGCAAGGCATCTTAACAGGAGTTCGCGGTGTTTGTCTTTACCCCACTCCATCTACAATCTGCTTTTCCCAAGCAGAGACACTCTCCCAGCAGGAAACCACAGCTATTGTCACGAGCCCTGATGGTCAGATCCTTGCTAGTAGCCACGGTAAAAAGATTCAGCTTTGGAACCTGCGCACAGGTAAACCGCTAGCTCTCCTTGCAGGGCATTCAGGTTGGGTTAGTGCCATGACCTTTAGCCCTGATAATAAAACCCTTGCCAGTGCCAGCTTTGACCGAACGATTCGACTTTGGAATTTGGATACGGGAAAACTGTTCTCCACCTTTGTAGCAGGAAGGATGACTGATCTCGCTTTCAGCCCTGATGGTCAAATCCTCGCTGGTAGTAGCCGCTATCAATTATGGCTTGATGGTCAACCTGGCAGCAGTGGCGTTAAACTCTGGGACTTGAAAACGGGACAACAGTTACGCCCCCTTAGTTTGGGTTCACTGACGGCTCTGGCTTTCAGCCCTACTGGGCAAGTTATCGCTACTGGTGGCAGTGCGACTCAGCTTTGGGACTGGAAAACCAGGCGACTGCTACATACTCTGAATTCAGGTCAAGTGACTAATCTTGCTTTCAGTCGTGACGGTCAGATGCTTGTCAGTGGCAGTAGCAAGATTAAAGTTTGGCAGATCAGTACAGGAGAACTGATCCATACCTTGAAGTCTGGTTCCTCTGACCTAGCGCTGAGTTCAGATGGACAAACCCTTGCTGTTGCCAGTGGTGGCATAGTTGAACTCTGGAGAGTTGAAACCGGAAAGCTTCTTGGTGCTTTGCGAGGGTCAAAGTATAGCAACCTTCATATTGCCTTCGGCTTAAATGGTCAGGTTATCATTAGTGGTGCTAGCGATGGAATCGAAATTTGGCGAGCCGAGTGGAAAAAAGGAGTCATCCTTTATCCCCAAATGCCGGATAGTGCACCGTAGAGACTAAAGCAGGCGGTCGTGACAACCAGCAGCAGGACAATAGTTTTATACAGACCACGTAGACGGTACTGTGCTGGTAGAGCCCGACATTTTTGTTAAACAAATCTTCTAGCGATAGATCTCCAGGTTGGAGAGTTGGTTATTGACAGCGTTGAGATATCCTTGGTCATTTAGCACAGCTGGCGATAGCATATTTGCTGCCACTGCCTTTTGCACAAGAGTTTCAGCACTCACTTGCCCAATTTGGTAAGCCGCAAGGAGACCACCAGCACTGGGAATACCTTGATCCTTTAAGTTTCCCTGATATGCCAAGGAGACGAGTTCAAACGGTGTTAACTGGTTTTTATTGATGCTATTTGAAGTTGCAGAGTTGAGTGCTGTATCTTTATCTTTGGCACTCACTGCAGGTGCCATTGCCCCAGCAAACAGCAAAACCGATAAGCCACTAATAATTAGACGTTTCATGACACTATCTCTCAATTCGAGCAATTTGTTGTATTTGAAATAATTGAATCTAAACTAGTTGTATATTCAACTAAAATTAGTATATCGATAATTAGTTGAATCTGCAACTACTTCTTATGGCAGATCTTTGTCAATTTAGCTAAGGTTCGATACTTTACTTACAGCAAAGCCAACTCCTCCTGAGTCATTCTTTGCTTTGTGACTAACTACAACCAGTACTGAATAGATGGCTCTCAATCTCGAAAAATCTTATAAAGCGCTCTGGCGGCTATTCATGACCACCCACTCCATCCTTGTGAATGCAATTGAGCAGGATTTGGCTCAAGCTGGACTACCTCCACTCGCCTGGTACGATGTCCTGGCAGCGCTTTCTGAGTCTCCAGAGCACAAGCTGCGGATGCACGAACTTGCATCGACTATGCTTCTTGACCGTAGCAATCTAACGCGTCTGGTTGATCGAATGGAAGTAGCAGGTCTAGTATGCCGCAAGTCCTGCGTGAGCGATCGCCGTGGTGCTTTCGCTGCCCTGACAGAGGCAGGTCAAGTCATGCAACAAAAGATGCAATCAGTTTATGAGCAAGCAGTCGTCACGTACTTTGCCCGTCATCTTAACGACGCAGAGGTACAGGCTCTCACCAAGGCTCTGGAGCGAATACAAGTTGAAGCGCAGATTTAAAAATTGCACTGACCCCTTCTTTAGCGTTCAATCTTGACGGAGAGGATTTTGTCACCCTTACGGATGGCATTAACGACATTCATATCTTCAGTTTTGCCGAAGGTGGTGTGGACTCCGTCTAAATGAGGCTGAGGAGAGTGACAAATAAAAAATTGACTTCCACCCGTATCGCGACCAGCATGTGCCATGGATAAGGTACCTGCCAAGTGCTTATTGGAGTTAATTTCACATTTAATTTTGTAACCAGGACCACCCGTTCCAGTTCCTAGAGGACAGCCGCCCTGAATCATAAAGTTAGGGATAACTCGGTGGAAAGAGAGACCGTCGTAAAACCCTTTTTCAGCTAAGTCTACGAAGTTTTTGACAGTGTTAGGTGCATCTTGGTCAAATAGCTCCAGGTTTATTGTGCCTTTCTCAGTTTCCATAATGGCGCGAGTCATAGTTTCTCCTTCTTTGGAATGATTGACGTTTTGTGGCTGATATTAGCCAAACTATATTAATGCAAAACGACTCCATAGTAATTCCCTTTTATTTCCAAATGCAACTGCCAGCTACTGTTAAAGACAGTCAAACTAGTCACTTACTTGCTTCAGACAGCGCTTTAGCTCCTCACCTAAGTGTTGGACATTAGGGTCCCTTAGCATTGTAAGATGATTTCCAGGAGTCACACAAAGACAAACTTCTTTCGTTAATTTTTCCCAACCTAGTGTTGAATCATGGGTCATTTTATTCAAGCTTCTGCTAGATCTAAAAAGATTAATTGGATTCGGGTAAGGTTTAGGAGTATAGTTTAAGAATGCCTGAATATTAGCACGATAAGTTTGAAGTATGGGCTGTAAGGATAGCTCATTTAACAGTTGCGAGCGTACAATTTGAGGAAAATCGCCTTTTGGTCGCCTAATAAACTTCAAGAAATTAGATGATGATGGCTGATCCCTAACTTGAAGTGAAGACTGAATCAAACTTAAATAATCAATAAAAAAAGGAAACAGCGATCGCGTCATGGAGATTAGCGCTTGCAAACTTTCAAAGTAGGAGAGTCGATAACCTGGAATTGCTGTATCAAGGATTGCTAGGAATGCAACTTTGTGTCCTGCTTGCTGAAGCTGTTGTGCAATTTCAAACGCAACTACTCCACCAAAAGACCAACCGCCAACATAGTAAGGACCTTGAGGTTGTACTTGGAGAATTGCTTCAATGTAGTAGGTAGCCATGGCTTCAATTGTTGTATGAGGCGGATGCTCACCATCAAGAGCGATCGGTTGCAACCCATAAAAGGGTCGGTCGTCAAACTGACGTGCTAAAGAATAGTATGGGAAAACTGTGCCAAAGATTGGGTGTACACAAAAGAAAGGAGGTTTTGAACCTATAGGCTGAAGCGGTACCAAGCTATGAATTTCAGAGGTTGTGAGCGTGAAATCATTTGCTTGTTCTGGCTTCTTGTGAGGATGGTTCAATTCAAGGTTGCTATCGGCGCAATCCTTTGGAGCTTCATAGAGTGAATAACTCAGTTTGATGCGGTAAGCTTCACGCGAGAGTGGCAGAATTGCTGGTAGCTTGGATTGAACGCTACTGTTTTGCAACCGTTCAATCTCGGTTGCCAGTTTGTCAATTGTGGGAGTTTCAAACAAACTACGGAGGGGTAACTCAATCTCAAAGGTGTCCCGGATACGAGAGACAAGCCGAGTTGCTAAGAGCGAGTGACCCCCTAGCTCAAAAAAGTTATCATCGATGCTGATCTGCTTTAAACTCAGCACATCACACCAAATTTCAGTTAGTGTTTGCTCGACTTGTGAGCGTGGGAGTGTAGCCGCTTTAGTCGAGCGAGTGTGATCGGGCTTTGGCAAAGCGCGACGGTTGATTTTTCCATTTGGCGTTAGTGGAAATGACTCCAGGACAACGAATGCAGCAGGAAGCATATGCTCAGGGAGTTTATGGTTTAAGTGTGATCGCAGTTGAGGCACTAGATGAGCTGCTAACTTAGCCTGTAGAGGATTGTTGGCATAGCGTTGCCAGGGTGAAGTTTTTGAATGCCTTGTTGGTGAAAGGGAAGTGCTTTGGGTAAATGAGTCAGCACAGGTGAGATTTGCAAACGCAGATGAACGCAGATGAACGCAGATGGGAAATGTGGGCTGTTGCTTGTGAAGATTGTGAATGAATAAGGCATCGTAATACCCTGCACTTGAAGCTGACCAACTTAAATGAATTGTGTAAGGTAGTTCTTTGATTAGTGATCGCAATGCTTCAGGATCTACACCCAATGCTAAAGTTTGTGCGCGAAATTCTTCAACCGTTTCCGGGGCTTCTCCATTTTCTAGCCATTGCACTGCTTGCATCGCAGCAGAGATTCGCGCATTGGGAATTTGGGTGATTTTGAGAAGATGAGGCTGCTCGTTTAAGAGCTGTTGCACGCTCGATAGATTCAACTGCTCGTTTGACAACGTTGACCAATCAAGCCAAGTGGGAGAATCGATTGGAGTTGTACCCTGATCTCTAATGTGCAGTGTTACGTTGTAGCGAAATTGGGTCATTTCATTGTGATGATGTCCCTGAGTAAGTTCAATCTGCACATGACTAATTTCAGCAAAGTGACGCAGGAGTGCCTGAAAAAATGCGGGATCGATGACAAGTTCTGATTCTTGCAGAATTTGAGCCTGAACTCGTTGCCGGAGTTGCGAGCGAGAAAGAGACGGCTCAGCTTGATGAAGCTGTACCAAAGTGTGAAAGGCTTGCAGTAGTGGCAAGCTCCGAATGTCGCCTAAGAAAATAAAGCCACCGGGAGCGAGCGATGCAATAGCACCTTCAATCACTTGTATCAAGTAATCAATGCTCGGAAAGTATTGCACCACCGAATTGAGAATTACAGCATCAAACGTTTGTGATTCTATCCCGGTAAAATCAGTTGCCATTCTCTGCAAGAGTTTGACTTGCGGCAAAGGCTGTTGAGCTAACTGCTGCTGAATTGAGCCAAGCCCAACTGCAGAGAAATCAGTTCCCCAATATTGGGTGCAGTGGGGTGCTATCCGAAATAACATTAACCCTGTTCCACAGCCAATTTCCAGCACTCGCTGAGGCTGTAGTGACAAAATGTAATTCACTCGACAATCAACCCATTCCTGAATCTGCTCTGCCGGAAGTGGTTTTCCAGTGTAACTGCTGTTCCATCCAATGATGTTGAAGGTGGGATCAAAAGGAGTGGGTTGACCATAGGTTTCTTCGTAGAGCATTTGCCACTGCAACACTTGCTCATCTTGTAGTTCTATTGCTTGACTAGCTGACGCGATCGTCTCAGGGCGTTGTGTCACATAAGCAATTAAACGACTGTCGCCTTCATTTTCATCAGCGACTACGATCGCAGCCTGTACGACAGGATGTTGACCTAATGCTGCTTCAATTTCGCCAAGTTCAATGCGATAACCGCGAATCTTCACTTGTTCATCACAACGACCAACAAACTCTAACACTCCGTTGGCTCGATAGCGTACCCGATCGCCAGTTTTGTAGAGCCGTGATGAGTCAGAACGAAAAGGATTGGTAATAAATCGCTCAGCTGTGAGCTCTGGACGGTTGAGATAGCCGCGTGCTAAGCCATCTCCACCAATATAGAGTTCTCCTTTTGCTCCGATTGGTACTAGTTGAAGATTGGCATCAAGGATATAGAGTTGGGTATTGGTGATCGCAGTGCCAATGGTCGGTAATACTTCTGTGATTTGCCCTGATGTTGCTACGACAGTTGTTTCAGTTAACCCATAATTATTCACAACGGCGAATGGTAGCGGAGGTGGAGCTTGGCGCAGTCGATCGCCGCCAATTAAGAGTAGCCGTAGGGCAACATTGTCTGACCAATCTAGAGTAAATAGTTGTTCCGCAAGTGGTGTGGGTAAAAAGCTAATTGTGATTTGTTGTTCCCTGAGCCAAGATTGCAAATGTGTAGGCGACAGTCGAGTGATCTCATCGGGTATATGAATGCTGGCTCCGATGGTGAGGTAGGGAAACAGTTCCCATCCACAAGCATCAAACGCAATTCCAGCTACTTGAGTTGCGTGATCGCGCGCGGAAACCTCAAATGTTTTCTGATGCCAGAAGATCAGATTTAACAAGCTACGATGTTCGACTAAAACACCTTTGGGCTGACCCGTTGAGCCAGAGGTGTAGAGGATGTAAGCTAGATTATCTGTCGCAGTGCAAGCTCTGAGATTTTCCTGGCTGTAGGACGTGAAGGTATGCCACTGATCGAGACAAATAATATGTTTGCAAATATTAGATGGTTGCTGAGTTAAATGCCGTTGAGTTAGCAGAATTGCAACCTGAGCATCATTCAGCATAAAAGTCAAACGCTCTGAAGGGTAAGCGGGATCGAGAGGTACATACGCGCCTCCAGCTTTCAGAATGCCAAGCAATCCGATGACGAACTCTGGCGAACGCTCGACGCAAATACCAACGGGAGTTTCTGCGGTAACGTTGTGCGATTGTAGATAATGGGCAAGTTGATTACTGCGCTCGTTTAGCTCGCGATAAGTCAGGTGTGTAGTCCCAGTAACTGCGAGCGCATTTGGTGTGCGTTCTGCTTGCAACTCAAATAGCTGATGAACGCATTGGTCTTTTCTATAGGAAATTTGAGGGCGATTCCATTCTGTCAATCTTTGCCTTTCATTAGCCGTAAGAATAGGTAATTCTGAAATCGTTTGTTCTGGATTAGTAACAATACTTGTGAGTAAAGTCTGAAAACTCTCAAGCATTTGTACAATCGTGGCTGCATTGAATAAGTCGGTGTTGTAAACAGCTAACACAGTTAATTCTGTTGCTTCGCTGCTTAAATTTCTCGGACTTGTAGATTCGCTGAGGTGAAATTCTAAATCAAATCTTGTTGTTCCTGGATCAAATTCGATGGGGCTTAACGCTATTCCAGGTAAATCTAGAACTTCTTTGGACGCATTTTGCAGTGCCAGTACAACTTGAAATAATGGGTTACGGCTCAAATCGCGCTCTGGTTGAAGTTCTTCGACTAAACGTTCAAATGGTAGATCCTGATGAGCATAGGCATCAAACGCAACTTGCCGCGATCGCACCAATAATTCTGTGAATGTCGGGTTTCCTGCTAGATCTATTCGCATCACCAAGCTATTGACAAAGAAGCCAATCAGCCCTTCAATTTCGCTCTTGTTGCGATTGGCGATTGGAGAACCTATCGCAATATCCGTTTGTCCAGTATAGCGGTAAAGCAACGTTTGAAATGCAGCCAGCAATGTAATAAACAGTGTGACACCTGCTTGCTGGCTCAAAGTTTTGAGTGCAAGTGTAAGATCAGAAGCGAGTTTAAGCGCTCGCCTTGCACCACGGTAACTTTGAATTGCAGGTCTTGGTCGATCTATAGGTAACTCTAGTGTTGGCAAATCTGCAAGTTGCTGTTGCCAATATTTTAATTGAGCTTTTAACATGTCTCCTTGCAGCCAGTTTCGCTGCCACTGAGCAAAATCGGCGTATTGCAGCGGTAATTCTGCTAATGGTGAAGGTTGCCCACTGGCAAATGCGCGATATAGCGTCCCCAATTCACGCATTAAAACTCCAATCGACCATCCATCTGAAATGATATGATGTAGCGTTAATAGCAACACAAATTCTGCTGCATTAAGTTGCAGTAACTGCACTCGCAACAGGGGGGGATGTGCCAAATTAAAAGGCTTTTGAGCCTCTGCCACCGCAAGTGTTTGTACCTGAGAAGATTGTGCTTCTACATCGAGCGATTGGAGATCAACAACGGGCAGTGATAGCAGAATCTCAGGCGCAATCACTTGTATCGGACTTCCTGCTTGCATCCAGAAACTCGTGCGGAGTGTGTCATGGCGACGAAGAATTTCGTTAAAACTTTGCTCTAGTGCTGCAATATTGAGCTTGCGCTCTTGAGCTGCAAAGGGCGCGCCGCTGGAGGTAGCTCCAGCGGAACGTTGAGTCGCCGGAGCTGCCACAGGCGTTGCCTTGAGCGTTCCCGTCAACCGCATTGCCGTCGAAACATTGTAAAAAGGATTTCCGGGAACAAGCTGCTCTAAAAACCAGAGTCGTTGTTGAGCGAAAGAAAGCGGTAGGGATGAACCTCTAGCTGTTGCAGTCAACTTGGTTTCAGGCATTTGCAATGTTGTTTTAGCCTGCTGTAAAAAAGCGATATAGTTGGCAATTTCAGCAACAGTTGGTGACTCAAACAGCGTTTGTAACGGAACCTCTATCTGTAACGCATCCCGAATCCGAGAGGTTAACTGTGTTGCTAATAAGGAGTGTCCGCCTGAGAGAAAAAAATTGTCGTAGAGGCTTACTCGTCGCCCTAATACCTCTGTCCATAGCTCTACCAAAGCAAATTCGATCTCCGTTTGAGGAGCAACCATTGTTGCTGAGATTTCTGACTCAAAAGGCACTGCTAAATTAGCTAAAGCTTGACGATCAATTTTGCCGTTGAGCGTGAGTGGTAAGGTATCCAGTTTCACAAACGCTCCAGGAATCATATACTCAGGCAACTTGGCTTTAAGAAATTGTTGCAGTGTTACAGATTGCACTTCCAGTGAATCTAAAACTACATAAGCAACTAATCGTCGATCGTTTGGTGAGATCTCTTTCACAAGCACAATCGCTTCTCGAACCGCTACATGTTGAGTAAGGGTACGCTCAATTTCTCCTGGCTCAATCCGAAAGCCGCGAATCTTCACTTGCTGATCGCGACGACCTAAAAATTCTAGGCGTCCATCGGCTCGATAACGGACTAAATCCCCAGTTCGATAAAGGCGCGAACCCGAATTGTTAACGAATTCGAACCTCTGGCTCCCAGAGGGACGAGCCGCGTTGACCTCATCAAAAGGATTTGTAATAAAAGACTCTGCAGAACCATTTAGATAGCCGCGTGCTAACCCAGTCCCGCCAACATATAGCTCACCACTTACCCCGATTGGCACAGGCTGTAGATTCACATCTAGCACATAAAGTTGTGTGTTGGCGATTGCACGTCCGATAGTTGAAGCTTCGTCGGCAGTCACAATTCCAGATGTCGTCACAACCGTATTTTCAGTTGGACCATAGTTGTTGATTACTGTGAACGGAAGTGAAGGGGGCGGCAGTTGACGAAGTGCATCACCGCCAATTAACAGTAATCTTAACTGACTCCCTGACCAATCTAATCGCCAGAGTTGCTCGGCGAATGAGGTTGGCACAAAGCTTAACGTAATTCGTTCAGATATTAACCAATCCCGCAATTTCTCTGGCGATCGTCGAGTGATTTCACCAGGAAAATGGATGCTAGCCCCCACAGTCAAGTAAGGGAAAATTTCCCATCCACAAGCATCAAAAGCAGGAGCAGCAATTTGAGTAGCGCGATCACTCTCTTGAATTTGAAAAGCTTGCTGGTGCCAATTTATCAAATTTAATATTCCTCGATGCTCTATCTGAACACCTTTCGGCTGTCCTGTTGAGCCAGAAGTATAAATGATGTAAGCAAGGTGATGAGTTGCAACTTGACTGATCGGATTGTTTGAGCTAGACGAGGTAGCTTGGGATTGTTCTAACTCAACAAGCGTGAGCCGATCATCTAAGTTCAGTAATGAATTTCTGAGATGATGTTGGGTCAACACAATTGACACTTGAGCATCTTGTAGCATCCAGCCCAAACGCTCAACTGGAGTATGGGGATCAAACACTACATAAGCACCTCCAGCTTTGAGAATAGCTAACATTCCCATCACTAATTCAGGAGAGCGATCGCAATACAGTCCAACCACAACTTCCGGTTTCACCCCTAGCTGCTGTAATTGATGAGCTTTTTCGTTTGCTAGCTGATTCAACATCTGGTAAGTGAATTGCTGCGTCGAAGACTGAAGCGCGATTACATCAGGTGTTTTTTCCGCCTGCGTCTCGAACAGCTGATGAATACATTGATCTAGTGAGAAATCAACTTGCGTCTGATTCCAGTCAACTAGTAATTGCTGCCGTTCTGTAGCTGAAAACAGAGTCAGTTCTGTAATTAACTGATCGGGATTCGCCACCATTTCAGCTAGCAAAATCTGAAAATGTTGCAGCAGACGCTTGATTGTCTCCGCATCAAATAAATCTGTGCTGTATTCTAATGCACCCTTCAGTCCTTGTGTGGTGTTCTCAATAGATAAAGTTAAATCAAATTTGGCAACGTGACTTTCAACCTCGACAAACTCCCAAGTCAGCCCGACTAGTTCTAGCCGCGGTGTCGGAGTCGTAGAGAGTGCAAACATGACCTGAATTAACGGCGTATAACTTAGACTGCGCACTGGTTGCAGCTCTTCAACCAGACGCTCAAAGGGTAAATCTTGATGGCTGTAAGCATCAAGCGCTACCGAACGTACTCGTTTAAGAAGTGATCGCACCGTCAGATAACCCGATAAATCTGTTCTAATCACCAATAAATTGACAAAGAACCCAATCAGTCCTTCGGTTTCACGGCGATTACGATTGGCGATTGGTGTTCCAACAGCTAAATCGGGTTGCCCGGTATAGCGAAATAGTAAGATTTGGAACGCCGTGAGCAATGTCACAAATAGTGTCACCTCAGTTTGCTGACTCAAATTTTCTAATGCCTGAGTCAAACTTGCAGAAATCTCCAAATATTGGGTTGCCCCCCGATAGCTTTGAATTGCCGGACGGGGTCGATTGGTAGGCAAGTCTAGCGCTGGCAAATCTGCTAACTGCTGTCGCCAATAGTCTAGCTGGGATACAAGCACCTCACCCTGAAGCCATTGCTGCTGCCATTGAGCAAAATCGGCATACTGAATTGGCAACTCTGGTAGTGGAGATGGTTTTGCATCTGCAAATGCAGCATAGAGTGTGCTAAGTTCTTGCATCATTACCCCCATTGACCAGCCATCTGAAATAATGTGGTGTAGGGTGAGTAATAAGATATGGTCTGTGGTATTGAATTGCAGTAATTTTGCTCTTAGTAGAGGGCCTTGAGCCAGATCAAAAGGTTGCTGTGATTCAGATGAAATGATTTGCTGTGTTTCTAGGGACTGTGGCATGTTCACTATAGGCAAAGCAAGACGCCATTGGGTGGCAACTACCTGAACGACTTGTCCATCAATTTCACTGAAGGTCGATCGCAGCGTTTCATGCCGACGCACAATCTCATTCAAAGCCTGCTCTAAAGCCGCAATATTTAGCAAACCAATGAGCCGAATTGCGACAGGCACGTTGTAGACGGTGCTGTTTGGTAACAGCCGCTCGAAAAACCATAGGCGTTGTTGAGCAAAGGAAGTTGGAAAAAGATAGGCTTCTGTTGCAGGAGTATTATTGGGGGTTGCTTCTAGAGTCATGACTCAGCTAGCTCAACTTATCCAAATTCTGAATGCGCGTTAGGATACTAGTTTTAACAATATCGCCTACTTGCAATCAATTCCATGGCGGAGCATCTCATGTGGGTAAATCGACTTTTGCCCAGTCTCTAGCTTCTCACCTGGGATGGAACTACCGTACTATTTGCTTCACTGGTAGATGGCCCATCTTCTCATCCAGACAAGTTTCCTACTGAGGAATCACAGGAGCAGGAGAGAAGGCGACTCCTAGAGCTGATTGAGAAATTAGTGAAGTGGGAAAATGTCAATAATCAGGAAATTTTGGCAGAGGCTCAAGCGGAGATTTTGAAGTCTACTAATGGCAATCCTCCGCCTGTACTTGACAATGCTGGACAGGGGCTTCCCGGTTGATAAAAAAAGGCCCAGGTTGGGACTGACGTGATCGAGCATCTGTTGGCGCACGGTTTGCTCGATTCCTTCTAACGTTTTGAGGCTCGGTGGGTCACTGTTTCGATCCCGAAAAAAATCGCTCTCCTATTGGCAATCTAACACATCTCTAATCCAGACAAAAACTTGATTCGCGGTATTCAGGAATCGAGGTTGTACCTGTTCGAGCGGTTCTGGCGAATCCCAGTTAAGGGTCATGGAAAAATACAGCCAGCGTTTAGCCGCGGGTAACCATAGCCCACCAGCTCGGCACAAGATCCCTTGACCCCAACCATGCTTCATGAAAACATTCATCCCCAATGGTTGCGATCGCCACGAATCCTTCAACGGAAACGAATCAGAAATAGACAAAATGGCTTTGAACCGATCTAGGGTCTCGGCATAGTTGAAGAACTGACCCTGTAAGGTGCGAGAGTAGAACGATACAAAATCTGATGCCGTACTGGCAAAGGTGATGTCGTTGTTGAGTGGAGGTCTGGGTTCGTAAGGGTTGTTCTGTAACAGTTCTAGCAGTTGTGCCCAGGTAATCGTTTGCCACTGAGGATAGCCGAGAACATAAGCCCCGAATTGCCGAGTACTGTCAGGGATGCGGGTGTTTTGCAACCCAATCTGATGCAGAAATTGGCGGACGCGATCGGGATTGACAAACTTAAGCGCCATATCGGTTGCGGTATTATCGCTGGATAACATCATGGCTTGTAGTACTGTTTTTAGCAGCACCTTACCCGATAAATCTGGCGGATTGAATACATCGGAACCGATCGTGTAAACCGATTCATCCAGCACCAACTCCAGCAGAGCCAGCTTTTCTTCGAGCTGATCGACCAACGGCTTTTGCTCCTCGGGATTCAGTGAAGCTTCGACCTGGCGCAGTGCTTCTGCTAACACGAACACCTTAAATGCACTGGCACACACCAGCACCGTATCAGGATTAATACTGAAAGACCAGTCAGGCTGCTTTCTTAGGGCAGGAATTAGCAGTTTCAGTCCCTTTTGCCCTGGCAACTGAGCGAATGCATTTGTGATTTCTGTAGATAGTTTTTCTAAGTTGGGTGGGTCAGATTTTGCAGTATGCTGAGTGGTTGCAATCAATGTTGCTGTCGCAACTCCAGATAAACTAGTAGATAGGAACGTCCGACGGAATTGGCTCATTTTATCTCTCCTCAACTTCTTCAAACTTTTTATCTTGAAATTACTTAGTAGTTACAATGAACGGTTGTGTTGCACAAAGTTTTACAGAATGGGCTCCTCCAGTGAAGTGATTGGAATTATGCAGAGACTTCAAAAAATTGAGACACGAATTCTACTTGAGCTAAAATGTCTCCTTTTGCTATTCCTAGAATTTGTCCTTTTCTAATTTGATTCATAGCTTCATAAATCATAATTGTCCTTCTTGCCGTGTAGAAGAATTGAAAACTCAAGCAAGGATTAACTAATCGTTTAATAAATCTGTGGTCTTGCTCAATCATGTTATTGAGCAGAAGTGTTGAATTCAGACACAAAACTTTACAATGAATCAGACAAGCGTCTCTGGAAGCAAGTCATAGCTCCAATGAATTATCGAGCATCGACGATTTAACTCCAGTTGCAAATAGCGAAACTTATCTAACAATTGATGTCCGTAA
>JAFASY010000199.1 GCA_019244235.1 Chroococcidiopsidaceae cyanobacterium CP_BM_ER_R8_30
CCCTAACAGAGGCAAAGCAGGGCTTTGAGTTGTTTAAGAATAAAAAAGACAACTGTGTCAAGGTCTTACTCAAACCCTGATCTAGAAGGTGAATGGCATCAGTTTGCACCGTTATATCTACCCCTTCTCCGGCAATATGTATAACGGTGCTGCTAGTAAAATAGGAATATGCTCTACTGGTGACCAAGGGCAGGTGCTATCCGTTTTGCAGGAAGGATTAAGTTCACCAGAACATTCGGCATTCGTTTAAGGGTTGTCATCTGCAAGGGGAGATTAGCTACGGTTCAGTCATTTTGAGCATGTTCAAATTCGTACACATAGAAAAGTCGCTCAAACTTTTTCAGCAGGTGTCCTAGCAGGGCGAATAACACGGCACTCCCAACCGCTAACCAAAACTCAGTAGGAGGAATAGTTAAAAGGGGTGTACCTTCAGCCGCTACCACCGCCTTCATTGCCACAGTTCGGGAGTCCACAATTACACCTAGATACAAGCAGACAACAGCAACTGAATTGACCAGTACTCTTAGGCGGTTGAGATTTTTCAGTGCATTCCGGCAGATTCTGCAGTCTTGAGTATGGGTGGTCCACACATCAAATAACTTTTGCTTGTCCCGTTCTGCTGGCGGCAGAGCTGAGCTACATTCTGGAGCCCAAGGGATACCACCTCCAGCTCTCTTTTCCAACCAGTGGCGAAATGTAATCACCATCTTATCTTGAGGATTGGGCGTATAAACGGCATCGAGCCACCTACCCTTTCCTCGTGTAGCGAGAATCTTCTCTTGGTAATGCAGAAACACTGCATCTTGATGTAGGAACAAAGAGGCTAGCACATGACTTAACCAAGTTGGCATCGGCAGGGCATAAAATCCTAACCCTTCTGGTTTCTTGCCCGCTTCGTTTTTCACTAGCACCTGACAGCCAATATGACGACACCATCCCGGACGGGTGGGGCTGACATATAGAGCGAGAATTAACTTCCCACCATCCTTATATTTCGAGACAACTCTCATTTGGCAGGGCGGTTGAAAGTCATGAATTGTTTGTTCGAGCTTCGGAGCCACTGGTACGATTTCAAAGGAGAATCCTTCCTGAGTAGACATTTCTCGGACTCGAAGCAAGTCGTAGTACTTAGCATCTTTGTACCGACTTCCCATAATCCCATGATGAGAAACAGGTACATGGGCAGGATCTGCCACATTTTCCATGAAAAAGTCCCATCCATATGGCAGGTCGCGTATACTCCAAGATAGTTTGATTACCCTGTCTGAGTTGCTCTCAAGCTCTGGGATGATGCGTGGTGCCCTTAATTGGCTTTCCTCCTCGGCTTGGGAACCTGCCTCTGTCCATACCCATAATAGACCTTGACGCTCTTGTGTTGGATAGGCAACAGCACATGACTTGCGGTTTGAGCAGTGCCGTGCCTCAGTTTGCTTATCTTGAGACTGTGGAATGCTAACGCAGTTTCCCTTAGAGTCAAACCGCCAGCCATGGTAGGCGCACAGGAGCGTGCCATCAGATTCAACACGTCCTTCAGAAAGAGGTGCTAGTCGATGGGGACAAAAATCTTCAAAGCAGCGCCATTTACCGAGCCCATCCCGCCACAGAACAAGCTCTTTTCCCAATAACTGCATTTTGTGAGGTCGGGACGGATCTAGGAAGTCTACAACCGCGACTGGATACCACTGCTTCGTCCATTGGAAGGTTCCTGTCTCTGCCTCTATAAATTGCTGGATAACGTCGCGTACTTTCTCTTTTAGATTAGTTTCAGCAGTCACGGTTACCTCCTTCGCTTGCTGTGATTAATGCCTATTGCTAGTAGTATTGAGTGGGTGGTTTGAACCATAAAGACTCTCTATTGACTACCTAGCCAACACTTGGGGTAAAGAGGCTTTTCCATCTCCTAACTATTTTACTTCAAGTGATGAAGTGAATTAGATACAGCCTTTAGGGGTGGCTTTTTAGTGTTAGCTCGGCTGCCAAAATTTTAGTGACTTAAAACTACCAAAACCCCTAAAATTTATTGTCCACAGCGGACACCGATAATGTTGGGCGAGTAACATGACAATAGCATCTTCGAGTGTACCATTCCAATCAGGAAGGTTTTTAACAGTTAACTGAACTTCTTCAAGAAGCTGTAAATCAGTGAAACTGATGTCAAAATTATCTAACATGACTTCTAGCCCTTTTCTCGCTAATGGTTTTGAGGTTGAATATAGTAACCATTTGTACACCTCAAACACAATTGCTGACGGTACATTTAGGAGGGTACTAGAAGGCAAAAGCGCTTCAAATCCTCTTCTAGCTTGCTGATGGTAAGTGTCTTTCTCATAGAAAAAGGCAATCAAGGGCCCTGAATCAATGATAAGTCTTCTCACGGAACGTAATTCGGATGGAAAATAACTATGTCTTCAGGCTTTTGACTTGAATCAAAAGGGGCATCTTTAACAATGCCTGCCATAGACAAGAATGCCTCTACATTACGTTTAGCAATCTTTTTTTGTATTGCTTCTTGTATAATACTTGACAAGCTTTCTTCTTGATGATCGGCAAGATATTTTTCAATTTCATGGTCTAGCTCATCAGGGATGTATACTGTGCGTTTCATGGCTTTTTTCTCAATACCGTACAAATATCATACCATGTTTTCAGCCTGCTGCTAATTGGGTTTTGCCAACCTAAGAAGAGCTGGCAAAAGGAAGTAGCTATACAACCACTTCAAAAATTTCAGCACATATACGTCAGCGATTGCAATTAGGCTATTTCCTATCTTCCAGCAGCGCCAACAATTGAGCTTCTGATAAACAAGTGATTCCTAGCTGTTGTGCCTTTTCCAGCTTAGAGCCAGCATCTTCCCCAACTACTAGGTAGTCAGTCTTTTTGCTAACTGACTCTGTGACTTTACCACCGGCATTTTGAATCAGCGCTTTGGCGTCATCTCGCTTCAAAGTAGGTAAT
>JAFASY010000285.1 GCA_019244235.1 Chroococcidiopsidaceae cyanobacterium CP_BM_ER_R8_30
TTGGCTAGATATTTTTCCTAATTCCCATTTATTGCTTGGGTTCAATCAACTAATTAGCACGATGAATCAATTCAAATTCTTTTATTCTTCTGGATAATCTAGTTGATCTACTACTAGCATAACCCGGAAAGTGACAGAAGAGGGATATTATGGCAGTTTTTCGAGAAGCTCGCAGATCAATCGAGTTAAATTGGAATCATTTGTGAACATTGGAGTTAGCCAAAAATGGGATATGTTCAGGAACTTCGATCGCTAGTTGGGCGTCGTCCCCTAATCATTCCCGGAGCTGCTGTGCTGATTGTTGATCGACAAAACGGTCTGCTGCTTCAACACCGCAAGGACAACCAGCAGTGGGGTCTGATCGGTGGCAGTATGGAGGTGGGCGAGTGTTTGGAGGAAACTGCTAGGCGTGAAGCTCTTGAAGAAACAGGTCTAGAGCTAGATGAGCTGAACTGGTTCGGCTTGTTTTCAGGACAAGAACTTATTTATGAGTGTCCGAATGGCGATATTGTAGTCAATGTAGTGGCAGTCTATGTAGCACGACGGTTTAGGGGGGAACTCAAGGCGGATCAAGATGAGGGGTATGAAATACGCTTCTTTAAGTTGAGAGAACTACCAAAGAACTTGAGCCCACCAGATAAACCAGTTATAGAGAAGTATCTCGCGCAGTTTCGATAACTAGGCAGTACGGTTAGCTTTGGAAGCCTGAAGCAAATACATGAGCCTAGGGAAGGCAATGCAGAAGGTGACATTTGCTACTGTCAGGAGTAAACATTCAGTTAAACCCATAGCTATCTCCTTTAGGAAAGGTTGTTCTCAACCGTGAAGTTTCTCATAAATTTAGTGTGCAACAAAAATGCCGGAAGTAACCCTAGTCCTAGTTTTGACTTCCTTTTAGCTCATATAAGCAACGCTAAACTATGAGCAACACTAGTTTTTCTAATGGAAAGTTACTCGATCTAGATGCTTACTTCAGTAGCTTGAGCCACAAAATAAACTCCCCAGGTGTCCCATCCCGGTTCCTGGTTGGTCATCCACTCTCGACCTGTGACATATTCAAATCCAGACTGAGAAAACAATAAATTAATTTCTGGTTCGAATAGGTAGCGCATTTGATGCGTTTCTTGCAATTCTGCTACTGAGCCAGTGCTTTTTTGCTTGATAAAAACCTGATAGTTTACGTCTACCAAATTTTCGTTAGGATACATCACAGGCTGTGCAATTCGCACGACACTAATTTCTTCATCTTCCAGACGCTTGACTCGCACTGCCGGACGATTGCTCAGCACCGTTGGACCATACCAACAGTCAAAAATGAAGACGCCACCGGGCTGCAAATGAGATCTGGCTGTAGCAAGAGCTGCTAATAAATCTTGATTAGTTGTTTGATAGCTGATGACATGAAACAGCGAGAGGACAGCATCAAATTGCTGCTCCAGTCGAATATTCCGAATATCTCCTTGAGAAAATTTCAGTCTGGATACTAGCTCAGCAGGTAAGCAGGATAAGCGCTCAGTAGCTTGCTGCAACATTTCTGCGCTCAAATCAACACCGTGAACCTGGTATCCTGCTTTCGCCAGTAGCATTGCATGAATTCCAGTACCGCAACCAAGTTCGAGTACAGATTTCGCTTCTGGGGCAGATCTTTGCAGCAGTTGATCGACAAACTGCGCCTCCCCATCATAGTCCTTATCCCGGTAGAGTAAATTGTAGTAGCGAGCATAGCTGCCAAAAACACTCATTCCATCACCTGGCGAAGGGTACTAGCAACTCGTTCCATCTGCTCATCAGTTAGGGCTAGCCCACTAGGGATATAGAAACCACGACGAGCAATTCTCTCTGCAACTGGACAAGACTCTCCTACAAATAATCCCATTTTTTGCCACACTGGTTGCTCGTGCATTGGCCAGAAAAATGGACGAGTGCCAATTTTATGCTGGCTCAAACGTCGCATAATCTCGGCGGCATCAAACGGGACTTGATCTTGTAACACTAAACCATACACCCAGTAGATATTATTAGCATAGTCAGTATGTGCTACTGGGAGTTGCAAGCCAGGGATATCTGCCAGTAGCTCCGTATAGTATTTTCCCATCCGGCGTTTACGAGCTACAAACTCGTCTAGTCGCTCCAGTTGCGCTACACCCAAAGCTGCCTGCATGTTGCTCATTCGCAAGTTCCAGCCCAGTTCTTCATGAACAAAGCGTTTTTGAGCTTGGAAGCATAAATTGCGTAGAGAGCGACAGCGCTCAGCTAATTGAGGATCATCAGTCACCAACATTCCACCCTCACCTGTAGTGATGTGCTTGTTTGGGTAGAAGCTAAAAGTACTAATTGCCCCAAAACTACCACACGGACGCTCGTTATAAGTCTGACCATGCATCTCAGCAGCATCTTCTACAATCTGTAAATCATATTTTGCTGCTAAGGCGAGTACTGGCTCCATATCCACAGGTAATCCATAGATATGGACAACCATAATTGCTTTAGTCCGTGGTGTTATTTTAGCCTCAATCAGGTTGACATCCGTATTCCAGGTGTCAGGCTCGCAATCGACGACAACGGGTATTGCCCCAGAGCGTGTGATCGCCGCTGCACAGGAAATAATGGTGAAAGTTGGTAGAATGACTTCATCCCCTTTACCAATGCCTAAAGCAACTATAGCGGCATCAAGAGCCATGGAACCATTAACCACGGCGATGCCATATTTTCGTCCCACATAAGCGGCAAATTGCTCTTCAAATTGTTTAACAAACGGTCCCTCTGAAGAAATCCAGCCTGTATCAATGCACTCGCTCAAATATTTTTTTTCGTTACCATCAAGTAATGGCTCATTGACTGGAATCGGTTGGCTCATATTTTCTCGGCTATTTAGCAACCAGCTTCATCCTTTAGATTGTAAGGAGAGAACTCACTTCTGGCTCAGGAACTGTTGCCATACAATCCCTTGTCTTAATTTGGTCCGAGCTGATACCAATGAATCGAGTTTTATCTTGTTCTCCTACATACGGTCCTTGCTTGACTTCAAACATTTCAACTTCACTTAAGACTTCAAATCCATGACCACCCTTGATGAGAAGAATAACGTCACCAGCTTCCAGGACGCGACTTTTCAAATATTGTTGCTGCTCATCGTAAAAATCTACGCGCAGCTTGCCTTTTCTGATAATTAGAACTTCTTGGGTATATTCAACTTCCCTAACGACAGGATTATGTACATGTGGTGAGATAACCTTTCCTGTCGGATGATGCATATAAGCTAATTGCTGAGATAGTTCATTTGGGGTGAAAAAATGAATTCCTGGCTTATCAAAATCGTGATATACAATTACAGCAAGCAACTGGTTGTTATCGATAATGTGTTCAATCATGGACAATTAGATTTCCTCCTATGTTAATTACCAATTAGCATCAGATTCAGTCAGTGATTCAGATGACCTATCTATGTGAACAATAACTAACATGGATCGTTATTGAATTTACTATTTGATGCAAAATTGGTCGCAATTCGATCTCAATTTAAGTAAGAGCCGTAGTTTCCTCATGATCGCTAAGGCATGCTGTTTAATTAAGACAAAGAAATAGCTAGATGTATGTTTTAAAGATTACAATTTCAATAAAAATATTTTATGGTGTTAAGATTTATAATAAGTTTTTGTTTAGATAGAAACTCCGCTTGACTAATTGAGCCAGTTAACCGACTGTGGAGATAGGGTGGAAGTACAAGAATTTGTTACATTCTTTGCAAGTATGTCAAACGCTAGCCCCGCCTCCAAGAGTCCAGTTCCCGATACTGAGCAAGAGCGTGCTAAGTCTCATCTAGTAGATTACTCCTCAACGCAATCCCTACCAGAAATCTGGTTGCGGGCGCAGGAACACTTTGGTCAGACTATTGCTCTCAAAGATCCTCACAGTAAACCAGAGGTTAGCATCACCTACACTGAACTATATCAGCAGATTCGACAGTTTGCTACCTCCTTACAGTTGTTAGGCGTACAACCGGACTCTCGGATCGCCCTTTTTGCCGACAACAGTCCCCGCTGGATGATTGCCGATCAAGGAATTATGACATCAGGGGCGGTTGATGTTGTTCGTAGTGTTCAGGCAGATCGGGAGGAACTACTATTCATTCTGGCAGATAGTGGCAGCACCGTATTGGTGGTAGAAGACCGAAAAACACTGAAAAAACTACGAGAACGCCTCAACTCCCTGCCAATCCAGTTGGCGATCTTACTTTCAGATGAAGAGCCAGACGCTGACGAACAGCTGAAAGTCCTGAACTATCCAGCCCTGATGGCAGTTGGAGCAGGTCATTCGCTACAGCCTGTGCCACGAAATCGGCAAATGCTCGCAACTTTGATGTATACCTCTGGGACCAGCGGTAAGCCCAAAGGAGTTATGCTCAGTCATAACAACTTGCTGTCTCAAGTTGTCGGTGCATGTGATGTAGTGCAGCCCAAACCTGGCGATCACGTCCTTAGCATCTTACCTATATGGCACGCCTACGAGCGCAGTGTCGAGTACTTCCTGCTCTCCCAAGGTTGCACCCAGATTTATACCAACATCCGCTACGTCAAGCAAGACTTGAAAAATTTCCAACCCCAGTATATGGTTGGCGTGCCTCGACTGTGGGAATCGATTTATGAAGGGGTACAAAAGCAGTTTCGGGAGCACCCCCCCAACAAGCAGCGCCTGATTAATTTTCTTTTTGCTACCAGTCAGCGCTACATTAAGGCTCGCCGGATTGTTCAAGGATTGAGCTTTGAACAGTTATATCCTTCGATTCCTCAACGGCTAGCAGCAGGGCTGCAAGCAGCAGCACTACAACCTCTCCATGCCCTCGCAGATCGAATAGTCTATCAACAGGTTCGTGAAGCAACAGGGAGCAAAGTTAAGCAACTCGTTAGTGGCGGTGGTTCGCTGGCAAAGTACTTAGATGACTTTTTTGAAATTGTTGGGATTGAAATTCTACAGGGCTATGGTCTAACGGAAACCTCTCCCTTCACTAACTGCCGTCGCTCTTGGCGCAACTTGCGGGGTGCATCTGGACAACCAATGCCATGGACAGAAATTCAGATTGTTGATCCTGAAACTCGCGCTTCCCTACCAGCCCTTCAGCGCGGTCTTGTTTTAGTTCGGGGACCGCAGGTTATGCTGGGATACGCTAATAACCCTGAAGCGACGGCTAAGGCAATTGACTCAGAAGGTTGGTTTAATACTGGCGATCTTGGTTGGGTAACGCCGGAAAATGATTTGTTCTTGACTGGACGGGCGAAGGACACAATTGTTCTAACCAATGGGGAGAATATCGAGCCGCAGCCAATTGAGGATGCTTGTCTGCGTAGCCCTTACATTGACCAGATTATGATTGTGGGACAGGACCAACGTTCGCTCGGTGCCCTGATTGTTCCCAACTTTGAAGCCCTACAGAAGTGGGCAACTGCTCAGAACCTACGCTTACGTCTAGCAGGGCAGAGCGAGGAATCAGACTCCCCGTCATCGAACCAAGAGATCAACCTAGATAGTAAGATTGTTCAAGATTTATTTCGACAGGAATTAGTCAGAGAAGTGCAAAACCGCCCTGGCTACCGTCCAGACGACCGTATCGGTCCTTTCCATCTGATTCTAGAACCATTTTCACAAGAAAATGGCATGATGACGCAGACACTGAAAATCCGGAGACCTGTTGTAATGGAACGCTATCACGGTACGATTGACGGGATGTTTACCTGATCCTATCCCAAATACCCGAGAACGCGAGAGAGACTGATTATCATGGATGCCTACAAACCTCAACTGCTCCTCAAACGAGCTGTTAATATCAAAACTGTAGTGACTTCACAGTGGAAGGATGAAGTTCAGCAACAACTCCAAGCCCAAATCAACCAGATAGATCAACAACTACAGCAGTTAGAAATGCAAGGGCAACGAGCGGTTGCAGAGATTCAAAAGCAAAGTTTGCAACCCCCTGGTCCCCAAACCTTGCAGCAAATTGACAATATTCAACTTCAGGTTAATCAAAAGAAAAGTGAACTGCTAGAGCAGAAAAATCAAAGCTTGCAAAACCTGCAACAGTTACAGATGCTAGATCTTGACCAAGAAGTCATTACATCCCAGATGGAAGGTCTTTTCACTGTTGAACCGGGTGAAAATCTCATTAGCAAGATGCAGGTAGAAATCCTGCTGCGCGATGGTGTGGTAGAAGAAATTCGCGGCGACATCTAGCAAGTGTAGGTTGGTACTGAATAGTTGCTGCCAAAAATTGCCAGATTTTGCTTGGGTCTTTCGGTCTCAAAGTCGTTACACAAGCTAGAATTCAATCTGGCATCGCTTTTATAATATGTAGACTCTAGATCTAAAGACCGCCCCATGATTCACGAAGTTTTCATGCCCGCTCTTAGTTCCACTATGACCGAAGGCAAAATAGTGTCTTGGGTCAAATCCTCCGGCGACAAGGTTGAAAAAGGCGAAACCGTGGTGGTGGTTGAGTCGGACAAGGCAGATATGGACGTAGAGTCTTTCTACGAGGGCTACCTTGCCACTATCTTGGTTCCAGCTGGCGATGTTGCACCTGTCGGAACAGCGATCGCCTTAGTAGCAGAAACTGAAGCCGAAATAGAAGCGGCGCAGCAAAGAGCCACTGCTGGAAGTGCAGCCAGTGCCAGCTCATCTGTAGAGACAACAACATCTCCCGGACAAGTCGCTGACATCCCAACTACAGTTCTAGCATCAGCAGTAGCAGATACCACCAATGGCTCACAGAGAGGGCATGACGGGCGGACAATTGTGTCGCCACGGGCGCGGAAGCTAGCTAAGGAACTGAAAGTTGATTTAACTACTGTTAAAGGGAGTGGTCCCCACGGGCGAATCGTGGCAGAAGATGTAGAGGCAGCGGCTTCAGGTTCAACCCCAATATCTGTTTCTCCCGTAGCTCCTCCACCTCCACCAGCAATTAAAACGGTGGAAACAACTCCTCCCATTGCTGCCGTTGCTCCGGATCGAGTCGAACCTCTGACCACGTTTCAAAAAGCCGTGGTGCAGAATATGGTCGCCAGCCTCCAGGTACCCACCTTCCATGTTGGCTATACCATTACTACTGATAGTCTAGATCGGCTCTACCAGCAGATTAAGTCTAAAGGTGTCACCATGACAGCACTGCTGGCGAAAGCAGTAGCAGTAACATTACAGAAACATCAGCGACTGAATGCCAGCTACTCAGAACAGGGAATTCAGTATCGCTCTAGTATCAACATTGCTGTAGCAGTAGCGATGGATGATGGCGGACTGATTACGCCAGTGTTGCAAAATGCAGATCAAGTAGATATTTATTCCCTATCACGTAACTGGAAGCCATTGGCAGAACGTGCTAAGGCTAAGCAGTTGCAACCACATGAGTACAGCACTGGTACGTTTACTCTGTCCAACTTGGGCATGTTTGGGGTGGATCGATTTGACGCAATTTTGCCTCCCGGACAGGGTTCGATTTTGGCAATTGGCGCATCTCAACCGCAAGTGGTAGCAATGCCAGACGGATTACTGGGTGTGCGACGACAAATGCAGGTCAACATAACCTGTGACCATCGAATTATCTATGGTGCCCACGCTGCTGCTTTCCTAAAAGATTTGGCAAAGTTAATTGAAACAAATGCTCAATCTTTAACCTTATAAGTAGGAATTTGGCTAAACTCCAGTAATATCTCGCATGGATAATATGGCAAGCAACAGACAAGTTTATTTAGTAAAGCTAGCTCGCAACTTTTTCAGATTTGACAAGTCAATGTTTTAAATGAACTGAACTTGCACCAGTCCTATCTTTCGTTCCCATGGTCCAACTATGCAAACTGATCCTAATGTTTCCTCCGCTTGGTCCAAACTAAAAAATCAAGAGATTGACTGCGCTCAAGCTCTAAAACTCTTGGTAGATGAGCAAGGAACCGTTAACCAATCGCTGCTCGACCGAGATGTGAGTGCTAGGTTCTTGCGGCATTTTCCAGATAGGAACAGTTTACCCAAAGCAATTCCCCTGCTCTTATGGCGTGGCTGTTACTATCTTGGCAGTCCTGTTACGCTACCACAGGAGGCAATCCAGGAACTGAAACACCGGACTGGTGGCGAAATTCAAATTATTTCCATTACTGATAAGAGCTACCGCGCCTGGTTCCACTCCCAGAACATTAACCCTAATAGTATCAGTTCTGCCCCACTGGTCAATCCGATTACAGGCGAGCTAGAGGCGGAAGATATCAGTGAAACAACACAGATCTATCTTTCAAAAGCCGCTGACCAAATTGGTCGAATCAAAACCCTGCTATCAGGAGCCCTACGTAACCGTGCCAGCGATATCCATCTTGAACCAATGCCCGAAGGTTTAAGAGTCCGCTATCGGATTGATGGTGTGCTGCGCGACATCACCACCCTAAGTTCCGATTTAAGTCGGAAGGTGATTGTTGCCCTCAAAGTTATGTCAAATATGGATATCTCCGAAAGCCGTCGCCCTCAAGATGGGCGGATTGCGGAGAAATATGCTTCTCACGAGCAGGTAGAGCTGAGCATGGATATGCGTGTCAGTACCCTACCATGCGTGAATGGGGAAAAAGCTGTAATCCGCTTACTGCCTCGACAAAACCCCTTTTCACAAATCACTAACTTGGGTTTCTCGAAGCAGACACTGCCAGTTTATGAAACCTGGCTACAGCAGCCTCAAGGCATGATCATTCTCACTGGTCCAACTGGATCGGGAAAAACTAGCACTCTCTATACTAGTCTCCAATCTGTGGCAAAGGAACATGTCAACGTGGTGACGGTCGAAGATCCAGTGGAGTATGTCCTACCTGGCATCACCCAAACTCAAGTCCATGAGGCTGCTGGCATGACCTTTGCTGCGGGCTTACGGGCGATTCTGCGCCAAGATCCAGACATTATTATGGTGGGGGAAATCAGAGATAGTGAAACCGCCGAGACTGCTGTGCGGGCAGCTCTGACAGGACATTTGGTGTTTACGACCCTACATACAAATAACGCTGTCGGTGCCATTCCTCGACTTAAAGATATTGGTCCCGATCCAGGCTTGCTGAGTGACGCCCTACTAGGCATTGTGGCACAGCGTTTGGTCCGCCGGATCTGCCCTGACTGCGCTCAACCCCATACGCCAACCCGAGAGGAGCTACAGGTGTTGGGCTTGGAACCCCAACAAGCTCAGTCTGCTAAATGGCGGCGGGGGAAAGGCTGTGCTAGGTGTTTCAATTCTGGCTATCTGGGACGGGAGGCAGTGGTAGAGTTACTTGATATTGATGACCGGGTGCGGGAGATTATTTATGAAGGCACTATAACTCAGCTCCATCGGTATCTACGAGATATAAACTTTGCTTCATTTCGTGTAGCGGCGATTGAAAAGGTGACAAATGGGATCACTACAGTGGATGAAGTGTTACGCGTCATTCCTAAGAGCGCCTTGTTTGGTAAATCCTCCTTAGAACTCGATCCTAGTAACAATGTGATGGAGGAGGTTTAATGTTTGGACCCATTACGACAAGTATGGTTCCTTTCCTCTTCCGTCAAAGACGTCAAGTTATTGCCTTTTTCCTCAGTCTAGGAATTGTCTTAGGATTAGGCTTAACAACTCCCGCCTCAGCAGATTTCCCTTGGATGCAGCTCCTGTTACAAGGTGGTCAATATCTCCAGCTCTCCAACGTCTCAGCATCACAACAAGTACAGTTGGGTCAAGAGGTTAATAAACAGTTACATCAACAGTATAAGTTTGACAATGACTCCCAGTTGAATGCTTATGTCAACCGAGTTGGTCAACGGATAGCTGCTGCCAGCGATTGCTCTCAATTTCCTTTTCACTACTCCATAGTTGAGGATAAGCAACTTAATGCTTTTTCGACAACAGGTGGTTTTGTTTATGTCAACTCAGGGCTAGTAAAAGCTGTGGATAATGAGTCTGAGTTAGCTGGTGTCCTAGCTCACGAAACTGGTCATATCTGCAACAATGATTTAGTTCATAAGATGCGCAAAGCTGCCCTTGAGCAAGGGATAGCAACTGCTGCTGGTGTGAGTCAGAATACACTGGTGAATCTGGCTACTCAAGTGGCAGTCAATCTGCCCAACAGTCGCCAGGTTGAATTCAACGCGGATGCTAAAGGACAGAAATACTTAGTACGGGCAGGATATAGCCCTTACGGAATGGTAAACTTTTTGAAAAAATTGCTGAACCAGTCCTCTCCACCAATCTTTTTAAGCGACCATCCAGGTACGAAGGAAAGGATTGCTGTGTTAGAGAAAAAAATTGCTTCTAACGCTTCCAGCCAGTAAAT
>JAFASY010000062.1 GCA_019244235.1 Chroococcidiopsidaceae cyanobacterium CP_BM_ER_R8_30
TGCTGGAGGCAACTCCACATCATCATAGGTGAGCACCTGGTCCTTGGGAAGATCTCGCTTCAGACGACAGCCCTCAGCTAAGCCAATCGGGAGTAGATTTTGCTCTTGGGTAATATCAGAATTTTCACATTGACCATAGGTCATGAAGTAACCAATCCCATCCACAATTTCCCCAGCTTTCAGGTCAGTTTTAGCAGTCGTCACCACATCTACCACAGGTCCAGCTACAGGAGACAACACAGCATCCTGAAACAACACCGCCCGTGCCACTGACAACGGCACCTCAAAATGACACAGATGGTAAGGCGTGTAGAAGCTGTACAGAGGTCCTTCACCTAACTTGTACAAGTTCAGGTAGTGGCGTTGCTTCGGATCCTCATGCGTTGCCAGCACGAACACACCTGGACCTGGTTTAGCTCCCACCACATAATCCACAATCCCCCCCCAGTCTTTGAGCTGCTCGACATCATAGATCTTGGTCATCTCGTCGATATGCCCAGTATGGTCATACCCCAACATCCCCCGTTTGGCTACCTTCATCCCTGTCGCATTGGCCACAATCGCTTGCTCAAAGGAAATCTTTGTCCCATCCGCAAAGCTCGTTACCATATATGGCTTTTGTCCCCAACGCTTCGCGAACGCCTCCTGTGTGATGGGGGTGCGGTAGGGGTCCTGTAATCCTTTGATGTTGCCACACAATAATGGCGTTAGCCCTAGACTTTTCACAAACCGATACAGGTTCATCTGGACTCCCGGTTGGTCCCCATCACAAGCACTGAGGATCACGCCAGCACGGTCGGCGTAGACTTTGAGTATCGGACCAATCGTACCATCTAGTTCCGCGTTCATTAAGATGATGTGCTTACGATGGTTAATTGCTGCCATCACTACAGCTGCACCAAACTCAATCGCGCCTGTGACTTCAATGATTGCCTCAATGCCTTGCGCTTGACAAAGCAGCATTGCGTCTTCTGTCACTGCATATTGACCCAGGGAGATCGCCTCCTCTAGGCTAGTGACTGTGTTAATGACCCGAACCTCTTCAATACCCGCTTCCGCATAAGCTCGCTTGGCTCCCTCTAAGTTGCGGTTCGAGATCGCCACTAGCTCCATTCCGGGTACTGAGTTGAGGATCTGATTGGCAATGCCTCGACCCATGAACCCGGCACCTACCATTCCTACTCTAATTGGGTTGCCTGCTGCTGCACGCGCTTGCAGTGCTTTATCCACAATGATCATGCTTCCACTCCTAAAACAGCTGTTTTCCATAACGGCCAAGCTGCATCTTTTGCGGAAATTTCGCTCACAGCCACAGGCCATGCAATACCAAAGGCTGGGTCATCATAACGCAAACCATGCTCATAACCTGGTGTGTAAAACTCCCCAACTTGATACATGACTTCAGCTGCCTCTGTCAGAGTTTGGTACCCATGGGCAAACATCTCTGGTACGTACAGGGCTCGACGATTGGCTGCTGTTAGCTCTACCCCGATATGCGCCATATATGTCGGGGAATCTGGACGCATGTCAATAATCACGTCATAGATCGCTCCCTGAGTACAGCGCACTAACTTGGTTTCTGTGGCTGGGGCTGTTTGATAGTGCATCCCCCGTAGCGTGCCCTGTTTGTAGTTAAAAGACAAATTGCATTGCGCCACTGTTGGCTTGAGTCCAATTTCGGCAAATTCTTTGGCACAGAATGTCCGCGCAAAAAAACCTCGCTGGTCCTGACGTGGCTCTAAATCAATGATGAAGGCATCTTTGAGCTGCGTTTGTGTGAAGATCATGCCTGACTCCAGAAGAAATCACGGTCGATTTGCCCAGTGCGAATCAGATATTCCAATTGCTTTAAGCGTGTGAAGCCTCTAAACACAAATGTGTCTTCACTCATGTCGATTTGAGTAAATAAATCAAACAGTTGCTGCGCACCTAGCGCTGCGTTCCAATCACATTTGAATCCTGGCAGGGTTTGGTTAATTTTGTCAAAAGATACTCGATAGCTGCGGTTGTCTGCACCGTTGTTGCCGAAGGTGAGTCGGCATCCTTTGAAGATTTCTCCGATGATTTCGGCAATTTCTTTGACTCGATAGTTGTTGCTGCTATCTCCCACGTTGAAGATTTGGTTATGCACGATGTCTCGCGGAGCTTCCAGGACACAGACAATCGCTTTGCCAATATCTAAGGCATGCACCAGTGGACGCCATGGCATCCCATCACTTGTCATCTTGATTTCTTTGGTCGTCCAAGCTAAGCCCGCTAGATTGTTTAAGACAATATCGAAGCGCATTCTCGGAGAGGCTCCAAAGGCTGTGGCATTCCGCATGAAGGTGGGAGAGAAGTTGTCATCTGCGATCTCCTTCACATCTCGCTCGACTAGGGTTTTACACTCCGCGTAGGCTGTTTGTGGGTTGACGCTATGTTCTTCTGTCACATAGCTATCTGTCGCGACGCCATAGACGCTACATGAGGACATGTAGACGAAGCGACGCACTCCTACTGTCTTGGCCAAGCGGGCTAAGCGGACTGATCCTTTATGGTTGATGTCGTAGGTGATCGTTGGGGATAGCTGTCCTGTTGGATCGTTGGACAGTTCTGCCATGTGCACAATTGCCTCGACACCTTGTAAATCTTCTGCCGTGATCTGCCGGATATCTTTGTTTAGGGTTTTGGCTGTGAGTTCGCTGCCGTTGTACAACCAACCCACTTTGTAGAAACCTGTGTCGACTCCGATGACTTCATGCCCATTTTTCATCAATAGCGGTGGTAATAATGTGCCGAGATATCCTTCTGTTCCTGTTACTAAGATTTTCATTGCTGTCACACCTATAGATTAAACTTGTGAGAGTGCCCTCTTCGAGCTGGCTTTGGCTGAACATTAAGTGTATTTGCCGATGCTGCTGGCAGATGTAGTAAAGGAGCATGGCAAAGATACCATACTCCTGAAAATTTTTCACTGGTTAAAACCCTTCCTACCATACCTTCCAAGGAGCTTTACCACTGTTCCAGAGCTTCTCTAGATAATTCTTGTCTCGTAATGTATCCATCGGTTGCCAGAAGCCACTATGTTTGTAGGCTGATAGCTGCTCTAAGTGCGCTAGCTTTGTTAACGGTTCTTGTTCCCACACTGTTGCGTCGTCGGCAATCAAATCGATCACTTCTGGCTCTAGCACAAAGTAGCCACCGTTAATCCAGGCTCCATCCCCTTCTGGCTTTTCTTGGAAGTTGGTGATTTTCGTTTGCTCCTGTGTTAAGCTGATGGCTCCGAAGCGTCCTGGTGGCTTGGTTGCGGTCAATGTTGCTAGTGTTTTTTGCTGTTTATGGAAATCAATTAACTCTTGAATGTTGACATCGCTCACACCATCTCCATAAGTGAAGCAGAAGGTTTCATTGCCAATATGTTCTTTAACTCGCTTCAGCCGTCCCCCTGTCATGGAAGATTCTCCTGTATCTACTAACGTGACTCGCCAGGGTTCGGCATATCCACAGTGCACGTTCATTTGATTAAACCGCATGTCGAATGTGACGTCTGACATGTGGAGGAAGTAGTTAGCAAAGTACTCTTTGATCACATATCCCTTATAACCACAGCAGATAATGAAATCATTAATACCATAAGCAGAGTAGATCTTCATGATGTGCCAGAGAATGGGGCGACCACCAATTTCTACCATCGGCTTCGGCTTTATGTTAGTTTCTTCGCTTAAGCGTGTCCCAAATCCACCTGCTAGTATTACAGCTTTCATGGCATCACCTCCTATATTCCTTAAACTGCTTGTCTGCTTCTCT
>JAFASY010000074.1 GCA_019244235.1 Chroococcidiopsidaceae cyanobacterium CP_BM_ER_R8_30
ATTTGGTTTAGCTGATGACGGCTAAAGCTACCCGTCTCGGCTGTACCTTGAACTTCAATGATGCCTAAGTGTTCATTCATCACGATGTTGAAATCAACGGCGGCAGCAATATCTTCTACATAGTTCAAATCCAAAAATGGCTCATCCTCTATCATGCCCACCGAAATTGCTGCGACTTGATGACGGATAGGCGATCGCTCTAACACTCCTTGCTGCAGTAGTTTTTGCACTGCATCACACAGCGCCACAAACCCCCCAGTGATGGCTGTTGTTCTAGTTCCAGCATCTGCTTGTAACACATCAGCATCCACCATTAATGTCAGTTCTCCTAGTGCCTCTAAATCTAGTGCTGCCCTTAAACTGCGTCCAATCAGCCGCTGAATTTCTTGGGTTCGTCCAGACAATTTTAAGAATTCCCGTTCTTGTCGCTGAGGTGTTGCTCCTGGCAACATCCGATACTCAGCCGTTAGCCATCCCTTGCCAGTTCCTACTAGAAACTTAGGTACACCAGTTTGGACAGTTACGGTACAAAGCACCTGAGTATCGCCGCACTTGGTTATAACTGACCCAGCTGCAAAGCGGCTAAAGCCTACATCGAAACTGACGGGACGCAGTTGGTTTGATTGTCTACTATCTGGACGCTGCCAGGACATTGCCGTTGCCTCATATACCTCGATTAGAATACAGTACTCAGTCAACCGCTTCCAGGGGGGACTGCTACTAATGTACTAACAACGTACTAGCTGTAAGGGTTTTATTGTCTCAGCACTGTTGACGTGTTCATATATCTAGTGTTTGATAGGGGAGTTAACTCTGAAAGTACGCTACATATTAGTTATTTAACCTTGCAAGCGCAATTCCCTTTTCTTATATCGTCATATGGTTGTTCAGCTAGAAACCCCAATCCTCGACCCAGCTTGTAGCCTACCCTACCCGATTGAAGGACTAGTGCAAGTCTTTACCTGCTCCCATCGCGGCTTCTTTACTAACGTGATGGCTCAAGCCCTTAGAATTGCTGGTCAGGGAACCTCAGTTTTAGTCGTGCAGTTTCTCAAGGGCGGGATTGGTCAAGGTCACGACCATCCGATCCGGTTAGGGCGTAACCTTGATTGGATTCGTTGCGACCTACCTCGTTACATTGATACCCCACAACTAGACGAGGCTGAGAGTCGCTCTTTACTAAAGTTATGGCAGCATACCCAAAGAGTGGTATTTGAGGGAAAGTATTCCTTAGTCGTCTTGGATGAATTGAGTTTGGCGATTAACTTTGGCTTAATTGCAGAATCCGAAGTCTTAGCTTTACTCGAAAAGCGTCCGGTTCACATTGATATCATTTTGACAGGACCAGAGATGCCCCAAGCGCTCCTGAGCGTTGCCGATCAGATAACAGAAATCCGTCGTACTCACCAACCTTAAGGCACAACTCTCTTTTGAATCACTCATAAATCCGTGCTGAAAAACGATATCTGGATTGCCCATATGGCGGAAAAGGGAATGATTTCTCCTTTTGAGCCAAATCTAGTCCGAGAACTAAGGACAGATCGAGCTTTGCCGTTGCGACCTGCGATCAGCTATGGTCTTTCTTCTTACGGCTACGATATCCGCCTTTCCCCAGTAGAGTTCCGCATTTTTCGCCACATTCCTGGAACTGTAGTCGATCCTAAAAACTTCAATCCTCAGAATCTCGAGCCGACGCCACTACATACAGATGAAAATGGCTCTTACTTTATCCTGCCTGCGCACTCGTATGGGCTAGGAGTGGCGCTGGAAAGGCTGGAGATTCCAGAGAATATTACAGTTATCTGTATTGGCAAAAGTACCTATGCCCGTTGTGGTATTATCGCTAACCTAACCCCAGCCGAGGCTGCATGGCGCGGTCATTTAACTCTAGAATTCTCCAACTCTTCTAGTGCTGATTGTCGAATTTATGCTAACGAAGGGGTAGTGCAACTCTTATTTTTTGAGGGAGAACACTGCGCCATTAGTTATGAAGCTCGTCGGGGTAAGTATCAAGACCAGACAGAGATTGTTACCTTACCTCGGGTCTAAACTTGACACTCATGCAGGGAGTGATTAGTATCGCTCATTTGATGATCGCTACAGGATAGTCTGGATTGGCAGGATTCGGGATTAATCGCTGATTTTTGCAGTCTGGGAGCAGATCTAGCAGCTCTAGTACAACCTGACCAATCAGAACTTCGTCTCCTACGACTAGTGCCTCAACCGAAGTCTGCCGCCCTTCGCACACAACTATCACTGGTTCCGTAACTCCTATGGGTTCCTCAAACCCATTGGCATACCTAGCGACTTGTTGCCCTCGAATTCGTAAGCCCAGTTGTTCGGCGATCGCTGGTGGAACTACTAAAGTCAATGCACCTGTATCGACGAGAGCTTGAATTTCACACTCACGTAGGAGGTGAGGAGCAAGCAGTCCCCGACTCACCAACGCCTCATCGATTGCATTGGTTAATTTCACATTGACACGTACTGCTCCCATTCCTATTGGCTCCATATCGAAGTCCTCCAAAGATATTTGGAAAAATACTTCAATCTAACACCCAGCTTTGGGCAATTAGACGGAAACTGTCATCTAAATAATAACTAAGCAGCTTAGGTATTCAGTCTGGCTCCTACCCCGGAACAGCAGGTATCTCCCGGAACAAGTCAGGCTCATTGTGTACAAATGTAAATAGAAACTGCTGCTTAAACACAGGCTAGCCCCGAATTTCTCACAAGCCTTTGAGAATTAACTAAACTTGCTAAATTTTGGTTCGGTTTTGCTGGTTTTAAGGATTGCCTTGGTTTAACCTGCCAACTAACTCCTTAATCAAGTGATTTTTGTTGAATTCAGTAGACCCAGAACGCTTAATAAACTGCTGGATGTGGGTAGAACACAAAATTAGCCATGAGAAAGCGCTGGTCAGAGGCAAAAAACCAGTAGGAAAGGGAATCTGAAGAGTTAGAAGCAGAAATCAGCTAGTTCAACTTGTGTTAGCCAAAGCTTGGAGCGGGCTGTAGGCGGTGGCAAAGACTGTCTGAAAGGGGCAGCTCCTGCTAATAGCAATCAGAACCCGACGAACACTGATACGGACTTGTGCCCCTAATTTCAGCAATTTAGTACGGATAGTGCCGAGTTGTGCAGTGGCTAACTCAGTTTGGCTTAGGCACTGTTGGCGTAATGCCTGCATCAGGACATAGGCAAGGGAGGAAAACCATAACCGCAATTGATTGCTATCGAAGGCGTGAGCTGAGGTGCGGTCACTGAACAGATCGAGTTGATGGTTCCTTGATACGGTTCTCCATGTCCCCACGTGCACAGTAGTAGTCGGTGTAGAGGGAACTGGGAATGACCTGATGAGCGGGTAATGAGGTGACGACAAAGCGACGCTTAGTACCATCAGCATTGTAGGTCAGCTTACAGACTACCCGCCGATACTGACTCCATGAATCCAAGGTGCGGTAGTGGAGAGAGCGAAACCAAGCTGTGGAGCGCAGCGGAGGCTCAACAGTTTGACAGCGTTCAAATTCAACTTTGGCTTTGCTTTCTAACTCACAGGTCATGCGCTGTAATCGTTCATTACTGGGAAGTCCTAACACGTAGTCTACGCCTTGTTCCTCACACCAACTCATGATCTCGTCCCTGGCATAGGCACTGTCACCACGAACGATTATCTGGGTTTTTGACCAGCGTTGCTGAATCTGAGGAACAATCCGTTGTAACTCCTCCAATGCTCCGGCTGCTGGGTCCACATTACTAGGGCGGAGTTTGGCAGATAACAAGTGATGTCCACAAAAAATCAGCAGAGGGGCATAGCACTCATGGTTGTAGTAGCCATTAAAGAAGGCTTGTTCTTGCTGTCCATGTACAGAGTCATCCGTCACGTCCATATCAATGAAGATGCTCTTGGGAGCTGAACTAGACAAGTCGAAGAACAAGTCAATTAGGAGTTGCTCAATGGCTTGGGATTTGACAGCCACGCGCAGATAACGGTCTTGAGAGCTGGTGTCTTTTGGGCTTTTAGCCTGCTCCAAACGATTGAGCGTACTCTTACCTGCTAAGGCAGCACAGCGCGGGTGCAGACTTTCCAGTTTGCCCAATGCGATGCCAAACATCGGGTCAGTACGCAAACAGTCGTGGTCATTGAGGTCTTCATAGCCTTGAACCAAGCCGTACACCCTTTGAGCAATCAGAGCAGCTAAAGAGTGTTGCACTCGTTTTGGGTCTCGATGATCTTCAAAACACTCAGCCAACCGTCGGGTGATGCCGTAATGTCGGTCAAGTTGGGCAATCAAAACTAATCCAGCATCAGAAGTGATCTGACCGCCACTAAAGTGTGCGATCTATAGACATCGTTTCAATGTCTGCTGTTGCAGATCTGCCCGGTAGTTCTGCTCTCGAAAGCGCTCCTTGGAAGGGTCATAAAGTGCTTCAACTTCTTCCCAAATCGGAGTTCTGTGTGCCAGGGATAACCACCGCTCCCAAGGGGTTGCATCCTTAAGTGAGCCATGCACCCGCTCGTGGTTGTAGTAGTCCTGTCATTGCTGCAACTGCTGATGTAAGTTCTCACTCTTGAGGTCAACGCCACTGTAGAACTCCTCTAAGTCCGTTCTCTGAGAACGTTCCACTTTGCCATTCAAGTGGGGAGAGCGAGGTCGAATCGGGCGGAACTTAATCCCATAAGACATCAATCGTTCTTGGAAGGCATAAGCAAAGAACTCTCGACCCCGATCAGTTTGTAGCCGTTGCAGGGGAAAGGGAAATTCTTCGATGACTTGTTCCAGAAAATCTAAAGAGTTAGCCGCACTTTTCGTCGGATAGAGCCGCAAGACTTTAATCCGGGTGCAATCATCAATCGCTGTGTATTGATATAGCCTGGGGGCAATTTGACAGATATCCATTTGCACCCGGTCCCCAGGAATTGGTCGCTCATAACGCTTCCGTGTTTTCCGTAACAAGCGACTGGCTCTTAGTGGAGCTTGATTCAGCCGCTTCAGGGCTTTATGCAACGTGGCGACTGAAACTGAAAATTGATAAAGACGCACCAGTTCGTTCTTTAGTCGTCGGACTCCTAGCCGTCGCTGCTGTCGGAGCTCTAGAATCCACTGTGCTTGTTGGGGATATATCTTCTGCGCGGGAGAGGTTTTAGGTCTTCGGCTTTGGCTTTGAAGACCCGGAATTCCCTGTTGCTGGTAGCGACGCCACCATTTCCTCAAGGTGGGTCTGGAGATCCCACACCTCAAGCAGACAAGACCAGCGTTGCCTGTTTGTTCGTAAAGTTTGATCCAGCGAAGTCGCTGCTTAATTTCAATGTTCATTCCTGATATTAAACATTGAAACGATGTCTACAGATCGCACAACTAAAGGTAGGGGTCAAGTTGGCTCAAGATGTTGCCGTCTTCATCCCGGATCACTAACTCTACCTTGGCTCTCATGTAACTTGGCTCCTTCTGCTGCTTGTTTCTCCCCACTGGAGGATTCTCGCATAGTCTACCGGATTATCAATGGATAATTTACAGATGGGATCTTTTTGCCTTGTTGAATGCTCCATTGAACCTGTTGTTCAATATTTCGGTTTCACTTTTTAGAAAACCCGCAACCAGTTGTAAGTTCTTCATTCCCCATGCATTCTACTAAAGCAACTGCTTAATCTGCAACGCCGCCGATTTACATACCCACGTTAAGCCAAAATAGCCTTTCTGCCTGTGACAAATTATATTCGTAGTAGCCTACTATACACACGACAGTTAGCAAAAAGATAAAGGTGAACCGTCTCATGATTTTCCTGATAGTGCGTTTTTACAAACTTATTTTATCCACTACGCCTAGGACAATGCATCTTCTCTTCATGCGACTCGATCATCTCTCCTTGCCCAGAAAAATGAGCAAGAGATGAACACAAGTTGAACTGGAAAATGAATAGTAGAAGCGAGTAGACTGGACGTACTATGGTAAGCTCCATGCAGTTTTTTCTAAAAAAAAAGAACTCGATCGGGAACGAAACACCTCAAGGAGAGAATCAATGCGGCTCGCGATAGCTCGGCTTTTTCAGACTACAGCGGTGTTTATTGCTACTTTATCTGCGGTACTACTTTGTGTAGTATCGCCAGCGCTGGCTTCAGATCACCAAGACACGACTTTTCTCGCCACTAAGCTGACTGCGGCTGATTTAACAGATCTGTTTGTGTTTGAAGATCCGGCAAATACTGACAACGTTGTTCTAGCAATGGACTTTGACCCTCTCATTGTTGCTGGAGAGGTCAGACCATTCGACCCATCTGTTCTCTACCAGTTCAAAATCGATAGCTTGGGCAACGATGGCGTTGAAGATGTTGTACTCCAGTTTATGGTGAATGGCACAGGACCCAACCAAACTGTTATAGTTTATGGTCCAGGTAAGCCAAATACAGTAGGAACTCAGTCAACGCTGCTTCCGGCAAGTGGTACTAGTAACCTCAACACGACATTTACAACCAGTAATGGGGTAACGACATTTGTTGGTTTGCGTAAGGACCCCTTCTTCTTCGATTTATCACAATTTTTGAAGATCATACCAGATCGCGATTTTCACAATCAGCCTGATCCACCTCCTCCCTTCCAAGTCCTTTCCTTCCGACCTGCTGGTCAAGCACAAGATACTCTTGACCCATACAATGTCCATTCAATCGTGGTCGAGCTACCCAAGAAGCTACTCCTATCTCAGGGAAGCAATGGAAAGATCGGTGTTTGGATGACAACCAGTGTCAAGACTCCCAGACTTAGAGATGGTAGCTTTGCCCAGATTGAGCGGTTAGCAATTCCAGCACTGAACGAACTATTTATGGACTTCCAAGCTCATAATGTCAGTAATCTTCAGACGCCGAAAAACGACCAGAGTAATCAGTCCAACTTTATTCGCACCTTTATTGCAACCGTTGGACGACCTAAAGGCATATCTGATGCAGTTGTAGCAGTTGCAATTCCTGATGTCATCCAAGCTGACCTGAATCAGTCAACGGGCGTCTACTTTGGTACTCAGTTAGCTAGTTTGGGCGCTGCTCCACCTAACTTGGGCGGGAGAAGACCAAAAGATGACGTGATCGATACAACTCTATCTGTTGTCTTCGGTAGTGCAGTAACGAATATCACCGCTGGTGCCATTCCAACACTAACCACCGATAATGTTGGACCCAAGGATAGCAACTTTCTCTCTACCTTCCCCTATCTAGGCAACCCTCGCACTTAAGCTATGTACCTCCGACTGTGGCTGATAGTGCTGTGTCTCTTGGTGTTACCAGGACAGCCCTGGGCACAAGCGCTAGATATGGGTGACCAGAACAATTCGCAATTCGCAATTCGCAATTCGCAATTAACAGGGAAAAGCTCTGCTCTAGTCTTCCCAGACTACTTGCAACGGTCCCACATTATCAACTTCTATGAGCAGGAAGTCCACAAATCTCCAGACTCGCCACTGCCCTTACGTCTACTGGCTGCTCAATATTTAAAGCGCTTTCGAGAAACGGGGGATGTGGAAGATTTGTTACGAGCAGAACAAGCAGCACGCAGCTCATTAGCAATCCAACCGTATCGCAATGGCATCTCTTCCATGCTCCTAGCATCGGCACTACTATCGCAACACCGATTTCAGGAAGCCCTGGATCTGGTAACTGATAGTCAACGGTTGGTTCCTAGCGAACCTAGTGTTGTCTCACTGACTGCATCGATTCAAATGGAATTGGGTAACTATGAAGCAGCCCATCAACTCTTGCAGACTCTCCCCGACGAAGAGGGCTTGTCTGGTCACAATGCCGTTGTGGCTCGCTATCAGGAGTTAACTGGCGATCTAGCTGGAGCTCGGGAACTGCTGGAGCAAACTATGCAGCAGATGGACTCGTTCTACACCAATTCAGCAGAAACTCGCGCCTGGTTTCACGTGCGGGCTGGGGATCTTGCCTTTGCTTCTGGGGATCTTGCCCTGTCTTTGCAGCGGTACCAAGAAGCTCTCGACCTATTTCCGCTGGAGTTAGCTGCTTTCACAGGACTTGCCCGCCTCTACGCTGTTCAACATCGATGGCAGGAGGCGCTGGAGGCAGCAAATCAGGGGATAGAATTAGTGCCACTGGTAGAAACTTTGGGTTACAAGGCAGATGCCCAGAGGGCTTTGGGAGCTCGAAAAGGCGCAGCTGAAACAGAAGCGCTCATTGAGGTCGTGGGGCACCTGAGTCAGGTTAAAGGGATTTACGACCGAGCCTTGGCAGTCTACTACACCGAACACGGAATCCACTTACCAGAGGCACTACAGATTGCTCAACGTGAAGTTGCACTACGAGACGACATCTATGCTGAGGACACGTTAGCTTGGGCAGCGGCAGCCAATGGACACTGGCAAGATGCACAACGAGCTTCCCAACAGGCAACTCGGTATGGCACAGAGGATGCCCTACTCCTATTTCATGCAGGCACGATTGCACTTCATTGTGGCGATCGAGAAGTAGCAATCAAGCAACTGACTCAGGCTCTCAACCTCAATCCCCAATTTCACTACAAATATGCCGATGAAGCCCGTCGAGTCTTAGCTGACCTAGAGGAGACTTTATGAGAAAGCTGTTGCATTGTTTATCGTGGAGCGCTGTCTTCATGATGGCGTTCTGCTTCTGGGCACCTGTGGTCAGTGCTCATCCCTTGGGTAATTTCACTATTAATCACTATGCTGGATTGCAAGTAGCGCGGGAGGGGATTGGGATTGATTACGTTCTAGATATGGCTGAGATTCCAGCTTTTCAGGAGATTAATCACCTAGATCTAGATGACAACTACAAAACCGATCCAAGGGAGACAGTTAACTACCCTGTCAAGAAGTGCAATGCAGTTAACTCACAACTGGAGTTGTGGATTGATCGACAACCGCTAACACTCTCTTTAGGTAAATCGACCGTGGAGTTTCCTCCGGGTGTGGGAGGGTTATCAACTCTACGCCTAACTTGTGATTTTCAGGGGTCGAAGGCGTTATCAGGTGCCAACCAATTGGTTGAGTTTGAAGATAAGTCCTACTCACGACGCTTAGGTTGGCGTGAGATTACTGTAGTAGCAGATATCCCGATTCAGGGTAATCTCACTTCTTCCAGTATCTCCAATCGCCTCATAGATTACCCTAACGACCTACTGAGCAGTCCCCTTAACCAGCGGCAGATCTCCTTTGAGATCAATCCGCTTCCAGAAGCAAGTCAGCAGGCAGCTCAACCCTCTGCCCCATCTTCCATCCGTTTAGATAATGCTTTGACGGGAAGAAGCAACGATATCTTCACTAGCCTGATTACTCAGAAGGAATACAATCTCCTCACAATTCCAATCGCTCTAGCGATCGCCTTTGTCTGGGGTGGGTTGCATGCTCTATCCCCAGGCCATGGCAAAACCATCGCTGGGGCATATCTAATTGGCTCTCGTAGCAGTGCCCAACATGCTCTATTTCTGGGGCTGACGGTGACGATTACCCATACGGCAGGCATTTTTGCTCTGGGACTGTTGGCTCTTGGCACATCCCAGTTCACCCTGACAGAAGATCTTTATCCCTGGCTGAGTGTGTTCTCTGGTGTCTTAGTGACGGGGATTGGTTTACACCTGTTCGTCAGCCGCTTGCGAGGTACTCAGCATAGACATACTCACGAACACGAGCATCACAGCCACACACATACGCACACATCAGAGATCCATGCACATCATGACCACGAACATGAGCATGACCACTCTCATCTACCGCTAGATGCTAACGGTTCAATGACATGGTCTAGCCTACTGGCTCTGGGGATATCGGGTGGTTTGTTGCCCTGTCCTTCGGCTTTGGTGGTGCTGCTCGGTGCGATCGCGCTTGGTCGAATTGGCTTGGGACTGGCTCTGGTGTCTGCCTTTAGCTTAGGTCTTGCCGCAGTGCTAACTGGGATTGGGTTGCTGTTGGTCTATGCTAAGAAGCTGTTTGAGCGACTGTCAATCCATCCTCCCAGACTCAGAATGCTACCAGCAGTCAGTGCCTTATTCATTACCCTCATGGGATTAGGCATTACGACACAAACTCTTTTCATGTACGCGGGGAAATAGTGCAATGAGACGGTCAAGTATCGAGTGTTATTCCGTAGAATCAACTCCAAATAACCACATGCCACAAACAACTAGAGCATCTATCCTCAGTTCGCTTAGTATCGCCTCTGCCGCGATCGTATCTTTAACTGTCGCCTTACCTTCCAAAGCAGCTACAGTTTCATACTCAGCTGACACAACAGGTCAACCGACTTTTAACCGTCCCCATACCCCAGGTTTTGAAGGGACTACTGCTAACCCAACAACAGCGCTCTCTAGCAATGGTACAAACGTCCCTTACTACAGCCAGCCTTTCTTTGTAGATACCACTGGCGCTTACGATATTGCAGGTACTCAGAACTTCGATGGTGTCCAGTTCTTATACCAGAACAGCTTTGATCCAACTAACTCATTGACTAATTTAGTCAGCGCGAATGATTCTTTCCCAGATTTTGGAACATCTAGTTTCTACGGCGTGCCCTTAACTGCTGGCAGTCAGTACCTCCTGGTTACATCTGGGTTTGATAATAGCAGTTTTGGCACATTTACCAACACAATTTCAGGTCCAGTTTCTGCCCCTAGCTCTGGCAAGATTACTCTCGGTACAGTTCCTGAACCTTCCTCGGTCATGGGTACAGTAGCCTTGGGTATTTTGGGTGGAGGTTTAATGCTAAATCGCAAACGGAAGCGTAACAGATCCATATGATATGTACAAAATTTAAGCTATAGCCCCTAATGCTGATAGAACTGCTTTCTGCCATCTTCTCTTCCATTCATTACTTGTAAGCAGGGCTCTAATCTGCAAGACATTATGTGCTCCTTCCCGTGTCGAATTTTTTGATAGATGTCGTCAGTATCGCGATACATGTCGAGGGCTGTAGCGTCTGAAGTGGTTGTAGGGAGGGGGTTGTGGGATGTAGTACGCAGAATTTGAGGTGTACAGCGCTTGCTGTCGCAACTTTTAAGTGGGAAAGTTTCACATTGAATGTCGCAGTTGCCGCCATAAAATAGAGCGATAAGGATAAAAGAGGTTGATTTAGCAAGGAATAAGGAGTGAGATCTGAGATAAAAAGTTACACGCTAGCTGTCGTTGTGGGATGACAGAGGTGTAAAATGAGACTGGACCGCCGAAAGAGAAGTGTCCGATGCCCGACTAGCTAGAAGAGGGTAAAGTGAATGGTCCTAGCTCCGAGTCTGCGAAGGTGAAGCCAGAGATGGTGCTAAGAGAGAGTACCGAGGCAGAAGGAGAGTGGGAAATAGTTCAGAACAGAGAAGCGTTGCCGCTGGAGGTGCAACGACGTCTAGAAGTGATGCAAAGTTTGATGGTGTATCAAGGGACAGACCGTTATGCTCAGATGCAGCGGCAAGCAGCCCGAAAGTTAGGGATAACGGTACGAAGTGTGCAGCGGTTGGTCAAATCCTGGCGAGAACAGGGGCTGGCTGGGTTAACCAAAAAGAGGCGCTCAGATCGTGGCACTGCAAAGACTAGCCAAGAGTGGCAGAACTTTATTGTAAAAACTTATCAAGAGGGAAATCGGGCGTTGCTGATTTTGCAGTTGCTTTAGCACAAGTTACCAGGCTTTTGGGTGCATAATCAACTGCTTATTCAGCAACGCCAAAATCCTTGCAGCAAGCACTGGCCCACCTTATGTTGGTAGCCTCCCGGATGGCGTTTGAGCGGCAATCTCTTCCAACGCTTGCAGATAGGCATTAGCAGTCGGATGCAGGGGATTGAGTTGCTGTGCTTTTTCCCAGGCGACAATCGCCTGCCGCAACTCGCCTTGTAGTGCCCAAAGTTGTCCGGCTAGAGCCTGAAAATTGGCATTGTTGATATCGAGGGCTAATGCCTGATGATTCCAGTTTGTAGCTGCTAGGTAATCTCCGACTTGAAGTGCCTGAATTGCCTGTCGATGATACCAGATTGCCTGGTCGTGAATGTAAATGAGCGGCGAGAGGTCAACTCCACAGCGGTGACAATTCAGGGTCTGGGGAATCAGGTTCCGGGTGTTGGAGTTGGCATTTTCTCTAGCCCCTAACCCCTGAACCCTAACCCCTGACGAGCGGTAAGTGGCACGACAGACAGGACATTTCATGGTTAAGTGTTTCCAGGCGTATTGGTACTGGCGTAATAAAGGAAGTCGGACAGCTCTTCCTGTAGTGCTGAAACTGTAGTCGTCTCGCCCTCAGCCAGGGCATTCTCAAGCTGGTCCAGCAGAGCTTGTAGATCTTCAACTTGCTTATCCTCCAGGATCTGTAGCATTTGCTGCGCTCGCTCAATCAGAGCAGCAAGTTCGGGAGCAAGCTGAATATCTTCCCTGTCTTTGGCGATGACAGGGATCGTCTCATCTGCTTCAAACAGTGCCTCTAAATCAGCTCTGGCTTGTTTCAATTCGTGGCTGGAGAGGCGCTGGATACCCGCATGATTGACAACGAGCGTTCCCTGTTGTCCTTCTCCTTTTTCAGTGGTGGTGACTGTGAGAATTCCATTCAGGTCAAAGTCAAAATGCACCTCGATTTGAATACTGCCTGCGGGTCCAGGAGGCAGCCCTTCGACTCGATAGGAGCCGAGTGGCACATTTTCTTCCGCCATCTCATTTTCACCCTGAAAGATTTCGATCTCTACAGCAGTTTGATTGGGGCTCAGGGTGGAATAGACCTCAGAACGGGAAACGGGCACGACACTGTTGCGGGGAATAATGACACTAAAGACTCCTGGTAGGATGCCCATGGGAGTGCTGACGGCTGCAGAAATGCCCAGGGAGTGGGGAATGACATCGACCAAAATGGCTTCAACCTCTTCACCCACCAGGACTCCGGCTTGCAGAGCAGCACCCAACGCCACACAGAGATCGGGCTGCACACCGTCTACAGGAGTCTGTCCGAGATGTTCCTCTACCATTTGTTGCACAAGGGGAATGCGAGTGGAGCCGCCAACTAGGATAATGCGGTCAAGCTCGTCGGGTTGGAGTTTGGCATCACTCAATGCCCGATCGATTGCCTCCAGGGTTTGTTCCAGTAACGGACGAATCAATTCTTCCAAGTCAGAGCGGGCGACCTCTGTTTCCAGGTGCAGGGAAGTGTTGCCCTTGCTACCCAAAAATGCTTCCCGCACGGGGGCGAAGGCGTGAGAGCTCAAGGCGATCTTAATTTGTTCGGCGGTTCGCAAAAGTCGGGCTTGGGTAGCTGGGTCGTCGGGGACAGCAACACCATGGGTCTGACGGAATTGTTCTGCCAGGTGCAGTTGCAATCGACGGTCGAAATCATCGCCCCCCAGCTGATTGTTGCCGTGACTCGCCAGCACTTCTGTGATCTCTCCGGTGATCTCAACCACCGAGACATCAAAGGTACCACCCCCCAGGTCATACACCAGCACCTGTTCGGTTTCATCTGAACGCACGTCATAGGCTAAAGCCGCCGCCGTGGGCTCGTTAATAATTTGCAGCACCTCTAAGCCGGCAATCTCTCCCGCAGTCTTGGTTGCCTGTCGCTGAGCATCAGTGAAATAGGCGGGCACCGTAATCACCGCTTGCGTGACTTCTTCCCTCAGGGCCGTCTCTGCCCGTTGCTTGAGGGCACGCAGGATCATGGCTGAGATTTCGTGAGGTAGAAAGTCTCGTGTCTTGTCTGAGTCCGTCCCCTCAATTGGCAATGTTGTTTTGTGGTCCGTACCCATCCATCGCTTGATTGAGCGCACGGTGCGCTCGGGAGCAGCAGCGTATTGACGCAGCGCCTCGCGCCCTACCACTACCTTGCCCGTGTTACTAAATCCCACACAGGATGGCAATATCAGATCGCCATCTTCACCCGGTAAGACCCGTGCCTGCCCATCCTCCACGATTGCTACTTCAGAATTGGTAGTTCCCAGATCGATCCCCACGGTCCTGCTCATCATGTTACCTCCTACCCCTGTTTGGCTGCCACAATCACTTGCGCCTCGCGCAAGACCTGTTCTCCCCAGAGATATCCGCGCACCACTTCCTGGATGACTGTGTTCTCTGGAACCGAGGCGCTTTCTTGTCGTCCCACAGCATACATGGTTTGGGGATTGAAGGAACGTCCTTGCGCTGCAATTGGGACCACCTGTCGCTGCCGGAGGAGATCGAGGAAAGAGCGCCGGATTAAATCAACTCCCTGCTGGTGGCTGATTAACACCTCACGCAGTGACGTTGAAGCCACCGGAACAGTGCTATCTGGCTGAGTTCCAAATAACTGCTGTAGGAAGCGTTGCCAGAAGGGTTGAGATTGAGGCGGTAATGGAGATGGAGCAAGTGCATCAATTTGCTCTTGCCAGTGGGCGCAGGCTTGGTCGAGGGCATCCAGGACTGTCAGCAACTCCCGCCATAAGGCTATCTGATCAGTTTGAGCCATCCCCTGCTTGCGACTGATTTCTAGCTGCTGTTGCAGATATTCTTTCTCGGTCTGTAGCGCGGCAAATGCCTGCTGCAAGGTATTTTGGCTCGTCTGTAACAGCTT
>JAFASY010000090.1 GCA_019244235.1 Chroococcidiopsidaceae cyanobacterium CP_BM_ER_R8_30
AATGTTATACACATTACCAATACTTTGTGCAGCAACACTCTTTGTACAAAATGTGATTCCAGCGATGCTAGAGAAGGTAGCAACAGTAGCACCTGTAATTAGTGCTACTGACTTTAAAGATTTGTTTCCAGTTAACATAGCTGATTAATCTCCTGTTTTTTGTTTCAATTAGCTTCAAGGAGCCAATGGAAGTTTCATTCAATTTAAATAATAAAAGTAAAAACTTTGGCTGTATATTCATTTTTACACCAAGTTAGTTACCAAAACTAGACAAAGCAACTACAAGAATATGCCAGTTATTTTACAGAAAAAAACATGGGAATGATCAAAAATGGAAGCGTAACATATCAGGATGTTTTTCCCAAATTTATGGTAGGCTAACTCTAGGGCAGAGTAGCGTGGAGAGCAAGCATTGTGGAGTATGAGTTACGCATTATTGTAGAAAAAGTCGCAGTGGCTTGCCTGACGCAGGACCATTTACTATCTTCGTCGGATGCGACTGCGTTTCTTTTAAGGCATAGCAAATAGCATTTGTTGGAATCTCACACAAAAGAAAAGTGCAAATATAGAGATAAATGTATTTTTCGGTAATAACAGTAGCTTAACTGCGAAAATTATCTATCCAGCTTTTGCAATCAAGTTGTCATAAAAGATGAATGCATTACCTAGTTATTTTCTTTATTATATGAATCAAAAGAACAGTTACTCAGTTCATAGGAGATACATCTACTACTAGTTCTGAGTCACTAAATTCAATCTAACTCAAGGAGTCAATCATGAAGAAAATTGAAAAAAACAGCGTACTATTCTCTGAACTCAACGCTGAAGAGGCTGCTAGTGTTAACGGCGGATTATCAGATCCGATTGGAAGTTACATCAGAGAGATTGCTGGTATGTTAACTACTCCAAATCAGTATCTAAATGCTGAGAAGCAACTTGATGCTTATCTTCGGCAATTCTCGAATCCTAATCTTGAAGCTCAATCTTCGAAATTCCGGTCAAGTGGTACGCCCTGGCGATACAATTGCTCAAATTGCTTCTAGTCATAGCCCCTTAGTTCTTAAGGCAATGATAGCTGCTCAAGATATTGCTAAGATAGCAACCGATCAAAAAATCCAGCTGCAAGTTAATGCCTGCCCCTATCCTGATTACAGTACTCTCAAAGGTGTGGTGGGCACAGTTGCTCCAGATGCAATAGCTCCTCAAGGTAGCAGTGCCAGCTCAGTCCCACCAGTCACTACAACAACTCAAGGCCCTAGTACAAGTCCTGTTGCTAGCTATTTCGAAGTCACAATCCAACCAACAAGTCTTTCACTCATGAATGGCAATCGTCAGTGTCGGCTCCAATCTGGAATGGAGGCAAAAGCTGACATTATTTCGCAAGAAGAAACAGCTCTTCAATTCCTACTGCGAAAGGCCAGGTTGCTAGCGGATTTATAAGAAAGATGCCGACGCAAGATGTAGTTTTCGGCAATAGGAATGGCGTATTTGTACAATTGTCTTGTCCAGTCTGGGAAATTTAGTTGGCATAAATAGGTAGTGCGCTACCTGGTCTTTCTCTCGTATCGTAGGGAAAGAGCTACCCAAGCGGTATCCTGCGCCCCAGGATTCCTGCTTAGATTCTTACCTGGGAACTTCCTATAATATTTGGCTACTGCTATCAGCTAGCGCTCGTAGGCTTTGGGCCGTTTTTAGATAGGGCGTGAGTGGAACTGTAGTGTCAGGGTTGCTAGGTCGTAGCTTGTCCTCTCAAGCAGTTCTATCGTTTTTGTGATTTTCGACTTAGATCAAGAGCTTATAGTTGCACTCACCTTAGTCGGGAGTATACTCTGGTTGCTCGTAGCTTTCCTCAGAGTTCAGCGAGCATTGCAGTGGTGGTCTCGAAGGCAGTCAATCTATCTGTTGGGTGAAGCCAAGAAAATCCAGGACGGCTTATTGCAAGAATCATTCGCACTGCGTCGCAGCTTGGAACAATCGCTAGTAGATGATATCGGACCTTCAGCCGAGAGCCGTCGAGATTGGTTAAAGCAAATTGAGAAGTTTTACCATGACTTAGAGCAGTTGAGTGATCGCCTATCTCCTGCCTATATTGAGGATAGCTTGCCATTGGGGATTCAGAGCCTGCTTAAACTGTGGCAAACCTGCCATCCTCTGCTAAAAATTGAGATGGAGCTGCCAGGGTATTGGCGGCATGAGCCACCAGACCGCAGTCTAATCATTTTAAGAGCTTTAGATGAACTGCTACAAATAACTTCTTCGGAGCTTTTGACGGAAATATTAATCCGCATTAGCTTAAAATCACAAGGAGATTTAGGTGAACTAATAGTTCACATTTCTTATCCTGATAAACCTACACTTGTCTGTTATTCCAATTTAAAGGAATTGGAATATCTCAGCCAAAGTTTTCGCATCCTTACGTCAGGAAAGTGCTTCCGTCGGAAAAAGGAGCTGAAAGTGACTTGGTACTTCCAATGGGTTTCACAATTAGAGCCTTAATAAGGTTAGGTAGTCAACTCGAGGGTACTAACGATGGACCAAGATGAACCGCAAGCATTGCAGAAAATTCTTGTCATTGATGACCACGAATTAGTCTTGGGAGGAACGCTTGACGTTTTGCGACGGCAATACCCCGATGCTCAAATTCTTACGGCTCAAACCGCTGAGAGCGTTCAAACACAAGTGAAAAGCTTTCAGCCCGATCTCGTTGTCATCGATCTTTCCATTCCCGAAAAGCGTGGGGTGCCAGCTAGAACTGAGACAGGCATTCAGTTGCTCAAGACTCTGATGAAGAACTTTCCCAATCTCAATATTGTTGTACAAAGTGCCAATGTTAAATCGCTCGTGCGGATTAAACCTGATATTGATGCTCATAAAGGGGGTTTGACTGTTGCAGATAAGAGTCTCTCTAGTAAAGAAATGTTGACCCGAGTTGACTGGGCTCTACAGGGATTGACCCATACCAAAGACATCAAAGGGATGCGAACCGGATTGGAAGTCAAGCCAGAATGGCTGACAGTGGTGACTCTAGCATTTCAAGAAGGATTGCAGGATAAAGCAATTGCCGAACGCATGTGTGTCTCTGAACGCATGGTGCGTCATTACTGGACCAAGGTTCAGGATGCTCTAGACGTTTATCCTGAAGATGGCAAAAATATCCGAATTCAGACTGAAATGCGAGCTAGAGAAGAAGGGTTAATTGATTGATAAATTAATTTAGGAAAGACTTTGTGCAGCGTGGCATTTGGAGAAAAATCAAAGCGGCAATTTTGCCTTGGCGCGTCGGAGTTCTGCCGGGGATGATTGTGATTGGACTTGTGATTCTTGTCCGACTAACGGGGTTACTGCAATACCTGGAGTGGTCAGCTCTTGATAGTTTCCTCCGGCTGCGCCCTTCTGAACCTGTTGACGAACGAATTGTCATTGTAGGAATTAATGAAGCAGATATCCATAAGGTAGGAACTTATCCGCTACCCGATCGAGAAATTGCCATGCTGCTTGAGAAATTGCAGGCATATCGGCCCAGAGTCATTGGGCTTGATATTGTTAGAGATCAACCAGTTCCGCCAGGTTACGCTCAACTCGCTGCCACGTTTAAAGCCAGCAAAAACCTCATTGGCATTGAGAAAGTTTTACCGGAGCAAATTGCGCCACCACTAGAACTGCCTCCTCAGCAAGTTGGGTTTTCTGATGCCATTTTAGATGCCGACGGCCACCTGAGACGCAGCCTTTTAGGGACGCAAACAGCTAAAGGATACAAGTTTTCCCTGACTCTACAGCTAGCAAAAGCTTATTTAGCAACTGAAGGCATTAGCTTGGAAAATGGCATCCACGACCAAGAGACTATGCGATTTGGCTCAACTGAACTCCCTCGCTTCAAACCAAATTATGGGGGATATGTGCAAGCAGATGCAGGTGGGGTTCAGGTCCTTCTCAATTTTCGCAGTGGTCGGCAACGATTTCGCACCTTATCTCTTGAAGACATCAAAACCGGGAATTTTAATCCCAAATGGCTCCGCGATCGCATTGTGATTATTGGCATAACGACTCCCAGTATTAAAGACATTATCATTACTTCCGCCATTGCTGGCGGGAACCCTGAACCGGGATTGATTTATGGGGTGGAAATTCAAGCCCATGCTGTTAGCCAAATCATTAGTGCCGTTCTGGATCGACGACCACTATTAATGACTTGGTCGGCTGGGTGGGAATTTTTTTGGCTTTGTGGTTGGGGTTTTCTGGGAATAGGTCTCGGGCGGCTCACTCAATCCCCGTTGAGGAACCTTCTAGGTGTTGGCATTGCCAGCTTGGGCTTAATTGGACTTTGTTATCTGCTTCTCGTTTTAGGCTGGTGGCTTCCCGTAGTACCAGCAATGCTCGTTCTGGTCATAAATGGTATAGGTCTCACGGCTTTCTATCAATATGACCGGGCTATGCGGTCTCGAATTCGCGATCGCCAATTCATCATAGAGCGGACATTTGACACGATCCATAATGGACCGCTACAAACCCTAGCTAAAGTCTTAAAGCAGATTCGAGATCAAGATTTGCCATCGAACCAGTTGCTGAAGGAACTTGAATATTTGAACTATGAACTTAGAGCAGTCTATGAATCCCTGCAACGAGAAACCTTAACTCAAGGTGAAAATCTCTGTCTAGGGTGTGGTCTAGAACTAGACTTACAGAACCCACTTCACGAAGTTCTCTATCAAGTCTATAGCTATACGCTAGAGCGAGACTTTCCCTGCTTCAAGACGCTCAAGGTTAAAGTCCCGAAGTTTGACCTTTTCGAGTGTCGTCACTTGAGTACTGAGCAAAAGCGAGGACTGTGCCGATTTCTCGAAGAAGCTTTATGTAACGTTGGCAAACATGCTAAAGGAGTCACCCGTCTAAGCATTACCTACACCCAAGAGTCAGGTTGGTACATTCTCCGCATTACAGACAATGGACAGGGAATCTGCTCTTTCAATGAAGGTCGAGGAACGCAGCAATCTAGAAACCTGGCTCGACAACTCAGAGGGAAATTTCGCCGCTTGCCTCTTTCTCCTCAAGGAACATTGTGTGAGTTAACCTGGCCTGTAACTAAGTTTTTGTTTTGGTGATTCTATTAGGTTCTGATTTTGGTCTTTTTGTGCAACGGATTATGCAGTTTTCAGTTAAGAGAATGGCTCAATCATGCTCTAAGATTAGCTAATTTTCACCAGCAGTTTGACACAAATTGTCAATATGATCTCGATTCTGTTTCTAGTATGATTTGAGTCAAACAACCGGATGACTGCTATGTTCCCTCAAATCCTGTGGCTTCTTAACAAATGCATCAATCGCTCTTTAGCAACCAGTTGTATTTTGGGCTTATCGCTAACCACAACTCAGGTGGCTCAAGCTGAATATCATCCACCCCCCGACCAGCGTCCCGTAAGTGGGTATACATGGACTACAGGCACTAGGGGAGGGGGAGGGTGCGGTGTCAGCCAAGGGCCATCGCTAACGGTACTTGCTCCTCTGCAACACATTGGACAAACAGCTTCTTTGCACCCTACCTTTGCTTGGTTTGTTCCATCTAACTCCAGCTCCTTGCCGCTGGAATTCACGCTCTTCGAGCTTGACTCAAATGGTCAACCCAAACTGGCTCAGAAGCTGAAGCGGATAAGTTCGCCAGGAATTATGAAATTATCCCTATCAGAGGATAAGCCAGGTCTAACTGTAGGTCAGAGATATCTCTGGCAGATCGTAATCTCGTGCGATCCTAACCACCCATCAACCGATTTAGTCACCAGAGCAGAAATTCAGGTAGTAGAGATGCCACGAGCCCTGAAAAAGCCACTTTCTGTCACAAGAGAGCCGCTGAAAAGGGTGGACCTTTATGCCGAGTCAGGTTTATGGTATGACGCACTGAGTGAAGCACTCGGATCAACTTCTGATGGGAGGCTGGGAGAGTATGCTTCCACTTTGTTAGAAGATCTCGCCAAGTTGGAGGAACCAAAACAGAGTGCGAACTTGAGGCAGATTGCTCTTCAGCGTCGAACAGATGCGCGACGTTCTCAGTAATTCAACTAAAGCCAGTTCCCGATTAGAATGAACGGTGCCCAGTAAGCGGGATGGGCGGATTGTCCCCCAGCTTCAATCAGTGCTTGCTGAGCCACACGCAATGCCTCGGCTTTGCTCATGCCTGTATTGTGCAAGCTAGAGTAAAACTTAGCAACTAAAGTGACAGTGGGTGCATCTTGGATGGACCACAGGGACGCCAGGACGCTGCTGACACCAGCCTGCACAGCGACACCGGCTAGCCCAAGAGCGGCACGGTCATCTCCGACGGCAGTTTCACAGGCTGTGAGCACAAGCAGCCCGACTGGTTCAGTACCGGGAGCGCCATTGCGGATAGCAGTATCTAGAACGTCGATGGTGAGCTTGTCATTGTTTCCTGTGATCAGAAAGGTATCCTGTGGCTCGCTGCCAAACTTGCCATGAGTCGCAATGTGAATAATCGAGTAAGTAGATTGGTTGAGTGCTTGTTGTAAGCGAGTGCTGGTGAAACTGTTGTTTAGGAGCTGCTGACTGCCTGGGAACTGAGTTTCAACTTCCCTGATTTCTGAGCCGACGTTGGCTAGAGCTGGAAATGGTTGACCATCTACGATGGCGTTTGTGGTCAAACCCAGGACTAGTGCCCTCAGTCTTTGATGATTAAGTGTCTTCGGGTCTGTTAAGGTCAGGCTGGGAGTCGTGGCGATGGCATACTTCTGAATCAAAAACTGAGTCCCATCATGAAGTGCGGCCATTGGGATGCTCCGCAAGATACCATCTTGAATAAAAACTAGTGTTTTGGCCTGCGTTCGGTCTAATTCAGCAGC
>JAFASY010000197.1 GCA_019244235.1 Chroococcidiopsidaceae cyanobacterium CP_BM_ER_R8_30
ACAAAGATTGCGGCAAAAGTAAATCCAGGTTTGTTGCAGTGCATCTTCATAGTAAGGGGAACTATCTTTCCAAAGTTTGCCGGATTTGATAATTAGTCGAATGATCTGGGTTAAAACTCTCTGGCGCCCATTACTACCTGGTTTATGCTTACAAGCTTCTATCACCAATTGAGCTATTTGTTCCTCGATTTCTTTGACAAGCCCAAAGCCGTTGCTGCCTCTTTTCATAGAACGCTCCCAAAGATGATACATTACTGGTTAGAGCTGCTTTTTAATCGGCTGATAATCAAAAACAAGAGGAATTTTTAGTGTCATGCAACTCTTACCCACTAGATTCAATTCGATAATTTGAGAGATTTCCTCGACTGGCTTGGGAACACCGATTTTGCAGTGTCCGTCTTCATCAAAATGATAGGGTTGACTTTCTAGGTTTATGCAACAAAGATCTAAAAAGGTAGATTTGGTACGCTTCCCCTGAAATTTGCATCTTTGGCCTACAAACGCCTCTACCTTGCACTCTGTTCTCCCAAAACGTTAGAGGTTGTTTAGGTAAATGTAGATTTGAGGCGAGAGATTATGATGGAAGATACTCACAGGAATTCCCTTACCAAGCTGCACTAGAAAGAGTATGATAATTCAGACCTGATGCCGATTTCTTGGCTATGACGCTGCAATTGCGTGTTTATGTTCCACCACATCCATTAATTAAGCACTGGCTAGGCGTTGCTCGTGATGTTGCTACGCCTTCTGTTCTATTTAAGAGCGCGATGACAGAACTGGGGCGCTGGCTGACTTACGAGGCCGTTCGAGACTGGTTGCCAACTGAAGAAGCTACGGTACAAACTCCCCTGGCTCCCTGCCCTGTAACTCTAGTTAATCCACAGGTGCCAATAGCAGTGGTACCGATTCTGCGAGCGGGACTGGCGTTATTAGACGGAGCACAAACGTTGCTACCCTTATCATCAACATATCATCTTGGCTTGGTGCGAGATGAAACTACACTGGAACCAAGTTGCTACCTTAACAAATTACCAGAGCGATTTGCCCCCGAGACGCAGGTTCTGGTGCTAGAGCCCATGCTGGCTACAGGAGGATCGATTATGGCTGCAATGGCAGAGTTACAAAAGCGGGGAGTCGATCTGGATTTGACACGAATTATCTCTGTGGTAGCAGCCCCTGTAGCTTTGCAAAGACTGAGTGCAGCTCATCCTGAATTGGTGATCTACACTGCAACAATTGATGAAGGGTTGAATAACCACGGATATATTGTCCCTGGTTTGGGAGATGCAGGCGATCGCGCTTTTGGCACTTGAGCTAGTATGCAGCTAGGACAACTAATAGAGAAATTAAAGTTGCAATGTTTCCTGAAGGCGGTAACGAGATGAGTCAACGCAACGGTTTTGTCACTGGCTTTCTTGCTGGGTCACTTGTAGGAGGCATAGTTGGTGGTGTGATCGGGGCACTAGTTGCTTCTGGGCGGACAAGTGTGACTTTAGCAGGTGACTCTGAGCCCAGATCAAATGCTAAGCTATCGGACCCTAAGAATAGCAAGGGAAAACGGCGTCAGCTCAAACTTTCCCCAGAGACGAGTATCGAAGTAGCACGTCGTAGCTTGGAAGATAAAATTGCTCAGCTAAATGAAACAATTGATGAAGTTCGTCTGACTCTGGGTGATGTGAATCGAAATTTACCGGAAGGGAGTGCTGAGCAGCGCAATGCAGAATCTTAGGAGGTATGGTGCGAATGGTAACAGCCGCTACACTTCGATAGTAATGATGATCGAAAATCACTAATATTGGTTAGACTAGATTCAGCAAACGCCACAAATTGAATTAAGCAGGGAACCTTTACTTCCATGAGTAACTCAGTCGCACTACTAGTCCATACACTGGTTACTTTCCTAACCATTTATTTCTACCTGATCATAGTTCGGGTGCTTTTAAGCTGGTTCCCGAATGTTAACTGGTATGCTCAGCCGTTTTCGATCTTGAGCCAGTTGACAGATCCATATTTAAATCTGTTTCGCTCCATCATTCCACCCTTGGGCGGTATTGACATCTCCCCTATCTTGGCGATTCTCCTACTGCAATTTGCAGGTGGGATTCTGACTAGCCTCGTAGGAGGGGCCGGATTGGCATTCTAGGGGGTCAAAAGCTTCATCTGCGGACCGTACCGCTAAAACCAGCTGCCTTAAATTGCTTTAACTTCAGGGGCGTAGGTTGGTTCGCTGGGACTGAGATACGTAGGGAAAAATCGCTGATGCCTGGCGGAACTTCTTCTATTGATCCAAGACGAGTGCGGTTTTGCATGACTGAGTCGTTGTTGGCATCATAAATGCGCCCAAAAATGTCGGCGTTGTAGACTGGCTTGCCAGATGTGTTTTCGGCTTTACCAGTAACGATGAAACAGTTAGCGCTCATGGTAGTCCCACTCGTGACAGCGCCTTGAGAGAGTTCCTCTGAACACTCGTGATAAGAAATATCAGACAGCTTAATCTGAGTTAGTGCTAGAGCGGGGGGAGCAGGTACCCAGGCAATCAAACCAATGAGGCAGATCATTAAGAATGTAGCGAAGGCTCGAAACCGCATAAGGGACCAAGAATCAATAGAGCTAACCTCAGCTTACCCGAAATTTAGGAGATAAAGGTCTAGGAAGCTGCTCAAAAATTTTTGTCATAATTAGGAAATCAAGCCTCGACTGCTATTTGCTATGAACCCAGATGAGATCGAAGTGGCACTGCAATCAGCCTTTGACCGCTGTGACACAGCTAGCTGCCCTCTCACTGAGCAACAGAAACAGATATTGCTGCAAGCGGTAGAGGAGCTAATGTACCAGCTACCTGACTTGCCAGCTATTGAAGCTGTAGAATCAGATACGGCTAATCCCCTGGATGAACTGACTCCTGACCAACGGCAATGCTTTTTGCAGTTTGTCAAAGCTCAGGAGCAACAGAATCGTCCCTGGAAAGTTAAATTGCTTGACGATTGGCTGCAAGAACGTGCCTCTGGTTCAGTACAGTTCATCCGCGACCGCTACGGTCCCCAGTGGCTAAATCGGCTAAAGCCAGGTCATTTTGCCAAGTATGCAGGTGAGGGAGAAGAAGTCCTAAAGCTAAAAGTGGGCGATCACATCGAAGTCTCGAATAGTCTGTGGGAATGGGTGCAGGAAAATGGTCCCTGTAGCCGCGAATGGTTTGCTTGTACTGTAATTCGGGTTGAAGAAACTGGCGAGGGTACTAATGCTGCCATTGATTGCATCATCCGCTTTAATAACGGTGCTGAATACGAGATTCAAAGTATGTACGGTTGGAATCGCTACAACTGGCGCTGGCCTCAACCGTGAATGATGGTAAATTGGAGATGTGTTGCAAAACCTTACAATTCTAGAATTAAATTAAGAAATGTTGCATTTGTTTGCTACAGTTGCTAGCTTATGCGTAGCAGACAAAATCATGAGAGTTTTTACTTAAGTGAGCAACATAAATACAGAGAACTGTAAAGACCAACTGTCAGGCTCAGGAGCAACAAGTCATCAATTGCCCTTGAGCAATACAACGGCCCCTGTACCCGATCACCTGAGTCAAAATATCTCAGCTATCAAAGCTCTGCACGAGCGCGCCGAGCAGGATGTGAGTCAACATCAGCGAGTTGTGGAGACGGTGACAGCTTTCTTAGGGCGTCCAGCGTTCCTCTACAGCATACTGCTTGCGATCTCCCTCTGGATTTTGCCTAATCTCTTACCTCGCCGATTCGGTGTCCCCCATTTTGACCCACCTCCATTTGACTGGTTGGAGCGAACCATCACTCTTAGTTCATTATTGGTAACAACCGGGGTTTTAATTAAACAAAGCCGACAAGAGAAGCTAGCAGAGCGACGGGCACATCTGAGCCTACAGATGAACCTGCTAGCCGAGCAAAAAACTGCTAAGCTCATTGCCTTGGTCGAGGAACTGCGCGACGATCTTCCTGGTGTGAGAAACCGACACGATCCTGAAGCTGAGGTGATGAAGCAGTCTGCTGACCCCCATGCAGTGATGAAGGCGTTGGAAGAGGCACTTATAGAAGAACTGGAAGCACTGCAAAAGCAGAATCGCTAGGCTTCCAGGGATTGACGCATCACATCTACTGGTATCGGCTGTTGTAACCAGATTTCTAAAGCAGCTGCCCCCTGGTAAACTAGCATTTCTAGTCCGTCAAGAGTAGCAAGTTGTAGTTGCTGAGCCTGACGCAGCAACTGGGTGGGGCGAGGATTATAAATCAGGTCGTAGACAATGGCATTCGGTGGTAGTTGTGCCATCGTAGCTGCACTCAAGGGCGATTCCTCAACTTTGGGGTACATGCCAGTTGGAGTTGTGTTGACCAGGAGAGTGGCTTGGGGAATTAGTCGTGGCAGTTGCTCCAAGGTGTGGACTTGCAGATTGTTTAAGTTTGAATTGACCCAACTCGCTTTGAACTCTTCTAACTTCGTCTGGTTTCGACCCGTAACGTGGATCTTGGCACAGCCTAACTCTGCACAGCCAAATGCTACTGCCCTAGCGGCACCACCATTACCTAAAATTACGGCTACAGTTTGGCTCCAATCTCGGTTATACCTAATTTGCAAAGGGGCGAGAAACCCTGCAACATCAGTGTTCGTTCCGCTCCAGCCCTTATCTGTACGCCACACGGTGTTAACAGCACCTACAGCTTGAGCAACTGGTAGAACTTCCGACAAGAAATTCAGTATTGTCTGTTTATGAGGAATTGTGACATTGAAACCAACCAGCCCGATAGCAGCAAATCCGGCGATCGCTGCTGGTAAATTTTCTGGTGTTACTGGTAGGGGCAGATAGACATAATCTAATCTTAAAGCGGCGATGGCGGCATTGTGCATGACTGGTGACAATGAGTGTTCAACCGGATGCCCAATCACACCTAGCAGTTTTGTTTTGCCCCCAATCACTGGCATACCTCTAAAGACAGGTTCAAGCTACTCATCTTCTTTGCTTTTATATTCAGTAAAAACATATGCAGCCTAGTATAAAGTCACATAGTAATGGGTATACAGCTCCTATTCCCGGCACTTTTTGGCAGTGGCGCGGGCAATCTATTTACTACGTTCGGGCAGGAGAACCATCGTCTGAGCGTCCTCCACTGCTGTTGGTACATGGATTCGGTGCTTCTACAGATCACTGGCGCAAAAATATCGCCCAACTACAAAATGATTTTGAAGTTTGGGCAATTGATCTTTTGGGGTTTGGACGCTCAGCCAAACCTAACTGGCAGTATAGCGGCGAGCTTTGGCGAGACCAGCTCTATGAATTCATCATTAGCGTCATTGGTCAGCCAGCTGTGTTAGCAGGTAATTCCCTAGGGGGCTATGCTTGCTTGTGTGTTGCTGCCCAGCGTGCTGACGTAGTAGCAGGCTTGGTGTTACTCAACAGTGCTGGTCCTTTCTCCGATGCCCAGCCTTCCCCCGAACCTGATTCACTGCAAACCGAAGTTCAGCCCTCACAGCAGCCCAATCCTTTGCAAAAACTACTGGGGAACGTTGTGCAATGGATTCTACAACAGTCTTGGGCACGGTTCCTGCTATTTCAATACGTGCGACAACGGTGGGTGATTCGACAAACCCTAGAAAAAGTCTATCTCGATCAAAGTGCTGTTACAGACCAGTTGGTGGAAGAAATCTATCGCCCCTCTTGCGATGTGGGTGCAGCAGAAGTTTTTGCTTCTGTATTCAGTACTCCCCAAGGTGAAAAGGTTGATATGCTGCTTAAGCAGTTAACTTGCCCTCTATTATTACTTTGGGGAGAAGCCGATCCCTGGATGAATGCCAGGGAGCGATCACCAAAGTTTCGTCAATTCTATCCTGAACTGACAGAATACTTCCTCAAAGCGGGCCATTGCCCTCATGATGAAGTACCAGAACAAGTGAATGAAGTAATGTGCTCTTGGGTACTATCTATCGATAAAACCAGCACTGGATGCACTCACCCATCCTAACCTTCAATTATGAGGATATTACGAACTGGTGTCCCGCGTTAAGCTAATGGTGCTTGCCAACGCAACGGGAATTTAGGGGAAACTGCTGACACAAAATCTGCTGGCCTTCTGGTGAAAGCTGAATCGGTGGAAGTGTAATCCTTTGAGACTGAGGTGTCGATTGAGCCCGAACCAGTGGTGTTGGTCCCTGCGGGACTGGCGGTTTTGGTTGAGCCCTAACTAGTGGTATTGGTCGCTGCGGGACTGGCGATGGAATGGGTTGTAATGAAGGATGTTGGGGTGCAGGAAGTTCTGGCTGGAGAGCATTGTTAATTCCGCTTTCTCGAATTTTACTAGCTGCTATATACTTTTGGGCCATCTGAATAATTGGCCTGATCTGATGCTGCCAGTAGGGAGTATCTTGCTTTACCCCCTGTCCAAGTAGTCTAACCTTATTAGTTTTATCTATCGCTTCCTGCCACTTACCTTGCTTAAGCGCATCTTGAGCTGCCTGCAAATAATTTTGATTATTGTTCCACTCTGTTCGCCATCTTTCGCGCATTTTCTTAACACTTATGGCAAGAGAGCTAGTTTTAGGAATAGCTTTAGTTAGAGCGATTGCATTTTGTAGGTCTTTGGAGTTGTACGATTGTTTGTATCGTTCCTGGGCTTGTTTAATCAGGCTTAGAGACGACTGACTGATGAGCTGTTGAGCTTGCTCCTGAAAAGTGCTACCTGGGTGAATCTTACTGGCATCAGCTATCGCATCCTTAAAATTGTTCTTTTTTGCCAACTCTTTGGCTTGAGCTAGCCTTTTCTCATCTTGAGCAAGGCGCTGACAGTCATTGAGTAAATTTTGAGCATTGGCATAGAAACCTGATTGTGATTGAACTACTCTGGCTTCATTCGCACACATTTCATAGTTTTTGTCTTTGTTGAACTCTTTAGCACTTTCCAATGCTGTCTTCACAGATTGGTTATCTTGCCCTCTCATGTGAGAAAAATAGGCTAAACCCCCACCTACGAGAGCGACAGCAGCGGCTATTGATTGAAACAACAGTCGTCGTACTTTTTTCTGATCCTCTCCTCGTTCACTAATTGGTAGGGTTGGCTTGAAATTATTTTGTTCAGTTTTCAGCCCAAGTGAGCCGGTAGATTTCTTTGTTTGTCCTACGCTTTGCTGCAACTGTTGTAACTGTTGGTGAGTGTTTTGATTGAGCTTGTGCTCTTCGAGCCAAGGAGTTGTTTCCGGCAGAACCTTGAGCGGCTTCTGCTGAGCATTAGCTGTGCTGCTAGCCCCACCACTTTCAATAGAAACAGCAGCAAGCATTGCCTGCTTCAACTCAACTACCGATGCAAAGCGTTCAGCAGGTGCCTTTTGCAAACACCGCATGACTACCGCCTCCAATTCCGAAGACAGCTGCGACAAGCCTGGTTGCGATCGCAGTGGTACAAGTGGCTTTGATGTATGAGCTAAGAGCCATGACATTCTATTAACTGGCGCATCGTTTATCTTAAAACCCAGACCAAACGGGTCGGTACCGCTCAGCATTTCGTAGATGATGATGCCCAAACTATAAATGTCGGCTCGCCCATCCAGGTCTTTTTCAACTTTTAACTGCTCGGGTGCAGCATAGTGAAATGTACCCAACGACATACTTGTTAGGTTATTATGTTCAACTTGGGTTTCACGGATTTTTGCCATGCCAAAGCCCAGAATCTTCACCAGCTCTCCCATCGCTGTGGGGACTAGGAAGATATTGTCCGGTTTTAGGTCACGATGAACTACCTTGACTTGCTCACTGGCTGTAGCATTGTCTCGCCACAGGGTCACTCCTTCATGCGCTAGTTGCAGACCGTCACATACTTGGGCAATGATGCTCACTGTCTGTTCTACCGACAGTCGCTGCTTCTGCAATAGCAGCTGTCCTAGACTCTGTCCGCGCAAATACTCCATCACGAAGAATGGATACCCCTCATCTGTTACTCCATAGTCGCTGACTTCAACAACGATGTGCTCACTTTTGAGGGTGGCGCACAGTGCCACCTCGCGTTCAAAACGCTTTCTCCGCTCCTCTGATGCTACAAATTGGTCTTTAAGCAGTTTTAAAGTCACCTGCTGACCCAGCAGGGTATCCATGGCGACGAAGACATCCTCCATGCCTTCCACTGCTAAGCGCTTATCTAGACGGTAACGTTGGCGATCGCCAAGCAATCGACCTATCCAGGGATCTGGCTGAGAAGGGGCTTTACTTAGCGAACGGTCATTCATTGTAATATCCCACCCTGGAGGTTACATATTTTACTTAAGTTTCTAGTCTTGTGACATCTAACTAAGCAGTTGAAATGCTTGATTCTTTATTAGAAGCTTAATAAATTCAGAAAATGAAATATGATTCCCATCTTTACTTGTAATCAAGGCTCTGATTTGTAAGATATTATATGCTCCCTTCTGAACCCATTGCATCTTTTCAGTCTTTTTATTCTGTCGGCAAAATCAGGTTTGTAAAGAAATTTTACGATTGAGAGGATTCAACGTAAAAGACAAGACATAACTCTGATTAAGTCTTTAGAAGCAAAGACAATGTGGATTTTATGGTTCACAAACACACCCTAGTCAAAACTCCAGCTCTGTTCCAGATTTTCCAGAACTCATCATCCCTTTTCAGACCCAAGCGTCTCTAGGACTCAGCTTTCAAGTATATAGGTCAGTTTAGCTGATAAGTACTAAGCAAATAGTGTCCCATCCGGCTGAAACATTTCATTATGCGATGGGCTCAATGGCTGTTTGGTTTCTTATTTTTAAGAACTTAGTTAACGAACTCATAACTGCCTTTATTACGATCTTGGTTGGCATAAAGATGCCAGCCCTTACTTTGATTTGTCTGCTATCTCTCAGTAGGGCTTTTCCGCTCAGAGTTATCTGGAATAGTTCGATTTTGATTCATGTTTTGAAGCAGGTTTTTTAACAGCTGTTTTTGAGCAAGATTCTTTCTCTATCTCTACTAAAATCGGTTGATCACAATTGCCTGCTTGCGCTCTTGCATCCCTACCGTAGGGATTTGTCCCCCACACCTGTCCTGGTGGTAAAAGATAACACAGTTATTTTGAAATGCGACAGAACAACCAAGTGCAGCAAACCCTACTGGTATATCTGCGCCACGAACTCTGTACACCCATCAATGCCATGATTGGTTACAGCGAAATGCTTCTGGAAGAGCTGCAGACTCAGCAAGAGTCAACCCTGTTTGGGGATCTGCAAAAGATTCACGTCTCTGGAACACAACTGTTGACGCTGGTAACCGCTATCCTGGACCCGATGCAACTGGAAATGAGCCAGCCTGAAGGCGATCTCAGTAGCTTGGGCTCTACGCTGCGAATGGAACTGCTCGCTCCATTGAGCACTATCATTGGCTACTGCGAGATGTTGTTAAAGGAAGCTCCTGCTGAACTTATCCCCAACCTGGATAAGCTAAACACCGCAGCCCAACAGTTGCTGAGCCTAGTTAACGACATTATCAATCTGGCTTGGCAGTTGCAGACTTTAAATTCACATGAGGCGGCATGTCAAATCCCTCAACTCTTACTAGAAAGCCCAGCAACTGCCACCACACTTCAGACTCTCAAGGCTTCGCCGGAGGTAGCTCCGTCGACTTCCTTGAGCAAGCTCAAAGACAGGTCTTTTGAAAAGCCAGCTCAGGGCAGCATGATTTTGGTGGTAGATGACAACTCAGCTGATTGGGACTTGCTCTCTCGACAATTAAAACGGCAAGGCTATACGATAACGATCGCCACCAACGCGCCACAAGCCCTGAGCCTGCTGCAAGCTATACCCTATGACCTGATTCTGCTAGATGTGATTCTGCCCGGAGCGAATGGCATTGAATTGCTAGAGCAGCTCAAGCGCCATGACAACTGGCAACACATTCCGGTAATCATGATCTCAGCTCTAGATGAGATTGATGGTGCCGTCAAGTGTATTGAAATGGGAGCAGATGACTATTTGCATCAGCCCTTTGATCCAATATTACTTAAGGCCAAGATAGGGGCTTGTTTGGAGAAGAAGCGACTCAGAGACCAGGAGATTCTCTACCGGCAACAAGTGGAACGCCTGACCGCAGCAGCAGCAGCGGTAGAAACAAACACCTTCAACCCCGACAGTCTAGCCGATCTGGTCCAACAGCCTAACGAGCTGGGGCAACTAGCCCGCGTCTTCCAACACATGGCTACTGAGGTCAATTCCCGCGAACAGCACCTGGCACAACAGGTGCACCTATTGCAGGTGGCTATTGACGAAGGTCAAAAAAAGCGACTGGTTAACGAGATTGCCGAAACTGACCATTTTCGACAGCTCCAGAAACGATCTCAGGGTAGCACAGACATCGAGAATCCGTATCGCTCTTCCCTGTCTGCTCCTCAAGCTCCGTCTCAGGTTGTTAAGAGGATAGAGAAGCCAGCTTTAGACCCTGATTCTCCGAACGTTAGCACCCCTAAAATTGTGGCTATCCACTCCTATCAAGGAGGGACAGGCAAGTCAAATCTTATCAGTAACCTGGCTATCAGTGTCGCGAAGCAGGGTCATCGGGTGGGGATTATTGATACAGACTTGCAATCTCCTGGGATTCATATTCTATTTGGCTTGGATGATAAGACGACGGAGCGAACCCTGAACGATTATCTCTGGGGTCGTTGTGTTCTCTATGAAGCTGCCCACGATCTGAGCCACATCTTGCAACAGCCTACTGGAAGTTCTGATGGCGCTATTTATCTGATTCCGGCAAGTGCCAAAGCTTACGACATTACGCGCATTCTGCGCGAAGGATACCACGAAGAACTCCTGCTCGACGGTTTCGCCGAGATTATCCACGATCTGCAACTGGACTTTTTGTTGATTGATACCCATCCTGGCATTAATGAAGAGACACTGCAGGCAATCGCGGCTGCCAATCTGTTGGTCATGGTGCTGCGTCCAGACTACCAGGACTACCAGGGTACCGCTGTGATTGTTGAGCTGGCACGCATGTTGTCAGTCTCAAAGATGTTGCTCGTGGTCAATAAGGCACTACCCACCTTTGATAACAGGACGTATCGACAACAGTTAGAGGAAACCTACGATGTTCCGGTTGCGGAAATCCTACCCTTCACTGAGGAAATGTTGTATCTGGGAAGTCGCGAAATCTTCTCAATTCGCTACCCTAGTCATCCGCTGACAAAGGCAGTAGATGCCATGGCTCAGCACATAATTGATGCAGAGGTGACCTCATGTCCTTAATCACCCCCATCCTAGAAACAATTCACCTGCAAAAGCTCCAGCCACCCAAATTGCTGCCCAATCTGTTGGCTGGCATCGCCGTGGGACTGGTTTCCCTCACCTACAGTATCTCCTTTGCCGCGCTGCTCTTTTCGGGAAACCTATCTCCTTACTTCCCGCAAGGAGTTGGCAGCGCTCTGGTTAGCTCGGCGATTGCTGGCACTTTTGTGGCATTGCGTAGCTCCTTTCCTTTTGCCATCGCTGGTCCTGACTCTAATGCCGCTGCCATTCTAGCTATGATGGTCAGCGCCATTACCCAAGAGATACGCAGCTCAAGTCGAGTTGAACAACTCTTTCCAACAGTGTGGATGGGGATCGCCTGCAGCACCCTATTAGCTGGTCTGTTGTTATACGCTATGGGACGCCTGCGTCTGGGACGCTGGGCACGGTTTATTCCCTACCCCGTGATGGGTGGATTCCTGGCGGGAACAGGCTGGGAGATTACCCGTAACTCCTTCAAAGTCATGGTGGGGTTGCCCTTGGGGTGGGATGAATTGCCACATCTTTTCCAGTTTCCTACCCTGATTCACTGGCTACCAGGGATGCTGTTTGCCGGGGGGCTGATAGCTATGACACAATACTATCCCCATCCCTTGGTGTTACCAACTCTGCTATTGGGAGCGATCGCAGGCTTCAATCTCCTCTGGCATCTGCTCCAAGTTTTCGTGCCGTTGACCCCACAAGGATGGTTCCTCGAACGGTTCTCCAGCAATCAGCTCTGGCACTCCTGGAACGCCAAGAGCATCATGCAAGTCGATTGGCAAGTCTTGGCAAATCAGAGTGGGGCACTGATAGTGCTGATGGTCGTCGTTGTCATTATCATCTTACTCAATAGTACTGGTCTGGAACTGGTAACCGAGCAGGAGAGCACTCTCGACAGCGAACTTTGCACTAATGGCATCGCCAACTTAGTGGTGGCTCTCTACGGTGGGATGGTGGGTTATCTCTCCTTCAACAGAACTTTGCTACTTCGCAGTGCTGGCGCCAACAGTCGTTTAGCAGGTGTGACGGCGGCAGTCTTTTGTGGAGCTATGCTATTGCTTAACCCAGCGGTTATGGCTTATATCCCCCGATGGGTCTTGGGCGGTGTGCTGCTGATGATTGGGGGTAAGCTGCTGCTCGAATGGGGCATTTACGCCTGGTTCAAGTTTCCCCACCTAGATTATGCTCTGATTGCGCTCATTCTGGTGAGCATTGCGCTTAGGGGCTTTGTCACTGGTGTGGGGATTGGTGTGATTATCGCTTGCGCCTTATTTATCTTTAGCTATAGTCGTCATCAGGTGATTCGACATCAGTTTTCGGGGGCGACTTACCCCAGTCATGTTTGCCGTTCGTTTCCAGAGCAACGCCTGCTACGACAGCAGGGAGACCAAATCCAGGTCTTGCTTTTGCAAGGCTACCTCTTCTTTGGCACGGCGAATACGTTGCTCGAACAAGTCTGTCAACGACTACGAGATCCGGCGCTGCCCTTAATCCGGTTTGTGGTTTTGGATTTCCGTTTGGTAAGCGGACTAGATTCCTCAGCGGTACTCAGCTTTATTAAGCTGCGGCAGCTGGTGCAAAAGCAGGAGGTGCGATTGGTGTTGACGCATCTTGCCCCGGTAATCTGGCAACAACTGCAGCAAGGAGGCTGCATCCTGACGCAGAATAACTCGCTCCAAGTTTGTGCAGATTTGGAGCGAGGCATTGAATGGTGTGAAGACCAAATTCTCGCAACCATGCCCCTACGTCGTCGTCGGGCTCTGCCACTCGCCCTCCAGTTGCACGAGTTCTTCGAAGGAGTCGAGCAAGTTTCTAGCTTTATGGGCTATTTGCAAAAGACTCAAGTGCCCGTTGGTCATACCTTGTTTCGCCAGGGTGAGTTGTCTGACACGCTCTACTTGATTGAGTCAGGGCAAGTGACAGTCTTGCTCCAACTTAGTGATGGACAAACCCGACGACTGCGCACCTTAGGGGCAGGCATGAGCCTGGGTGAAAATTCATTCTATCTCGGCACGCCCCACAAAACTTCAGCGATCGCCGATCAACCCAGCACACTTTACTGCTTATCCCAAACCAACTTGCAAATCATGCGCCAGGAAGCTCCTCAAGTCACTGCTGCCTTTGGAGACTTTATCATTCGCTTGCTGGCCGAGCGCCTAATTTATGCCTACGAGGAAATTGAAGAGCTGCTTTAAATGAACAACTAAGGCTCATTCGAACTCAGGTGCCCACACCTCTGCTATTGCCAGTTCCCAGCCGGGAAGCAGTTCAGGAACCGTTAAGACATCCCCATTTCCCAGGACAGCTTTCTCTGCTCTCGGACGGTAAACTTCCACAGTTCGAGTTCTGGGATCAACTAAGACACCCACCTGAGTCCCTAGCTCTAGAAAACTTTGAAGCTTCTGGCGGAGTTTTTCTAGCGAGTCACTTTTAGACTTAACCTCAAACACTAGATCGGGCACAAGCTGGGCATAGTTCTCGGTTGTCCGTCGTAACCGCTCTGCGCGGATAAACGATGCATCTGGGGCGCGCACATCTTTATCTACGTTAGGTAAGATAAAACCAGCACTGGATGCACTTACTCGTCCTAACCTTCGGGGACGAACCCAATTGCCGAGCTGTCGAATGATCTCTGCTGCAACTTCATCCGATTCCAAGCCAGAGGGACTCATGATAATAATTTCTCCACCCACCAACTCCATGCGATAGTCAGGGAGCTGTGATTGTAGCCTTTCTAGGTCTTTGACAGTGAGGGACATAAACTCTGTTGAGACACCTATTTTCGGTGCTACAACCATCTTAAACTCAAGAGAACTCCTGTGTCAGCAAAGAGCTATTTTTCCCATATAGCTGAATAACGCCAGAATAGGTGTCTTCTAAATAATTGTTCCTGTTAGCGCTTTTGTGTAAATCTGAATTTTTTGAGTCAGCTTATCACTCATCGTAATTCTCTAGAAGAGTTTACGCTCAGCGTCGCCTCTCTAATCTTTGAAAAATACTGAGAACTACAAAAGTCAGCAGAGAGGCAATTAATCCCATCTGCCATAACCCACAGCCAGCAGCAATTCCCAAGGCAGCTGAAACCCAAACAGCAGCAGCGGAAGTGAGCCCCTGAATCTGAACTTGCCTAGGTTCTTTTTGAGATATCCGCAAGATTTCACCTGCCCCTAAAAAACCAATACCTGTAGTAATGCCCTGAATCACTCGACTGATAGCAGCGTCACGGCTTGCTTGATCTGTCGTTACGAGGAGGGATATGAGAATAAATGAGGCTGAGCCAAAACTCACTAGCATATGAGTTCGTAAGCCCGCTGGTTTGTGGCTGCGCTGACGCTCTAAACCGATGATTGCTCCAAAAAGTAAGGCAAGGCAGAGTCTGGAGGTTATACCTAACAAATCATTCGGAGTGAGGGATATAGTGTTTGACAATGCTTGCGATTGAAGGATGAGTATTGCAACTTCAACTTAGTGTACAGCCTAGCAGTTAGATTGTGAAACCGAGCCTATGTGTGAAGGGTGGCGGTAGTTTCTTGAACCTTGTCTTTAAGGTATACCCTAGTAGCTCCTACAATGAAGAGAACCTCACCACTAAAATGCTGAAAGCCGAGGAACCTAGACGGGGCAGATGCACTAGTGGTGGCATATCAGGTCGGGATGACATTGAGTGGTAGATAACCTGTACGACTTAACTCAAATTCTACCTATACAGCGCTTATGTATAGGTGACAAAGCGCTTCTGTTAAGTCAACTCATACAGCAGGGCTACCCAGTGCTGACAGGCTTTGTGGTTTCAGCTCAAGTGTACTGTGAATTTCTAGAAACTCTAAACAGTACTGAGCCATTGCTAGCAGACCTACCGCATTCTTATCTGCACCTAGATGTTAACAATCCGTACCAATTGCAGCAGGTTGCTCAGCGCCTCCGTCAGGAAATTACAGCTGCCATCCTGCCCTCTGAGTTGGTGGACTCAATTCAACTAGCAACTGAAGCTTGGGAGACACCTGCCCTGATGTTCAGCCCCTCTCTGATACTGCCAACTACTGCCAAGATAGGTCTAAAAACAGATGGGCTACTGGAAATGCAGGTTTGCTCCAACGATAAGGAAGCAATTGCTCTCACGTTGAAGCAAGTTTGGAGCCAGATGTTTCGAGCTAGAAGTCTACTAGTTTGGCAACAAGCTGGAATTGGAATACAGCAAATTAAACTAGCAGTTTTAGTGCAACCACGCACCAATGCCATTGTCTCTGGTCTTCTCATTCATTCCTCAGAGGAGTTAAAAATTCAAGCAACCTGGGGGATGGAGACATCAATTACCCAGGGAGAAGTCATGCCAGACTCTTTCTACATTGAACCTGAGACTGGTGCAGTCCGCTTGCGACAATTGGGGAATAAAACGCTAGCCTATAACTTAATTGAATCTCTGACCAAACCTAATCTTAATTCTAGCTCTACAGCACCATTACCCCAAACTGTTAGTTGTTATCTGCAAGCTTATCCACTTAACGAAACACAACAACAACAGTTTGCCCTGGCAGAAGAACACCTGCAACAACTGATCCAACTAGGTCAAAAACTCTCGACTGAGCTAGGGGCAAACTTTGCCTTTGAATGGACAATTCCAGAAACCGATGGTAGAAAAGCACCAAAGCCACATATTATACAGGTCAGTCCTTATCTCCCTATCACCCCACCTTCCCATCTCCCCATCCCTCCAAGCCCCCCAACTCTCTTAATCAAGGGACTAGGGGCAGCAGGAGGACAAGTTGTAGCCCCAGCTTATGTGATTGTTCACTCCACATCAAAGCCAGAATCTTTACCGCCAAAAGTGATTCTAGTCGTCTCAGCGATCACACCTGATTGGTTACCATTACTACAACAAGCAGTGGGTGTTGTGGCTGAACAGGGCGGTTTGACCTCCCATAGTGCTATCTTAGCCAGAGAAATGAGTATCCCAGCAGTTGTCAGCGCTACTGACGCTACTCAACTGATTCAAACAGGTGAATCACTATTGTTAGATGGTAGCCGAGGAGAAGTCTACCGTGGTGGAGTGAGTGAGGGATACGATCGAGCTAAGTCCCCACTTTTGCTTGAGATTGATCCCCCTGAATATTCCTATAAAGTGCCAATTGCTACTCAGCTTTACGTCAATCTGAGCCAGCTCGACTCACTTCTAGCAGTTAGGAATTTGCCGATAGATGGCGTGGGATTGTTACGTTCAGAACTGATGGCACTGGCTCTATTAAAGGGGCAGCATCCTTATACTTGGCTCCAGCAGGGACGCAAAGCTGAATTAGTTGAACTCTGGCAAGAGCAGCTCATTCATTTTGTCCATGCCTTTGCTCCCCGACCCGTATTTTATCGCTCCTGGGATTGGCGAGCCGCCGAATTTTCATCGCTTAAGGAAGATACCTCAGTGAAAGCTGCAACTTATCCGCTACTGGGTCAACGCGGCACCTTCAGCTATGTGCAAGATCCCATAATTTTTGAGCTAGAACTGACCGCTTTGGAAGCTGTACAGCAATCTGGCTACACCAATCTCCATCTGATCTTGCCCTTTGTGCGCACTGTTGAGGAGTTTTCCTTCTGCCGTCGCTTGGTTGAGCGAGTGGGCTTAAGCCGGGTGCCTCAATTTCAGCTCTGGATTATGGCAGAGGTGCCGTCCATCCTATTTCTACTGCCAGAATACGTTAAAGCTGGTGTCCAGGGCATCTCAATTGGAACAAACGACCTCACTCAACTGTTGCTGGGAGTCGATCGCGACCAAGGTCAGTTGGCGGCAGTGTTTGACGAGCGTCACCCGGCAGTGAGGCAAGCGATCACACAACTGATTCAGCAAGCTAGGCAGGCAAATATCCCTTGCTCAATTTGCGGTCAAGCCCCAGCGCTATATCCTGAGTTGATTGATGCTTTGGTGCGGTGGGGTATTACGTCGATTTCTGTGGAAGTAGATGCACTCTTGCCTACTCATACGGCGATCGTGCGGGCAGAAAAACGCTTACTCTTGGAAGCTGCCCGCTGCCAACTGAGAATCGATCAATAGCGAAAAATGGCTGCTGCTGAAGCTTCAGCAGGTACTTTCTCTGGCTCAACTACATAGACTGCACCACCATTCAACAATGTATGGATTGCACAAAAGTCCAACAGATCTTCATCGTCTGGCTCAGGCTCTTGGTGTAACTCTACTTTCATCGTATCTGGATCGAAGCGACCCCAGTACTGCTGTCCCCCTGCTACTAGCAGAGAATCAACTCGTTGGAAAAACGCAGCGGGAACAATTTCTTTCAGATCTCGAGAGGCTTTGCCAGTATCAGCTCCAGCTAATTCTTGGTAACGTTCTATAGTCTCATGTTGATGTTTTTGAAACAAAGGTTCCACAATCTGCAAAGCTTGGTCGTGCAATTCTTCTGGCTTCAAGTTTTCCGGATTCCCAGTAATTCCTTCCTCTACCAGATGTTGGTAAGTGTTAGCCTCTTGATAGATTGGGAACAGATATTCAACTCCAGCTAAGACTAAAGGGGCTGTTTTACGGCGCAGTTTCTCGTGCAACCCAGCATCAATCGCGTGAAAAAATTGCAGCAGATCTTGCTTAATATCATCTCTGTCGGGACTTCCCTGCCCGTGAAAAGTGCCTGCCTGTACAGCTGAATTGGCAGTTCCCCCTCTTGATGTGCTGATCCGAAATTGTCCTTCTTGGGCAGTTTCATCATACTGAAGGGCTTCATCCATGCTCTTAGGCACGTTCTCTAGCTCAATCTCCTTGACGCTATAGCGTGTTCCCTCAAGCAATCTTACATCTTTTTGGCTGAGAGCCAGGATGTAGAATTGTTCATCATTGGTGAACAGCGGTAACAGTGGCTTGAGGTGGAAACGGTTAGTAACGATTACCAATTCTGGAAACTCCACAGGAAGACGGTAGTAGCGGAATACTGCTTTTGAGATAAAGATAGCTAATCCACGATCCTGGTGTTCCCAAAAATCGCTCTTATCAAGCTGGTGGGCTGAACTTAACCACTCCATTGCCTCCTGATGGGAAATACCGATTGCATCCAATCGTTCCTCTGCTGCCCGGATGAGATTTTTGAAGCGAATAGGATTTTGTCGAATCTCTGGTCCTGCCTTTTGCATGGGCAGATAAATTGATACACAGGGGTTTTGGGGATTTTCTGTTAAAGTTTTTAGTTCGTCGAGAGATAACATTGCCATATTCTTAAACTCCCATCTATAACGGACACTTGCGCTTGTTGGAGGAAACCTTGGTAACGTTGTGTACCCATAGGCACGTGTCCTCGCCAGCCAATCGCTGACGGATATAGGTTTATTTCAGACGCAAACCGAGCTGCATGCATCTTTCTTTTGATAAAGAACCATTTACCTATAAAACCCTTCTTTAGATGGAGAAGCGATCGCTCACAAGCGAACTCCACCAATGTTTCGAGATGACAGCGTTAAATTTAAGATTGACAAAACCAAAATGACCAAAAACAGCACCAGCCCAATTGTGCAGGCATAGCTGATCTCCAAGTTATGAAAAGCCTGCTCGTAGAGATAGTAAACAATCGTCTTAGAACTATTACGTGGTCCCCCCTGGGTCATAATATAGACTTCTTCAAACACTTTTGTGGCAGAAATAGCAGAGATTACTGCCACTAGCACCAAGTAAGGCTTCATCAGTGGTATAGTGATGTTCCAGTGTTTGCCGATACCATCTGAGCCATCTATTGCTGCTGCTTCATACAGGTCCTCTGGAATTGATTGCAAGCCAGCAAGATATATGACCATGTAGTAGCCCAATCCCTTCCATACCGTCACTGCCATAACGCTGAAAATAGCCCAGTTAGGGCTAGTCAGCCAGGGTATAGCACCAATAGCAAGTTGTTTGAGCCATTGATTAAGTAGACCATCTTCTGCATAAAGCCACTTCCAGGCAATTCCAGCCACCACCGTCGAAATCACCACAGGTGCGTAGTAAGCAGCCCGAAACCAGTGAATTCCCCGTAGTTTTTGGTTAACTAAGATTGCTAGTGCTAGTGGCGCAACCACTAAAATTGGCACAACGCCAATGATATACACAATTGTGTTACGCAGGGTTTGCCAAAACACAGGGTCTGCCCATAGGCGGTGGAAGTTTTCTCCTCCCACCCATTGTGGCGGTTGGGTTAGGTCATCGTAGTGGGTAAAGCTTAGGTAGAACGCTTGGGCAGCTGGCCAAAAGACAGTCAAGCTCAAGATAGAGAAAGCCGGGAGCAAAAACAGGTATGGGGTTAATCGCTGTTGAATCAGAACCTTGTCTTTTGGCATTAAGTGCTGCATGTTAAAAAACTCGTATTATTAGGTTCAAGTTATTGGTAGGTAGCGGTGTGAGGTTCGAGGTGGGCGATCGCAAAGAATGTAATTGTCAGTTAAACACAAAAGTTTTTAGCGTGGGCGGAAAAGAACTAGACATTCTTAATTTTATCGAGCTACACTAGGCGGTCAATAATCTGTAGTGAATGCTATATTACATGACTGCTTCAATTGCTGTAACCCCGTGTTTCTGCTTACCCTGTTTATTAGAATGTCGTCCAGAGGCTTAATACCAAAGCCGAAGGAAGCAGCTGTATGTCGATTGTGATTACCCTGAGCCCAGAATTAGAAACACTACTACCTCAAATTAAAAAGCAAATAGCAAAATCAATACATGGTTGTATCGTCATACTATTTGCTAAATTTTTACAGTTTTGCTCTCTCACTTTATTTAAATTTCATGGAAGGCATCATAAATAATCTTATTATAAACAGTAAAAATTCTTTCATTAGAGCTATGAACCTACTACGAAAATTAGCATTGATGACTGCTAGCACTGCTCTGGGCTTGACAGGAATTTCAGTGAATTCAGCACAAGCTGCGTCTTTATCTGTGTCAGGCAGTTTTACAGTAGGAGGCTTTTTTGATCGTCAAAGTGGTCTACTTGATGGCACACTGTCTGGTTCGTTTTCAGGTATTGATAGTACGGGAAGTGGTTTTTTGACAACAAATGAACTGAATTCATTGGAAGTGACATTCTCAGGTGATCCACTTATTGGTACGCAAACATGGGGTTTAGCTAATCTGAGGCAATTTTCTTACATGTATTTAAATAATGGTATACCTGAAAGATTTGCGTTAAGTGTGGGACCAAATAACAATGGTTCAAATGCATCAATATCTGTGGCAGAGGGGGCTTTCTCGTCTGTCTCCTCTCCGACAGCTGCCGCAACTTCTATGTCTTTTCCAAGCCTTGGTTCATCAGTTACAGTTGTTCCCGAACCAGATAATATTGGAGCTGTATTCGTCGGTGGTACTATCCTCGGTCTAGGGTTGCTCTTTAAGAAAAAGTCAGCACTTCTTTCAAAAAGTTCCGTTCCCCAAATTTTCAAAAGCTCTTTCCATTAGAGTGGATTTACTACTTGTAGACCCAAAGGTATCTTTGCTACCTTTGGGGCAAATAGGCACCGCAGGGGTGCATCTAAGAGTTAGGGGAGTACAAAGAATAGTACAAGCAACCAGACCCAATCCTAACCGCCTATATTTGCATCAATGAGAACAGATAGAGCAGTCTGAGCAAAAGTTGCCCCGTCTGGGGATTGTTCAATCGTTCTCTAATAAGAATCTATCGCTTTCGTTGTATTCTCCCAACTCTTAGATGCGTCCCCTAAGCATCCTACGCACTTTCTGATCTAACAACTCTAGTAGAGTGGAGGGTCCTGCCCTAGAAGGCCGACTTCCTCAGCCTTGAAATCTGCTGAGGAACCTGTCACTGTAGAACCATCAGGGAGTAAAACTACAAGCTGTTCATCTATAGGCAGTTCATCCGAACCAATAGTCTCGACGTGAACGATTGTTCCGGTTTGCCCATCAAGAGTCCGAACTCTGTCACCAATTTGATGTATCACTGGTTTTTCTTTCCAAGAACGTTGTAGCAATAAGTTAACCTACATTGAGTCAACACTCGCTCTACCTAGAAACGCTTTTTAAGCTTAACCTACTCAACATCTGTTAACCATAAACTTTCATACGGTCCCAGGCGAATGTATCCATCAGTTATTGATAAGACTCCACCCGTTAGTATATCGTACACATTGGCACCTAGACCCCCATTCTGCAACAGATCGGCTTTTACCAAGTGCTCAGTTTCATGAAAGTTTGCCAATAGCAACAGGTGCCCCATAGGATTTGAGCGAGATAGAGCAAAGACATGCTCATTATCTGTCCATAGTGGCTGGATGAGACCGAGACAGTGAAGCATTGGTGCCGACTTGCGGGCTTTAATTAACCTGAGTAATCCCTGGTATATCCGTCCCACAACACCTGTGGGCTCGTGGCGGCTCTGTGCCTTCACCCAGTCCATCGGCGGTCGATGCATCCAACGATTATCTTCGGCTTTCACAGAGTCACTAAGATAGGAGCGGTCGTTAAACAACCCCAACTCGTCACCCATATAGATAAGTGGAATACCACTGTAGGTCATAATCACGCTGTGTAGCAGCAGGATGCGACGCACAGCCAAATCGATTTCACGCTCATCCTGTTTGGCCACTGCCTGTTCCAACCCTGCCAGCGATGCAGTCGTACCACTAATGCGGGCGTCTTGAGTCACTGGATTATACTGAAAGAGTTCACCTTTAGCGAACGAGCCGGGAAAGATACCGTCATAGAACTCGTTGAGAAACTGGCGATGGAGGAAACCATTCTCGCCAACTGCGGCAGCATCCTCATCAGTTATGGCCCAACCAATATCATCATGGTTGCGGACGTAAGTGATCCAGGTGCTGCCTAACAGCATGCGTGGCATATGCTGAAGTACATATGTCATCAATTTTACCTTACGACTGGCAAGAGTACTCCAGAGCAACACCATGAGCTGGTTGTTGTATGCTAACTCACACTGCTTACCAACAGTTGTCTTAATTCCGAGATAAGGTAGAAGAAAATCGGGTGGCACAATCGCCTCAGCCTTGAAAATCAACGCTGGTGCCACTACTCGCATGACAGCGCGAAAAGCCTCAATCAGCAGGTAAACCTCAGGTTGGTTTTGGCAGTTAGTGCCCATCCGTTTCCAAATAAAGGGCACAGCGTCGAGCCGCAAGATATCTACGCCCTGGTTAGCCAAAAAGAACATGATATCTACCATTGCTCGAAATACCATGGGATTCGTATAGTTGAGATCCCACTGAAATTCGTTAAAGGTTGTCCATACCCATCGTCCGCTACCAGCCATCTCGGGATACCAGCTAAAGTTACCTGGTGCGAAATCAGGGAACACCTCTGGTAGGGTGAGTTCGTAGGCGTCAGGGAAGGTGCGATTTGGGAACGTATAGTAGTAGTCCATATACTCTGCTTCACCAGCCAGAGCCCTCTGCGCCCACTCGTGTTCTTTGGCAGTATGGTTGAGTACTAGGTCTATGCACAAACTAATGCCAAAGGTATGCAACTCACTAGCAAGTGCCTGTAGATCAGCCATGGTGCCTAGTGCCGGATCGACAGCATGATAGTCCATGACCGCATAGCCACCATCGTTGATACCGGGGCGCGGTTTGAGTACTGGCATCAGGTGCAGGTAGGTGACTCCCAGTTCACGCAGGTAGCTGATATGTTCGCGGACTCCAGCTAAGGTACCCGCAAACAGGTCGGTGTAGCAAACATAGCCAACTATGTTTGGGCGCTGGAACCAGTCGGGCATGAATTGTCGTTCGAGATCTAGTAACCGTAGTGGTTCGGGTCGTGCCACATAGGCGTCGAGCATCTGGTCAAACAAAGAGTCAAACTGCTGCTGGAAATCAGCTTGTTCGCCATAGAGCTGTAATAGCGGCAAATAGAGATCCTCGAAGTAGCTCTCTAGACGCAGCAAAAATACGTCTACATCTCTTGGGGCACAGCGTGTTGCCAGTGCGGGGGCGAGCCGCTCTATCACCGCCTCAAGAACAGAGCGCGATGCGCTCGACATGTGTAATATATTGTGCATTGGTATTGAACCTTTGATACCGCAACCTGCTTCAAACGCTGTCAGTCACACTGCTGAAATTAAAAGCCTGTACCCGTACCCCAGGTACTACACTGCTACCATAGCGCTGAACTGTACTGAGAGCATCAACATCCCTTAGCATCTCAGGTAAGCTTTGGTTGAAACGCAGATTTTTGATTGGGTAAGCAATCTGACCATCCTCAATCCAGAATGTACCGTCACGGGTCATACCTGTAACTACTAAGCTTCGAGGATTGACATAACGAACGTACCAAGCCCGACTCACTAAGATCCCTCGCTCTGTCTGCCCAATTAAGTTTGCTAAGCTCTGGTTTGTCCCATCCATAACAATCGGAGTCAAAGAACCAGTCGGCTCTTTGCCTTGCTGCTTTGCCCAATAGCGACTGTAGGATAAGTTTTTAGGGACACCATCCTCAATGATCTTCAGGTAGCCATTGCTCAACCCATCACTGGTGAAAGTTCCCAATTGTAACAACGGATGAGCTGCATCACGTTGGACCTGCACAAGGGGACTGAATATTGCCTCACCTAAAAGATTCCCAATGGGTTTACTAGTCTCATCAATGCGAGACATGAATGATCGCCCCTCATCGGCTGCCCGTGCATCCAAGTTCCAGATCACCCAACTTAGCAAATCCGCAAAAGCGGCTCCATCGAAGACAACTGGATATATACTTGGCTTCACTTCACGAGGATGTTTTGAGCGTGCTGCCCGTTCAATAAGTTGCTCTGTTAATGACTCGATAGGTAACTGGTCTATAGCCCAAGCAGTCCGCTGACTCCAGCTAGAGCCATCTCCAGTTCGGGCGGTAAAACTAAAATCTGCTACTGTCCCTTGGCTACAAGCTCGTAATCCCCGTGAGTTCCCCACTGCCCGTAGGAACACCTCCGTACTAAGGGTACCCGAACCGTCAACATTGGCGCGATCGCTCCGGGCACATACCGCCTGGACAATTTTGCCACGCTCTAGAGGCGAGAGCATAGCTGTCGCTTCATCAAAGGCTGGAGTTCGCTGCTCGTAAACTTGCACTTCCAAGAGCGGCATCCATTCTGGATCTTCTGGAGCAATGCGGGCGAGTTCTTCAGAGCGACGAACTGCTTGGGCGATCGCCTCTGGATCGGTATCAGTTGTTGAGGCAGAAGCACAGCGAGTTCCGAAATAACTGGTAATAGTCAGATTAAACCGCGTTTGACTGATATTCTGACTAATCTGATTTTCCGAGTAACGACTAAGAGCTTCTTCACCAGTACTAAGACTGACAAAAACTCCCTCTGCCTCTGATTGTTTAATAACTTTTTCTACCAAGGACAGTAGCTGGTCTTCACCAATCAAAATTGGTGCTGCTATCATTGTGATCCCCCAATCTGAATATTACGTACCCGTACTGGCACGCAGGCATGGGTCATTTGGGCAAGCTGAATCGGCTCACCTTTACCACACATACTGGTACCGCACTGTTCGCGTTCAGATGCTGGTCCCAAGGCGTCAACACGATTCCAAAAGTCAGTTGTCATTGAGTGGTAAGTCACATTCTTGAGCATCCCCACCACCTTACCCTTTTCCACTTTCCAAAAAGCATCACCGCCGAACTGGAAGTTACGCCGTTGCTGGTCAATAGAGAAACTGCCAATTCCATCAATTAAAATTCCGTTCTCAGTATCAGCAATCATCTCTGATAGAGTGGCAGTATGGCTACTCCCATCTGGTCCCGGTTCTAGCCCAAGATTCGGAATTCGCACCATCGGTACACTAGCCCAGCTATCAGCGTAAGCACAGCCATTACTACTGTCACGACCGAGTCTATAGGCTGTCTCGCGGTCTGTAAGGTAATCTACTAAAATACCATCTTTAATAACGTACCAATCTTGAGCTGGAACACCTTCATCGTCATAGCCCAGAGTGCTACGTCCTCCTAACTGAGTGCGGTCAGCTCGGAAGTTAACCCAAGGAGCTGCATACTGGAGAGTGCCCAGTTTATCAGTAGTGGCAAAGCTAGTACCAGCAAAATTCGCCTCATAGCCATATACTCGGTCTAGTTCCGTAGGATGCCCTATTGATTCGTGGATTGTGAGAAACAAGTTTGTTGGTTTAAGAATGATAGTTGTGCTGATACCAGAAGGTCCTAGGGGAGCATTGACTTTTTCAACTGCTTCTGTAGCCACACGGTCTACCTGAGCTAGCAGATCCTGTGGCTGAATGTGTTCATAACCTATATTTAAAGGTGGACGCTCATAGCTCCGACTTTGAGCATCGCCATTGGCAATAGCAGTACAGCCAAATCCTGGATAGCTGCGGTAAATGGTCTGCTGGATTGTAGCACCTGCTGTGGAAGCAAATATCTTATCTTCGCGCGTGAATCGCAGATAAGAATAAGCTTTTTTGATACCCCGATCGCCATAACTCAGGAGCTGTTCATTAAGCTGTAGCAGTAGTTCCGCCTTTTCGGTAATAGGTACGCTGAAGGGGTCGATGGCGATTGGCGTCACGTAGGTATCGCTATAGGCAGTGACTGGTACCAACTGGACTTGTGTCTGTTGCGAAAGGTGACTTGCCTTGGCGATATCCACGGCCAAGTTAACAATTCTCTCAACCTCAGCTAAAGTCCTGTTGTGACTAGCGGCGAATCCCCAGGCTCCATTCAGCAAAACGCGTACCCCAAAGCCAGAGCTGACGTTATCTGCTAACTGGCTCAGGGTGCGATCGCGGGCGGTTAAGTTCTGAGAACGGTAGGTGCACAAGCGTATATCTCCGTACTCACAACCAGCTTGATGAATCCGGTCGATGGCTATTGTAGCTAAATCTGTAGTAGCGATCTGCGCAGGAGCTTGAACCATGGTGAGTCACAGCAGAACAGTTAACACATTCTAACGAATGCTTCTACCTATGACTCAACGTTCTGCCAAAGGTGCCTCCGGCAGCGCAAAGATTAAGCACTCACAGCTGCTGTCTGAGCAGTTGAGGCTACATTCTCTGCTTCTAGCAACTGACTATAGAGTCTGCTCAACTGTGCTGCAACGCCATCCCAACTGAACTTGGTTTCTACCCGCTTTCTTGCCGCCTGACCTAGCTGACGCTGCCAAGCTGGATTCATCAGAATTCGATCGATTGCTGCTGCAAAGGCTGCATCATCTTTGGGTGGGGCAAGTAAACCTGTTTCCTCTGATATGACTGTAAACTGTAGACCACCTACATCACTAGCAACTACTGGCGTCCCACTTGCCATTGCTTCTATTGCCACTAGCCCGAATGGTTCATAATAACTAGGAACTACACAGACATTAGCTGCGGCATAGTAATTTGGCAGAATTTTATCGCCAAGACGACCGGGGAAAATCGTAAAGTCACGCATCCCTAGCTCATCAATAATCTGCTCGATGCGATCACGCTCAATCCCATCACTTTGACCAGGACGGCTCCCGCCACCAATAATTAGCTTCAGGTTGCCTTGGCTGCGCGATTTAGACTGAGCAACTGCACGTACCAGGGTTTCAATCCCTTTACGCTGGTCAAACCGTCCTACGTACAAGACAACGTTAGTTTCTGGATCAATTTCCAAAGACTCCCTGGCTTGCTGCCGATCGATAGAGCCAAATCGCTTAATGTCTGTACCACAAGGAATAATATCAATATTGCCTTTAGTGGAAACGAGCGATCGCATGTGTTCTTTTTCTTGGGGACTTGTTGCTACTATGCGCTCTGCTGTCTCTAAAACGGCTTTTTCCACACTCAATCGAGTCTTGGCAATGAGCGGAATCGTCGAAACTGACTTGTACTTAATCGCTCCTAGAGAGTGGTAAGTATGAACCTGCTTGCTACCTTGGATTTTCTTTAGCTCCATACCTACCCAGCTAGAAATCCAATAATTTGTGTGGACTAGCCCATACTCAATACCATTCTGCTGTTGAAAGTCCAGAAATGCCTGAACGAACTCTGGGGCATATCCAAAAATATTGTCCCGAGGTACAAACTCCTCGGGACCAGCTACTAAGCGAATTGTCCGACAATTCGAGCTATGTTGAACTATGGAAGACTGCTCCCTGCTAGCTTTACGGGTAAACATATCGACTTGCCATCCTAACTTGGCTAGTGCCTTACCCACCTGACGCACGTAGACATTTTGCCCTCCTGCCTCTTCTTTGCCAATTTCAATTGCAGGATCGCCATGGACGGAAATCAGAGCAACGTGCTTCTGAGTTGCAGAGTTCATAGTTTTGTAAAAGACTTTGACGAGATGGGGAGAAATAAATATCAAGTGGCTGCCTCAAAGCAGCTTTAACAATTATTAATTGTAATTTAAAGTCCACAACAAATCGTGACAATCCTCTACAAGACTGATTCTGCTCAGAGTCTCTTTCCCCTTCAGTAGTAAGTGGTGTTCGCCAATTGTTTGTGCATCTATCGCAGGTGAGGAGGTATGGGCGTGGGAAGATAGGGTGATGGGGAGAGAGAACAGCAGCTCATTTGTCGTTCTTGGATGTCAGCTCGTGAAGGCTTAGTTTGAAGCTCTGCTTTTCAATCTAGAATTCAGGTGAAGCTTTAAGAAAGCTGTACTCGATTGGATTTGTAGGTTTAAGGAACAAAGTAAGCAGACAGTTTTCTTGCTCCCCATTACCGCATTACCCCATCTCCTTACCTTCGCCTCAGTTAGTAGTTTGAGCCGCTAACATCTGCTTGAGCTTTTCTAACTCAGAAGCCCAACGCGGATCTGGCTGAACTGCGTCTGACTCACCAGCAGGAGCACTAGCAGCAGCGCGGCGAGGCTTCTTATTCGCCCCACCACGGCGAGGAGTCGCTTTTTCTACGCTAGCGCTACTCGTCGTACTAGGAGTAGCACTGCTATCTGGATTGGGAGATTCTTCATCCCCTTGACCTTTAGACCGAGGCAATGCCTTCTCTATTTTTAGTGGAGTGTCCTTGAACATGTGACCATTAAACTTCTCAATCAGTTGGTCAGCTTGCTCGTCATCATTGACAGTAACAAAACCAAAACCACGGCATTTGCCTGTCTTCCGGTCTTTGATGACTTTAGTCGTAACTGCATCTCCCATTTCGGCAAAAACCGCTTGCAGCTCCTGACGATCTACTTCTTCTTTCGGCAGATTGCCGATGTAAAGACGAACAGACATGAACGATACCTCCAGACTTTAGTAAAAATAAAACTTTGACAAAACTGCTCAATCGGCAGTGGCTTGGGGAGGCTACTCTTCCTCCAAATTTGCGTTCAAACACGGTTTAGCCTTTGGCAAAGCAAACCTTGACTAGCCGAAATTGACGAACGCTGCCACAACCGAATTTCTTGCTCCAAACCGCTAATCTTCGCAAACCCCTTCATTAGATGAAAAAAGCTATTTAGCACCACAGGTCCTTGACACCATAAAAACCTAAACTTCCATCAGGCAGTTGGCCTTTTGACACATTCCAGTCAGGCTTTTGCCGCTGGTGCTAATTTCCTTGGACTCTGATACCATTCTTCACAATACCACGAGCTTCAGCTTACAGCTAGTTTGGCAGATATATTTCCACCTTTAGCCATAATTTTGACTCAGTAGCAGCTATAATACCCTTACCTAGTAATAGCACATTGTGAGAAATTCAAGACCAACTAATAATAGTAACTGTTTGATCTTAAGAAGAGTGTTGGTAGGAGAAAAGCATTCTCTAGCCAAATAGCTCATCTAAAATGTAGTTTCGCAGCAGCCTAAATCCATTGAATCTATGTATTTAATTTAACATGGACAACAGTAAGCTAACCTCTTTAGTTCAGCCGCCTTTCCACAAGATATAGGCTCCCCCTATAGCTGCTGCACTCGCTAACACTGTAGACCAGAGTGGGTGACTACTACGACTAGTTGCGCCATTGTAAGTCCGCAGCATATCAATATCGATCCAAGCCCTGGTACCGCGACGGAACCAGCCAGTAACAGTTATACTTCGACCTATCAGATCGTAAGGACGGGGGGATCTAGGCAAGAGATAACCAAGTCCAAGCCAAGATGTATGGTGTAACTTGACTAAACCAGTGGTGGAGTCTAGGAGCAAGTCTTGCCCTAACCAATTACTAATGCCGCGACGACCAAGGAGCTTGCCTTGTAAACGGATAGGCTGACCGTCAATAGGTAAGGCAGTAGAGCTAGCAAGAAGGTCTTGTAATTTGATGTTTGTCTGTACATTGGTAGGCTTAATGTCTGGAAACAGGGTGTTGATTCGCACCAGAGTGCCAAGACTAAAGCCAATAGGGACTAGACCTCTAAACAAAGACCAATCGTCGTAGATCCAGCTTAACGACCAAAACCCCAGCACAAAGCCGAGCTTCCAGAGCAGCCAAAAAATAGCTCCAGAGGCAAAGGAGAGGAGGATACCGAGGAAGGGGGCTGCTTGTAACAGGGATTTTGAATTTAGGGCTGAGGCGACGGTTTCAAGCTCGACCAGATCGAGTTCTGTCGGGAGTTGCCAGTAATAGGCTATATGTGTCAGGCGTTGCAGTCTCTCGCCTAGAAGTGGATGGGTGTTGTTGAATCCCAACCAGTGGCGGTTAGGATTGAGACAATCCCACGTTAAGACAGATTCAAACTGAGTGTCTGGAGGTAGGCTACCTAGACTAATAGCCTGCTGGTGGTCTACTGGAGAAAGCAAATTGAAGCTTTCTAACAGCCAAAGAGTGTAGCCTTGTTGCTGGATTTCTTGAGCAATGCCGATTGTGATTTTAAGTATGGCACGGCTGAGCCCATTGGGATTGCCAGTCAAATCAGCAGCGAAGCGATCGCTATAGTAAACCCGCAGTCGCGACAACCATACAACCGGACTTCGGAGGAGGTAATACAAGCCATAACCGAGCGAGGCAATGATTGCTGCTCCATTCCTTAAAATTTGACTACTTCTGCGGTCTCCCCACAGAGACACTTGCCAATAGACTATGTAAGGGATTTGGATAACAAGTACGCCTAAGGAAATAACAACGAAATCCCAGTAGGTAATCTGCCCTAGCTGACTGGCACAGATGGCAGCAATTTCATCATCTTCTAGCTGCGCTAACAGTCCTTGGCTAACCACAATTCGGGCGGTGCAGGGTAGATTTCCATAGGTTAGGACAAGAGGGATGTTAGTGGGCAAGATGCCTAACCGGGGTAAGGGCCAGTGCCGTTTTAAACAATAGTTTTGCAGCATCTGTACCATCTCTGGACTATGCTGCGAGAGTCTATCGCTTGATAAGGGTTGGCAATCATAGAACAGCCGTAGGAGTCCATCCAGTAACCAAGGAGATAGGCAGAATGCAATAGAGAGTGTCAATAGCAGAATTTGAGTTGGATCTTTGTATAAGAGTTGAATCGGCTCCAGGAGCGGTAGGTATGCTAACAGGCTGTTTGTGAAGAACAAACCAAGCTTGACAAGTTCACAAATAACCCAAAATAAGACTACAGCCGTACCAACCTGTAGTAACCAAAAAGGAATTAAGTTAACCCCACATAGGGGCTGCCACTGACTTGCACGCCCTGCTTGTCGCCATTTGGGGAGGGGGGGAGTGGAGGGATTTCTGTCCCCTCGTTCTGTTTGTTCTGTCAGATCAGCGTAAATCTTATCTGCCCAGTTTTTGACTTTGGGATCGGTGCTTTTGGCTAGTTTTTGGCATAGGGCGATAGCACACCCGATTGTGCCAGTTTTGTGGTACGCCACCACTAACCCCATCTGTACCTTGGTGAGGGAATGTAGGGGTAGGGACGGGTTACGGCAAACAGTTTCTAGGTGTGTGATTGCAGTTTGATAATCTTCCTGCTTCAGCGCTGTCAAGCCAATCTTCAAAGATGAGTAGGGAACAGAAGCCATAAAATTCTCCTCCTCCGTTCCCTCTCAACATACCCAAAACTTGGCTTGTAACTATCAGCCTGCTACAATTTACACAGGAGGAACTGAAGAAACTGGCTCTGCATATCTCTGTTTGGGCTCGGCAAACACCGCAGCATAGAGCCATCCTGCTAGTAATGCTCCCAAAATCGGCGCTACCCAGAATAGCCATAACTGAGCAATTGCCGCATTACCAGCGAAGACTGCCGGACCTGTACTCCGAGCAGGGTTAACTGATGTATTGGTTACTGGAATGCTAATTAAGTGAATTAGCGTTAGGGATAGCCCGATGGGAATAGGGGCAAATCCTACGGGAGCACGGCGATCGGTAGCCGCCAGAATAATGAGGAGAAAGATAAAGGTCAGAACGACCTCGGCGATAAAACAAGAATACAAGGCATAGTGTCCTGGAGAGTGGTCTCCAAAACCATTGGAAGCGAAGCTACTGAGTTGGAAATCTGGTTTACCCATGGCAATCACATAGAGAATGCCAGAAGCAAATATCCCACCAAACACCTGGGCTGCGATGTAGGGGAGGAGTTCTGAAGCTGGAAAGCGTTTTCCTGCCCACAGACCAAATGAAACAGCAGGGTTGATGTGGCAACCGGAGACTGAACCGAAGGTGTAAGCCATGGTAAGTAATGTCAGTCCGAAAGCTAGGGAAACACCGACTAACCCAATACCTAATGGATATGGGCCTAAGGTACCGAGCTTTGTATCGTCAGCAACGTAAGCCGCTGCTAGCACAGCACTACCACAACCTCCGAAAACAAGCCAGAAAGTTCCTATGAATTCCGCAAGACATCGCTTTGCTAAGGGCATAGCTTGGAGTTCCTTAGAATGACGAGAATATATTGTGAAGTGACTATCTTTCCCATCAGCAGCTCATCTACTTCCTTGTTAGTAACTGAAGCGAGATGTTGTTAGCTGTTAGTAGGGTATGGGAAACTAACCGCTTGTGAAACCTCGAAGCAGAATTTCTATCTGTCAGGCGACACATACATGCAAGCTTCTCCTCTATCTGAAGAGATAGTCATGCCGATTATATGTTGCTCGTAGCAAAACACACAATGATTTATTAAAAAGTGTGTTTCCTTATAGAAAGCATCGTCCTGGTTTCTTATTTCACGGGTTCTCGACCAGAAACCACAGGCGCGATCGCTGATAATTTCAGCTCTGGATGTTCTCCTTCTACCTGCTGACAATTCCATTCATTGCGAAACAGCAACACTGGTCGTCCCCAACTGTCTTTAACAGTCACTGTATTGAACAGGCGTCCCACTTTTTGCAACGCTGCCCAACCACCAGTTACCCAACGAGCGACAGTATAAGGCAATAACTCTAGCTGAGTTTCCACCCCATATTCGTTCTGCAATCGAAACTGCACCACTTCAAATTGCAATTGACCTACTGCTGCCAGGATTGGGTCACGCTTAGACTCATCAGCAGAGTAAACAATCTGCACTGCACCTTCTTCCCGCAATTCAGAAACTCCCTTATTGAATTGCTTGAATTTAGAAGGATTTGGGTTGCGCAAAATCGCAAATAGCTCAGGTGAAAAGCAAGGAATCCCTTCGTACTCTAGTTTTTGACCAGTATAAATCGTATCGCCAATTGCAAACATCCCAGGATTATTCAGACCAATGACATCACCTGGATAGGCAACATCAATTGATTCCCGATCTTGGGCAAAAAGTTTCTGAGGTCGCGACAGGCGGATAGTTTTTCCAGTCCGAGCGTGATTAACCAGCATGTCTTTTTCAAACTTACCAGTGCAGACTCGGATAAACGCTACTCGGTCTCGATGCTTCGGGTCCATATTTGCCTGAAGCTTGAAGACGAAGCCAGAAAATTCTGGGTAGGTGGGCGAAATTTCTCCCAAATTGCTATTGTGAGCCCCAGACTTAAGGGCATAGTCAAGAAAGGTATTCAAAAATAGCTCCACCCCAAAATTGGTCATGGCACTACCGAAGAACACAGGTGTCATTTTGCCTTGGTGGACTAACTCGGTGTCCAGTTCCGGTCCCAGACCATCTAGAAGTTCTAAATCGTTCTTGAGCTGGTGATAAAGGTCTTGCTCCAACAACTGTTCAATTTTGGGATCTCCTAGTTGAATGACCGTATCCAAAGCTTCGCGGCTACCATGGGCACTACGTTCGAATAGGTGAATTTGCTTTCGTTGACGGTCAAATATACCTTTGAAGCGTTCACCGATACCGATTGGCCAGTTAACGGCATATGTCTGTAGCCCTAGTTCCTGTTCAATCTCGTCTAGGAGTTCTAAAGGTTCCCGGCCTGGACGATCTAGTTTATTGACGAAAGTGAAGATCGGAAGTGATCGCATGCGGCAGACTTCAAACAACTTCCGAGTCTGTGGCTCTAAACCTTTAGCCACATCGATCAGCATCACAGCATTATCTGCAGCGGCCAGAGTCCGATAAGTATCTTCACTAAAATCCTGGTGACCAGGAGTATCTAGTAAATTAATCTGACAGTCCCGGTACTCAAACTGTAACACCGTTGAGGTAATTGAAATGCCTCGCTGTTGCTCCATTGCCATCCAGTCTGAAGTTGCCTTACGCTCTTGCCGCCGTGCCTTCACGGCTCCAGCTTCATGAATAGCTCCTCCGTAAAGCAAGAGTTTTTCTGTCAGTGTCGTCTTACCAGCGTCAGGGTGAGAGATGATAGCGAAGTTTCGCCGTCGCTCAACTGCTATTTGAAGTTCTGTCTGTAGATCGTTGGATATCATGAAGCCGAGCTGTAGAATTGTAAAGAGAAAAAGTATTTAATCAAATACGCTCATTCTCAAAGATAACAGTTGCAAGATTGGTTAGAAGTAAAGAAAATACCACCAAGCGGAGGGTGATCTATGTACGACCTGTACGACAAGGACAAGCGAAGATTGCTATCGGCTCTAAGTCATGGATCAATCTTTTTCAGCACTACGCTCTTGTCAGTCGGAATACCTATTGCAATCCTATTTGTATCTGAAGACCCAATTGTTAAGGAGAATGCAAAAGAGGCAATTAACTTTCACTTTAACGTATGGTTCTACGGAGCCATTATTGCAGTCTTAGGTTTTATTACGTTTGGTCTAGCATGGTTCATTCTAGGACCTATAGGGTTTATTATTCATTGGGGACTGACAGCTTGGGCGATTACGCATACGCTGCGCGCACCTGACGAGCCATTTCGCTATCCCTTTATTTTTCGGCTGTTATAGGATAATGTCCCTGGTTGCATCTAATTAATTTACCTTTCCCTGAAGCCATGTTTCCCATCCATCGCCCCCGCCGCCTACGTAGTCATCCCCAAATACGTCGAATGGTGCGCGAGACTGTCCTGACGGCTAACGATTTAATCTACCCCCTGTTTGCTGTACCAGGTGCAAGCGTTGCCAAAGAAGTTAAATCAATGCCTGGAGTCTATCAGTTATCGGTAGATAAGATAGTTGAGGAGGCAAAGGAAGTTTATGACCTTGGCATTCCTGGCATTATTCTGTTCGGCATTCCCGAAGACAAAGACACAGAAGCAACTGGTGCATGGCATGATTGCGGTATTGTGCAACAAGCTGCTACCGTAGTGAAAGCGGCGGTGCCAGATTTAATTGTAATTACTGATACATGCCTGTGTGAATACACGACTCACGGTCACTGTGGCTATCTACAAGTTGGTGACTTGAGTGGGCGTGTCTTAAATGACCCAACACTAGAGTTGCTTAGAAAGACAGCAGTTGCTCAAGCCAAGGCAGGAGCTGACATCATTGCTCCTTCAGGGATGATGGATGGGTTTGTGCAAGCAATTCGCCAGGGGTTAGATGAGGCTGGATACCAGGATATACCGATTATGTCTTATGCGGCCAAGTATGCCTCGGCTTACTATGGTCCTTTCCGTGATGCAGCTGAATCAGCGCCGCAATTTGGTGATCGCCGCACCTACCAAATGGACCCTGGTAATGCCCGTGAAGCCCTCAAAGAAATTGCTCTTGACATTGCTGAAGGTGCTGATATGCTGATGGTTAAGCCAGCCCTAGCATATATGGACGTTATCTGGCGAGTTAAGGAAGCAACCAATTTACCAGTTGCTGCCTATAATGTTTCTGGCGAGTATGCCATGATTAAGGCGGCTGCTCTTAACGGTTGGATTGACGAAGAGCGGATCGTGATGGAGACTTTGACTAGTTTTAAGCGTGCTGGCGCTGACTTGATCCTCACATATCATGCCAAAGACGCTGTTCGGTGGTTAGGTTAAACATTATCAGAAAATCTGTAAATACACCATTTATCATCGGCTTAGTCTGAGCTTAAGCTCAAGACAGAGGGACGTAGAGACGGAGAATCTATGGCAGTTAGAGTAAAAGCGAAATTACAGAGCTGATTAAGTGAAACTAGATCCCGTTTTAGACTTTTGGCTTGAGTGGGAGCTATGAAATGCGGAAGCACTTAAAGCGTTATTACGGTCTATCCTACAACCGACGTCAAAATTTCGCACTACAGCAGATACTCATCCTGCTCCTATTCATCTGTAGTATTTCTGCTATTAGCTGGATTATCAGTAGTTGGTTAGACGTAGTATCTAGTAAGTCCGGCACCCCATTTTTGATCGCTTGGCTAGTTGCTCTCTCATTTGTAGGAGTAGTGGTTGCTCGCTGGACGACTTTGCCACAACTTGCTGCCCCCAAAAGGGGTAAAGATCAACTGCAAAAAGCCTATGACGAGTTGGAGCACCAGCTTGAGGAGAGGACAACCGAATTGGCAAAACTGGCAGCATTACTCGAAGAAAGTCAGGGTCGATTGACTGCCCTCATTGATTCCCTGCCAGGTATTGCTTTCTTCTGTGCTAACACCCCTGAGTATCCAATGACCTATGTCAGTGAAGGGTGCTTGGCTCTCACTGGATACACAAGCGAAGAACTGGTGGGAGAACATAGAGCCAATAACTATAATGCCATCACTCATCCTGATGATTTGCCTAAAGTCTTAAATGCGATTAAGACAGGGATTGCTTTGCGGCAACCTTACGTTGTTGAATATCGCATTCGTGCCAAATCAGGTGAAGAAAAATGGTTATGGGAGAAAGGGAACTTAGTTTTGCATGGGAATGACCAAATCGTGGGCGTGAAAGGTTTTATTACTGACCTTACACAGCGTAAGCACATGGAGGAGGCTCTACAGCATAGTGCGTTCCACGACTCATTAACAGGTTTAGCCAATCGAGCTTTATTTATAGACCGTCTCCAACAGGCACTCCATCAAGTCAAACAGCATCAAGAAGCACAATTTGCTGTTTTGTTTCTGGATCTGGATCGCTTTAAGGTGATCAATGACAGCCTTGGGCATCTCATGGGCGACCAATTCCTGATTGCTATTGCAAGCCGTTTGGTAGCCTGCCTGCATCCTACTGATACGGTTGCCCGACTCGGTGGAGACGAGTTCACTATTCTTATGGAGGGGTTCAAAGATCTCAGCGACGTATTCTACATTGCTGACCGCATACAAGGGGAACTATCGTTGCCCTTTGAACTCCATGGACAAGAGGTGTTCACCACTGTGAGTATTGGCATTGCGCCAAGTACAATCGGCTTTGAGCGACCAGAAGACATCCTACGTGCTGCTGACACGGCGATGTACCGCGCCAAGGCCCTGGGTAGAGCACGCTATGAAGTCTTTGATCTAGATATGTACACTCAGGCAGTGGCTCGATTGCAGTTGGAGATAGATCTGTGGCATGCCCTTGACCGTCAGGAGTTTAAAGTTTATTACCAACCGATTGTGGCATTCAATAGCGGTAGGATTGCAGGGTTCGAGGCTTTGATTCGCTGGCAGCATCCAGACCGTGGTCTCGTTACACCATCCGATTTCATCCCCGTGGCAGAAGAAACCGGACAAATTGTCCAAATTGGTTACTGGGTGCTGCGCTGTGCTTGCTATCAGATGCAAGCATGGCTAGAACGCAACTATTCCGCTTTACCCTTAAGAATCAGCGTCAATCTTTCTTTCAAGCAGTTTTCCCAGTCAGATCTGACGCAGCAAATCCAGCAAATTTTGCATGAAACTGGTCTTCCTGCCAGCTGTTTAGTACTGGAGATTACAGAAAGCGTTATTATGGAAAATGTGGCATTTGCAACTGCTGTGCTCTCACAACTGCAAGCTTTAGGTATTCATTTATCCATAGATGACTTTGGGACTGGCTATTCATCATTAGCTCGTCTGCACCACTTCCCTATTAGGGGATTGAAAATTGACCGCTCGTTCGTTAGCAGTCCTAACGCTTCGTTGGGAAGTTGTGAGATTGTAGAGACAATTGCGACACTAGCACGTAAACTTGGAATTGACATCACAGCAGAAGGGGTGGAAACCCAAGAGCAGTTAGCAATTCTAAGAGGGTTAAAGTGTGAATATGGTCAAGGATATCTTTTCTCCTCTCCCTTAAACAGAGAGGAGTCTGAGGCTCTGCTTTTGGCTTCTCCCCAGTGGTAAATCTGCTCCTACACCCCACACCCTGTTCTCGGTTAAGATTACAAAAAACAAAGTAATCAAACTCAATAGTCCAATGGCAGAAACTTTTTTCTTTGAAGCTCTACGTGCCGCCGTTGATGAAGAAATGGAGCATGACCCGTCTGTATTTGTCCTTGGTGAAGATGTGGGTCACTATGGTGGTTCCTATAAAGTCACGAAAGACCTATATAAAAAATATGGCGAACTGCGGGTTCTAGATACCCCGATTGCTGAAAATAGCTTCACTGGTATGGCAGTCGGAGCCGCTATGACGGGACTCAGGCCAATTATTGAAGGCATGAATATGGGCTTTTTGCTCCTTGCCTTCAACCAAATTGCTAACAATGCTGGGATGCTACGCTACACCTCTGGTGGCAACTTTAAAATCCCCATTGTGATTCGTGGTCCTGGTGGTGTGGGCAAACAGTTAGGGGCAGAACACTCTCAAAGATTAGAGGCGTACTTTCAAGCAGTTCCTGGTCTGAGGATTGTTGCCTGCTCTACACCCTACAATGCCAAAGGTCTGCTCAAATCCGCCATTCGCGATGACAACCCAGTTCTTTTCTTTGAACATGTCTTGCTCTATAACTTGAAGGAAGAATTGCCAGCAGCAGAGTACTTACTACCGCTGAACAAAGCAGAGGTGGTGCGGCAAGGTAAGGATGTCACGATCTTGACCTACTCGCGGATGCGCCATCATGCGATGCAAGCAGCAAAGATCCTAGAAAAGGATGGTTACGATCCAGAAGTTATTGACCTGATATCTCTAAAACCACTTGATTTGGAAACAATAGGCGCTTCAGTGCGTAAAACTCATCGGGTTATCGTTGTTGAAGAGACAATGAAAACTGGCGGTATTGGGGCAGAACTCATCGCCTCGATTAACGACCGCTTCTTTGATGAACTTGATGCACCCGTTATACGGCTGGCTTCCCAAGATATCCCTACCCCATATAACGGAGCTTTGGAGCGCTTGACGATTGTGCAGCCAGAGCAAATTGTAGAAGCAGTGCAAAAAATGGTAGCCCTACAGGTTTAGCTGTGTTGCTGTATAGCTGCTTATTCCGCACAAAACGGATTATCATAGCATTTGTTGGAGAGAAGTCCGAGCGCTGAGGTTGCCTCCGCTCTTCGGAGCTCTTCCTTTAGGAAGCTCGGAACTTCGGAGCGGATTAGAGTATGCAAAGACAGCGATCTCTATTGGGTTTGATCCTCATTCTTCTCGTCGCCGCTATCGTGGTGATTATTAAATATCCTGTCCCTTTGGGGCTAGACTTAAGGGGAGGGGCACAGCTGACACTGCAGGTAAAGCCTTCTCAGGAAATTAAGCAAATCAGCCCCCAAGATTTAGCAGCAGTTCAGAGAGTTTTAGAAAATCGAATTAACGGCCTTGGGGTCTCTGAATCAGTGGTTCAGACGGTGGGCAACAACCAAATTTTGGTGCAGCTGCCAGGGGTAAGTGACCCCCAGCAAGCAGAACGGGTGCTAGGCGGTACGGCTCAACTGGAGTTCCGCCTGCAAAAGCCAGGTACAGAGGGGCAATTGAATGCTGAATACCAAGTGCAGCAAGCTGAGATAGCTAAGCAGGCAGAGTTGAGACAGAGTGGGGATGAGGCCGTGATCGCTAAAAATCAGGCAGCCCTTAACGAGACGAATCAAGCGCTCCTGGGGCTATTTGAGAGCAGCAACCCCCCATTAACTGGTAAGTACCTCAAAGATGCAGGTGCTGCACCACATCCTAACAGCAACGCTTGGGATGTTGACATCCAGTTTGACCAATTTGGCGGTGAATTATTTGCCAAGTTAACGAAGAATCTCGCTGGTACAGGACGCAGCATCGGTATTTTTCTAGATAACAAATTAATCAGCGCTCCTACTGTTGAGGCTCAATACGCACAAACTGGCATTACTGGTGGACGAGCAACGATTAGTGGTAACTTTACTGCCAAATCGGCAAACGACCTGGCAGTGCAGCTCAGAGGAGGAGCTTTGCCATTCCCTGTAGAAGTTGTGGAGAACCGGACAGTTGGAGCAACTTTAGGTAAAGACAGCATCCAGCGCAGCATCTACGCCGGGATTGGGGGTCTGGTTTTAGTGTTGGTCTTTATGGTGCTCTACTACCGATTGCCTGGAATCATTGCTGATGTAGCATTAATCATCTATGCTGTGTTAACATTTGCAGTCTTCGCTGGGTTACAGTTCACCCTGAGTCTGGCGGGAATTGCTGGATTTATCCTCAGTATTGGGATGGCAGTTGATGCCAACGTGCTGATTTTTGAGCGCACCCGTGAAGAATTACGAGCTGGCAAAACTTTGTATCGTTCAGTAGAGGCTGGGTTCTATCGAGCTTGGTCCAGCATTTTAGACAGTCATGTAACAACCTTAATTGCTTGTGCCGCACTGTTTTGGCTAGGCGCAGGTCTAGTTAGAGGCTTTGCTCTCACCTTAGCACTGGGGTTGGGAGTAAATTTGTTTACAGCAATTACCTGTAGTCGCACGCTGCTTTTGTTCGCATTGAGTTTTCCCCAATTCCGGAAACCCGAACTGTTTTGTCCTAATCTGCCAGCCACAACAAAATCTCAGGTACAGGGGGCAAAATGAAGAAATTCAGTGTGATCGAACAGCGACGCTGGTGGTGGACGCTTTCTGCGGCTCTCATCCTTAGTGGCTTAGTATCGATGGGGATTTCTTGGCAACAACTAGGCTCACCGTTACGGCTAGGTCTAGATTTTGCAGGTGGTACTCGACTACAGTTTGAACGCAATTGTCAAGTCCCACATAACTGTGATCGCCCAATAGACATTGCCACAGTTCGGCAAATCCTTGACGAGCAAGGACTGGGTAATAGCAGTATCCAAATTGTTGGCACAAATCAACAGGCGGTATCTCTAAGGACAAAGGCATTAAATGTCGATCAACGTACCAAGTTGCAAACCGCTCTTACTCAGAAACTTGGTGAGTTTAATCCCCAAGCAACTCAAATTGATACTGTAGGTCCCACAATTGGTCGGCAACTCTTGTCTTCTGGTTTGTTGGCTCTAGCCGTCTCTTTCATTGGCATCGTTATCTACTTAAGCGTGCGATTCCAGACTGATTATGCTGTAATAGCAATCCTTGCTCTGTTCCATGATGTCTTGATTACAGTCGGGTTTTTTGCGTTCTTAGGTCTGGTGCAGGGCACAGAAGTTGATAGCTTGTTTATCGTGGCAATTTTAACAATTACTGGCTTCTCGGTTACGGACACGGTTGTCATCTATGACCGGATTCGGGAAATCTTCAAACTCAATCCGAACAATTCTATTAACCAGGTTGTGGATGATGCTGTCAATCAGACCCTCACTCGCTCCATTAACACGACGTTAACGGTACTGCTAACGTTGTTTTCCATCTTCCTCTTTGGTGGTGAAAGTCTGAGAAACTTCTCCCTGGCTCTGATTATTGGGTTCACAATGGGAGCTTATTCTAGTATCTTTATCGCCAGTCCCTTACTTGCTTGGTGGCGTCGTAACAGTCAGCCACCAAAGACCATCAGTACAGAGCCTGTTGATACTTTGACCAGTTCGGATGATGGTCGATGATCGGCTTGGCAGAAACATCGCGAGTGTGCCATGGACCAGTCAAAAAACCAGCATTTTGAATCACTTACAGATACGCAACTTGACCCAGCCTTTAAGCAGCAGGTGCAAAGACTACATCAGATTAAGGTCTATAGCAGGTGGTTGGTGGTAGGTGTCTTGTGGGTTACTATTGCACCTTTAAGCCTGTGGGGTTTACGTGCAGAAATTGCGCTATGGCTGCAATACTTTACCTGGGTAGCGGTGCGATATGGCCTCTATTACAACCCACTGTCAGCTTTGGGGCTAGCTTTTTGTATTGGTATGACTGTTGCTGTTTTGGTGTGGCAAACTCGGAATATTCTCCTCGGACTACCGCGTCAAGAGCAGCAACGTCTCGAACAACAGGTTTGCCGAATTCGGCAACAGGGACCAAGTCATCCTTTGTGGCGGTGGGTGTGCCGATAGAAGAGAGCTATTCTTGAGCAGGGGGGGCAGGGGGAAACAAGGGTGCGGTGAGCAACGTCACTGTACTGTTACTTTGCAAAATGTGAAGTTAGAGTTACAATTCTCAATATCGGTAACAGTGGATTATGGATTGTAGTCATATTCAGTTTTCTGATCGCAAGTCTTTTGACTTGAAGCAACTTCAAGCGCTGCTGAAGCTGGGGGCTTTTTGGGCTCAGGAACGAAGTATCGAAGACTTGGGCATCGCCATTGCTAACAGTAATCCTGTCATCAGCGTTTGGGATCGAGATCGGTTGATTGGGTTTGCCAGAGCTACCTCAGATGGTATCTACCGCGCTACCATTTGGGATGTCGTGATCCACCCAGATTATCGTGGTTCTGGGCTGGGGAGGAAATTGGTTGAAACTGTTTTGAGCCATCCGCATATGAACCGGGTAGAGCGTGTTTATCTCATGACTACCCATCAACAGCGGTTTTACGAACGGATTGGGTTTAAGCCTAATACTAGTACCACGATGGTACTGTTCAATCAGCCTCAACTCAGTCCTCTTCGGCTTCAAGAGTTACAATTTCAGGACTGACGATGGGCACAGTGAGTTGAATCCGAGTCCAAGGAAACTCATTCGCATCCACTGAGATTGGGAAGGCCTCTAAACGACCTTTCATAAGTTCTAGTAGTGTCTGATTCATCATCAGTGACAGTCCAGATGAAGAGATAACGGTTTGGTTAACTGATGTGCCGTGCATTAAATCCACTGCTTCTTGTCTCCAGAATTCTGGACTCATCTGGATATCAAGCCAGATATGGATATAATCAAGTTCGCTCAACGTAAGTTTATGAGCTACCTCCGGCGGAACCTTCACTTGGTATGATCGCGCCGTTGGAGCTGCTTCCAGCGGAACGTCGAGCGCTGACGAAGTCTTGGCAGAAATGTAAATACTACCCTCCTCCATCTGTACTAGTGAAGTACTGACTAAGCTCACTAATACCTGCCGTAGCCAACGAGGATCTGCCAGAATATAAACGTCTGGATCGGGTGACGATATCCGTAGCTGAAAGTTGCGATCCAAAGCCAGCAGGTGGGTTAATTGATAAATTTCCTGCAGCACCGCAGCTAGCTGGAGTGGTTGGATCTCTAGCTGATTAGTACCATGTTCTACTCTGGCTACGCTGAGAATTTCATCGAGTAGCTTCAGTAACTTCAGAGCTGACTCGTTAGCCTTGGCAATGAACTCGCGCTCTTCATCTGGATTTTCGCATAGGTCAGATAGAATTAACTGATGCAGACCGATCAGACTATTGAGAGGTGAACGTAGCTCATGGGAAACCCGCGTTAAAAACCCGGCTTTAAATTGGCACATATCCTCTGCCAGCTGATATGCCAACTGATAAGCCTCTAGCTGTTCCAGGAGATTTTGCCGATTGGGCGCTGCCACTTCTTGCTGAGAGTTTATGGATGCTGAATTAGCTAGGCGACCTCGCTGTGCCCATAGCCAACTACACCATAAGCCCAACCCTATCCCGACTCCAAGATATATCCAATCACTCCACACCATACTCTAGTTTAACCGCTCCCTGCCGCAGAACTTCCCAACGACAGCCTACCCATTTAACAACAGTAGAAGGAATGCCAATTCCGGATTCAACCGCTACCAATTCTCTTGATGGGATTAAAACATCTGGAAATTGGGCGGCAATTTCTGCCATTGTTAGCAGAGGTTGCTGACCTGACAAATTAGCACTGGTGGTAGCAAGCGGCCCGGTTCGTGACAGGATGCTGCGTGCGACCGTATGACTTGGTACCCGTAACCCAATCGTCTTCGGATCGCTGGGGTTCATTGCGGATGGGACAAGTTCACTTGCTGGTAGAACCAGCGTCAGCGCTCCAGGCCAGTAGGCTTGTGCAACTTGCTGCCAAATCAGCTGTTCATCTGCACTACCAAATGTAAAGGACCAGAGTTCAGCTGGAGTAGCCGCCATCAAAATTAAGGGTTTGCTTTGGCTGCGTCGCTTGGCCGCAAATATTAAGTCAGCCCGATTGGGTCGGACTGCTAGAGCCGGAACAGTATCTGTAGGAAAGCTAATCAAACATCCAGCATTCGCCCCAGCGATTAGGGCTTCTAGGGTAACTTGTGTCATTAAAGTTCCGGCAAAAGTCAGATCTTTCTACATAGCTACGATATTTATCGGCTTTGTCTTCGCAAATTATGCAATAGGTCCATGTGAAGAGGGTTCTGCCTGCATGCTGCGCTAAAGGGCGCTTGACTAACGGCGATAAGCTAGAGCATACCTTTCAATCCCAGCTAAATCAGTTGAAATTTCGATGCCGTGGTAGCTCCCTTGACTATGTAGTAGAGCCGTCACCTGCTCAGCCTGCCCTGCCATCATCTCGATTAAGAAGACGCCACCAGAACACAGATAGGTGGGA
>JAFASY010000228.1 GCA_019244235.1 Chroococcidiopsidaceae cyanobacterium CP_BM_ER_R8_30
AAATCGTGAGATAACAAAATTGTGAGTGATTATAAAATGCAAAAAAATGTGAACTATGAGGAAGAAGATGCATACTGTCTCGGACATGAAGTGTTCCTCTTTGCTCGAGACGAGACCCTCCAAATTCTAGATTTTTACAGAGGACAGTTTTATGGATTGAATCCCACAGCTTCAAGAATGTTGTCATTGGTTTTAGAGCAAGGAGCGAAAGTAGCAGTCACATCAATTACTCAAATCTATGGTGTTACTTTAGAGCAAGCTTGTGCTGATTTAACAAACTTGTTAAAACATTTAGAAGAGAGGAAACTACTCTTTCCCATAAGTAAGCGCAATCACTATTCTTTCTCGCTATTTCGGATGGGGATTGCCAAAATTAATATTGTAATGGGGGCTATCTGTCTTTGGCTTCTAAAAAAAATATGTTTGGTTTCCAAAAAGCTCCTTAACCCTCAGCCACATCCAAATCTCCTGATTGTAGAGTTGCTACTAAGGCTAAGTTGGCTAAGTTTTCGCTTTCTAGGGTGGAGGCGTGCAATTGCAGTTTGGCGATTGTGGCATTGTACTACAGCAACAGTCGATCCTGTTTTTCAAAAAGAGCTCGTTGACCGCTTAGATAGCATTGTCCGAGAGGCAGCTGCAGGCATACTTTTCTTGCCAATGGTTTGTAAAGAACGAGCTTTAGTTGGTTACCATCTCCTTCATACTTTTTACGGGTTGTCTGCAACCCTAGTCGTTGGAGTTAATCCCTATCCATTTCAACTCCACGCTTGGGTTGAGTGCAATGGGCAGATTGTGACCGACGATCCCACTTATTGTCAACCTTTCATTCCACTTACGAGGTATTCTTGAAAGCTATACGACCTGGGTTTGAAGTTGCCCTAGAAACGGTTGAAGAGGCAAAGTTTCGTTTTTTATCTCAAGCATCCCCCTTAGTGAGCTTTGCTCAAGATTCCATAGCAGGCATAGCAGTGGTCCTGATGGGACATCTTTATTATCAGGATGAGCTGAGAAGCACCTTTCCTTCAGTTCTGTATCAAGACTGCTGCTCAAATGCAGAGCAAGTGTTGAAACTTTATCAAAAGTACAAATCGAAAAGTTTCGAACACCTTGAAGGTGAGTTTGCAGTAGTGGTTTTTGACCAGAATCAGCGATGCCTTTTTGCTTTACGAGATCCCTTGGGCAGCTGGCCCTTGTATTGGGCATGTCATAAACAGTCTCTTTGGGTGAGTACTAACTTACAACACTTAACACGACAAATTCCTCACGCTGCTATTAATCTAGACTTTCTCGCTTCATTTTTAATGTTTCCCTATGCCATTAATGAGTTAAACACGGAACAGACTTCGTTTAATGGAATTCAACGTGTCCTACCCGGACATCTTCTGGCATTGACTCCAACCGAAGGTGCAAAAAAAATTTGGTCTTGGGACTGGCTTGAGCGTATAAGACTCAGAGATAGCATTAAATCTCAAGAAGTTAGCTTACAGTTTAACCATCTTTTTCAACAGTCGGTGCAGGAAAGAAGCCGGAACGGGAGAATTGCCTCTCACCTATCAGGAGGAATGGATAGTTCTTCGGTTGTTTGTATTGCTCAGAAGTTGATGAGTTCAGCGTCAGTTCCCAGGCGATTAATTACACTTTCCCTGGTTTATCAAATGCGAAGTCTAGCTAGAGAAACAGACTATATCCAAATGGTACTGGAGCAGGGAGGAGCAATTGATCCTTACTATGTGGATGGCGATCAATCACTGGACTTTCAGTGGTTCACAGAGGAAATTCCCAATCATGATGAGCCTTACCCGGCTTTGTTCCACTTCCCAATGGAAAAGGTGTTGATTGATTTAGCAGCTAAGTTAGGAGTGAACACTATTCTCACCGGCACTGGAGCAGAACTGGTTGTAGCAGGGAATCGATTACATGTGGCAGATTTAGTACGCCAGTTACACTTGAGAGACGCTTGGAGAGAAGCTCGTCGCTGGGCTAAGGCAGATAATCAGAGTCTTTGGGCAGTTATATATCAAACAGCATTTATGCCGCTAGTTTCTCCCTCAATGCGGGAAGGTATAGGTGTGTTGCTTAGTAGGGGCTACGGACGCTGGCCACAACTCGGACAATTTTCTATTCCTCCCTGGATACATCCCGACTTTGCTCGTAAATATAATCTTTGGAGCAAGGGGTTAGCAACAATTCGTCAACTTCAACAGCACCCAATCGAGCAATCCATGAACCTTTTAACTTTGAACTCTGCAGCAGGCAATTGGGCCTCATGGTATCTCGGATCACCGCTAGGTACTCAAATTAGTCATCCTTTTCTCGATCCTCGTTTGATTACCTACTGTTTAAGTATTCCTAGGGAGATAAGAGAAGTTCCAGGTGTTGTCAAACCAGTTTTACAAGAAGCAATGAGAAATATTCTGCCCGAACCAATTCGGACAAGGCAATTTAAAGGTGATTTCAATGAAGTTTATTGGACTGGACTGTCACATAATCTTCATCACTTAGAAAATATGGTAAATCAGTCGCAAATTAGCGAACTAGGCATTTTAAACAAGCAGCAATTGATTCAGGCATTACGGCAACATGTGAGCGGCATTGGTGATGTCAGAAGTGGTAGTCGAATCAGCCGTTCATTAGCTTTAATCGCCTGGTTTGATCAACTGAAACTCTAATTATTAATTCCATACAATTATGCAGATGATTCGTTTTAATTTATTTCGACCTCTTTGGTTAAGTGTATTACTAATAATTCGGTCTGCACCAATTGAGTTACGCAATCTTGTGGTACTAACCCTTATTAGTAGTACTGGACCTAATGCTGTTATTTTGTTTAACAAAATTATTATTGACAAAATATCTACCACCCTTGAAAAAGGAGTAATAACCAATCCAATTGAGTTTATCCTTCAACAGCCACTACTGTTAGGGAGCATAGGTGGTTTAATATTACTGAGTTTACTCAATGATTCGATTCATGTGATTACTAATCTTATATTTACTTCACTAAAAGATCGTGTTCAAGGTTATGTACAGGAACGTGTTCTTCAGAAAGTTGCTAGCTTCGGAGATATTATATTATTTGAAACTCCTGAGCTATTAAATCTTGTACAATTGGCTGAAAAAGGAGTAGAACGGCTACAGCAATTATCACTCATTCTGATTACAAGCATGAATGGTTTATTTATATTCATTCCTGCTGTCTTATTATCTGGCTCAATTGCTTGGTGGATACCAATAATTTTGTTTTTCTTCACTTCTCCATCGACTTATATAGAACTGAAATACCGAAAACAGAGCTGGGAAATTGAGAAAACTCAGGCTAGCAACTTTCGTGAGATGAATCTATATAAATCCATTTTAATGGGTGAGAGCTATGCTAAGGAATTACGCTTATTTGGTCTCCAGACAATGATATTGGAACGGTGGAAAGTTCTTTTTAGAAAAATATTCAGAGCAATGCAACAAGTACGCAGAGAGGGTATACTAACTGTGGTAAGCTGGTCAATTTTAGGTGGTTTGGGTATAATATTACCTTATATTTATGTAGTAACAGGAGTATTACGAGGTAGTTATACTTTAGGCGATTTAGCACTTTATTCTGGTTTGCTTTTACAAGTGCGTCAGAGTTTATATCTACTTATCAATAGTGGAGCTGAGCTATATGATGCTGTTTTAGGAACTAATCCAATATTTCAATTATTAAAGCTGAAGCCAAATCTGCAGAATCTAACGTCTTCAAAGAATGCTATAGAAGCTCAATACTCGAATAGAAAAGATCTTCAAACTCTTTTTAAGAAAGAGAGCATGAGTGACACAGTAGAAATACAAATTAAAAATTTATCTTTTTCTTATCCAGGCAGTGATAGAAAGACACTTGAAGACATTAATCTAACTCTTCATTCAAATGAAATGGTTGTGTTTGTCGGTGAAAATGGAGCGGGGAAAACGACAATAACTAAATTACTCTGTCGTTTGTATGAGCCAACAATTGGTGAAATTTTGTGGAATGGGCAGGACATACGTGAGCTAGATTTGGATGAGTTACGCTCACAAATTACAGTAGTCTTGCAGGATTATGCCCGGTTTCCAACTACGTTACGTGAGAATGTAGGCTTTGGATGTTTACCTTTAATACAAGAGGATATCGCTATTGAGAATGCTATTATGAGATCGGGAATCACTGGGCTAGTCGAACACCTATCTCAAGGTTTAGAAACACCGCTAACTAAGCAATTGGAAGGTGGTGTTGACTTATCTGGAGGACAGTGGCAGAGAATTGCGCTAGCTCGCTCCTTAATACGGCTTTCCTCTTCAAAGCTGTTAATTTTTGATGAACCTACAGCAGCGCTTGATCCAAAGACAGAGCATGAAATTTACAAGCTCTTTCGCACTATTGCTCGTGGACGCATCACTGTCGTTGTCAGTCATCGTTTATCCCTAGCTAAACTAGCAGACCGCATTTTCGTCTTGAAAGACGGCAAGATTATAGAAACTGGAACTCATGACGAACTGATGGAAATAGGCAAACATTACCATTTAATGTTTACGCGTCAAGCTAGCAGCTATTACTGAAGTATTGCTGCTCACAGTACCATCACCAACAACTGCTCCAAGAGTTTGACAGCACCTAAAGATGCTCCTCGTTTTCATCCCACAGATCTTATCCGGCTACGCTTTTAAACAGGAATTACGCAGTTGGATAGAGCAAGTAACGAGGATCAGCCAAGTAGGAGCGGATTGCCCCGCAGACGATGCCGAGTTTAGCGTCATACCAACTAACGCCAGTCGCACACATGTGCAGTTCCTAGGCTGGCTGCTTGTCACGAATGCACCCTAGCATCTTCTACGCCACCAAAGCTTGGGGTAGGCGATCACTGTACCAATAATGGTTATCCCACAGCCCATAGCAGTAGAGTAAAGTCGCACGGGTAACAAAAAGAGATCGCCACCATGGGTTAGGGTCAATAAATCGATCATTACCATCACCAATACTGTAATGGCAATACAGCTAAGAGTGTAGTTACAGGCAAAACCAATCGGAATTAGAGGATTTATCAAAATTATGCAGAGAATCAAGAACTTGGGAGACTGAGTCAAGGTAATAATTGCCCACACCAAGAGAACACCGATTAGCGTACCGACTATGCGCCCTACTGTCCTTTGAACAGTAGCTCGGCTGTCAGGTCTCATCACAAATAAAGTTGTAATTGCAACCCAAAACGGTTTTTGTATGCCTAACAAAGGACTAATTACCCATCCGAATGCTACTGCAATTCCATAGCAAAGTGCAAACCGGAGACCAGCGGTTTGCCCTCTCCATAAGCGCTGCCAACCCTGATTTAAGCTAGGTTCTTCTGTTGTTCTTTGGTGTTGCCATAATAAGGGTTCCATCAGCATAACTAGTAGTGCCCAAACCCCACCAGCCAAAAAAGCTATAGTGACTCTTGCGTCAATCTCAATTAATTTGGTATCAAACGCCGTTTGTTGATACGCGCCAAATAGGAACCCAGCTACAGCAAAACGTCCCATACTTTCGAAACCCTGATGGGAGTTATGAATCCAGCCAGCAATAACTCCCAAAATCAAAGCTCCTGAAGCTAGGAGAATGGAAGAATAGCCACATACCTCACCCAGCTCTGCACATCCTGTAATCAGCACTGCCGTAATTAGCGTCACTAACAATCGGTTCCTAGGGCTGCTGACTAAATTAGCAGTATTGACTGTGTACATACCTCCAACCAAAGCAACTACAGCGTAATGCAACTGTCCCAAGAAGAATCCAATCACCAGTGGCATACTGACACCGAGGGTGAAGCGTATAGCTTTGTCCCAAGGTAATGACTTGATAGCGGTTTTCAGTTGGGAGAAGTGTAGTGGCATTTGAGTTGGTTCTGCTGCGCTTGGGGCTTTTGGATGGAGGTGGGCTGTTGCGCTACAGCTATCCCTCCCAGCTAGACAAAGGTTCCTACGACGAGTAAAGCAGTTAATCCTGTTTTAATCATTTCTCATGGTCTCAAAGTCTCTGCACATCTAGGTATTCCTACTCCCAATAATTGGTCAAAATGATTTTGATGTAACCTCCTCCATCAGATAGATCACTTCTAACAGGGAAAGCCAATCAGATTTGTTACGCTCCCACTTCGCCTTGGACACAAATCCTAGGTTCGCCTGTACCTATGCCTATCAATAGATGAATAACCTCTCTTTGTCAGGGAAACTGGTTGTATCAAAATAACGCCGCACCAGTGCTATTGTCGTTGTTGGCAAAGGCACAATTTCTAAGTGAACGGCGAAACTGCAAAAAAACAAGCAGTTTTTTTATAACTTAGGACTTCAAAGGAGACAAAATGAAAGCAATTGGTAGACTCTTACGCCCGCTAGCGCTGTTGCTATCGGTAATCCTAACGTTTACAAGTCTAAGTGCCTGTGCAGGTAAGAGTTCAGCAACTCTGCCACCGCCAGTTGATGATTCGCGTGGTGCTGCCGTAGTCAATCCTTCACGCGCTGAACAACCTGAGGTGAAAAAGGGATTATCGCTGAAGCAGAAAGGGGTGCTTTTAGCTGGAGCCGCCGCACTTTACTATCTCTATAACCAGCATAAGAACTCGCAGGAGCAAGGACCAAACGGTCAGTACTACCTTTCAAAGAATGGACGAGTCTATTATCGTGATGCCCAACATCGCGCTCATTACGTAACACCGCCACCAAATGGGATTAGAGTTTCAGAAGCTGAGGCACGACAATATCGTAACTTCCAAGGATACAATAATAGCCCCACTGGTCGCGACTTAACCAGCCTGGGTGCAGCAACTGCTCCGGCAATGTAACCACAGCTACTCTTGAGCTTGGTAGCAAAACCAGGCTTAGCTTCAGCCACACTTCTATCGGCTGAGGCTTATTTTTTTATGGCGGTTTAATTTGACATAAGCTGACAACGGTTAGACAGCAGGAGTTGCGTTCATGGTTAGACCCACTGCCTCACCTAGAAAATATCGCAGACAGTTTGTTCGCTGGTTACTAAGAGAAGATAGAAACGAAAAGGTGGGGCCGCATTTTCAGCATTCCTGGTGGCAGGTTATGTGCCTGACAGGAGTCGATTACTTTTCAACACTTGGTTATCAACCAGGGATTGCCGCACTAGCAGCAGGGGCACTCTCTCCTTTAGCAACACTGATTCTGGTCCTATTGACGCTGTTTGGAGCATTACCGATTTATCGACGTGTGGCAACAACAAGCCCCCGTGGTGAGGGATCGATCGCGATGCTCGAACGTCTCCTTCCTTGGTGGCAAGGCAAGCTATTTGTACTGTGCCTGCTAGGCTTTGTCGCTACCGATTTCATCATTACCATTACACTTTCAGCGGCAGATGCAACAGCCCATATCATTGAAAATCCTCTAGTACCGGGCTTTCTCCACGGACAAGCCATCAGCCTTACGCTCATATTAATTGCACTGCTTGGAGGAGTATTTCTCAAAGGGTTTGGAGAAGCGATTGGGATTGCTGTTGTCCTCGTTGGTGTCTACTTGCTGTTGAACTTAGTCACTGTTGGTGTCGGTGTCTATCAACTGCTGCACCACCCAGATGTGATCGCTCATTGGCAAAGTACGCTGTTAGCAAAATATCCTAACCCTTTCGTCATGCTTGGCATATCAGCGCTGCTATTTCCCAGATTAGCACTGGGCTTATCTGGGTTTGAAACAGGTGTAGTGGTTATGCCGTTGGTCAAAGGTAGTAGCAGCGACACAGAAGCAAACCCTACAGGACGCATTCAAAACACGTACAAGCTGCTGACGAGTGCAGCGGTAATTATGAGCTTCTTCTTGCTCACAAGCAGTTTGGTGACAACGTTATTGATTCCAGCAGCGGAATTTCAACCTGGAGGCAAAGCCAATGGGCGTGCTCTCGCCTACCTAGCCCATTTCTATTTAGGCAATGGCTTTGGGACAATCTACGATTTGAGTACAATTTCTATCCTCTGGTTTGCTGGCGCATCAGCTATGGCTGGATTGCTCAATATTGTCCCGCGCTATCTGCCGCGTTATGGTATGGCACCAAATTGGACTAAGACCACTCGTCCTTTAGTGTTGGTATATACAGTAATCGCCTTTGTTGTGACAATTCTGTTTAGAGCTAATGTGGACGCTCAAGGTGGAGCTTATGCAACAGGTGTGCTGGTGTTGATTAGTTCAGCCGCATTTGCTGTAACTCTATTAGCGCACCATCGACGCACTAGGCGAGGAATGCTAGTTTTTGGTTTCATTACCTTGGTCTTCATATATACCACTATTACCAACATTATTGAGAGACCGGAAGGGGTCCAAATTGCAGCTTTTTTTATCGGTGCAATCATCATTACCTCACTGGTTTCACGAGTTTGGCGCTCTACTGAATTACGGGCAGAGCGAGTTGAAATGGACGAAGCTGCCCATCGCTTCATCACTGAAGCAAGCCAAGGCACAATCCGATTGATTGCAAATCGATTGAATGAGGGGAGCGTCAGAGAATATTTCTTAAAAGAGAAGGAAGTGCGCGAGGACACTCATATTCCGCCGACAGAACCAATTTTATTCTTAGAAATTCTCATATCAGACGCTTCGGAATTTACACAAACAGTGCGGGTACAAGGCGTGCAAGTTGGTAGCTACCGCATCTTACGAGCCCGAAGTGCCGCTGTACCGAATGGGATTGCTGCCATCCTTCTAGAGATCCGGGATCAAACAGGTAAGCTACCACATGCCTACTTTGGCTGGATAGAGGGTAACCCAATCCAATATCTGCTGCGTTTTATCCTCTTTGGCGAAGGAGATATTGCTGTCGTTACCCGTGAAGTGTTGCGCAAAGCTGAGAGGAACCCTGAACGGCGTCCTGCGATCCATATAGGAGGGTAAATTACAAATTGGATGTATCAGCATGCTGCTTTAGTTCATCTAAAGATACATATTCCAGAGCAGATGCGTGAGTAGCTGATAAAACCACTGGTGGTGCCATACCAGCATCCAATGCTTCTTTCCAGCGAGCAGCACATAAACACCAGCGATCGCCAGGTTTTAAACCAGGGAAGTTGAACGTTGGTACTGGTGTACTCAAATCGTTTCCTCTATCTTTAGTAAAGATAAGGAACTCTTCAGTCACTGTTGCACAGACAACATGTGCCCCAAAGTCACCACCTCCTGTGTTGCATTTCCCATCCCGATAAAACCCAGTCATAGGAGATGTACAGCAGATTTCCAGCTCTCCCCCTAGAACGTTCCTCGCTTCTCCTGTCATGACAGCAACTTCTTGTATAAGACCTTCGATTGCTAGGTTACAGAAATTTGCCTCCGTTCGGCAACTGAAATTTAGCTAATCCCGCCATTTCTAAGCACATCCCTATCTGATACCAAGCTGTAGTCTAACGACAATCTTCACATTGTACTCAGTGAGCCACTGTGTAATGATTTGGAAATTCTACGCCGAGCACAACTAAATAAAACCCAGGAGTTACGCAGTTGAGAAAAATGGGTAGGTGCGTTAGAACCAAAGGATGAACCCACCGAAGGTAAACGAGTACGATTACATCAACTTTTTGGTTGCGGCGCAGAAGGCATATAGCTGCACAGAAGCCGAACGAGTACAGCCGG
>JAFASY010000035.1 GCA_019244235.1 Chroococcidiopsidaceae cyanobacterium CP_BM_ER_R8_30
CAAATTAGGATTGATGCACAAGGTCGGATTTCACAAATTCAGCCAATGGACATGTCTGAAAACCGTTCCTTAGCTGTGTCAGTGCTAGATGTCGCAGGGGATTGGCTCTCTTTAGGTGGCGTCGATTTGCAGATCAATGGGGCTTTAGGTTTGGCATTTACAGATCTGGAGGCGCATCATTTTGGATTGCTGCAAAAGATCTGTCAATTCTTGTGGGTGCAAGGGGTAGATGCCTTTTTACCTACCCTTGTCACCACATCTATAGACAACATTCAGCGATCGCTGTCTGTCATTGCTAACTTTATTCAATATCAAGAGCCAACTGCACCAACTGCCAAGATTTTAGGAGTCCATCTAGAAGGACCATTTTTGCATCCCCAAAAGCGCGGTGCCCACCCAGCTGAGTATTTATCACCGCTGACAATTGCTCATTTAAAGCAGGTGCTGGGAGACTATGCCAGTTTTGTAAAAATTATTACTCTAGCACCTGAGTTAGATCCATCAGGGGAGACAATTACTTACTTAAAAGCACTTGGCATCATAGTCAGTCTTGGTCACTCCCAAGCCACAGCCGCCCAAGCACAGCAGGCATTTGAGCTAGGGGCAACAATGGTGACACATGCTTTTAATGCGATGCCTGGACTGCATCACAGAGAACCAGGATTATTAGGAGCAGCTCTTGTTCATCCCAACGTGCAGTGTGGACTAATTGCTGACGGACAACATGTCTGTCCTACCATGATGCAGCTGTTATTACGAGCTGGCTATTACGAGAAAGGAATTTTTTTAGTCAGTGATGCTCTAGCACCCTTGGGTTTACCAGATGGGGTTTATCCATGGGATAACCGTCAAATTGAAGTCAAACACGGCACAGCACGCTTGCCGGATGGAACATTGGCTGGAACGACACTGCCCTTATTGGTAGGGGTACAGAACTTAGTACGCTGGGGGATTTGTGAAGTCGAAAGTGCGATCGCCCTAGCAACCGTCACGCCTCGGCGATCACTTCGTCTACCAGAAATTGCCCCTAGTCAATCCGCTCATCTGTTGCGCTGGCATTTAGATAAATCGAGCAGAGAACTAATATGGCAACGGTTAGGAGTAAAAGTATTGTCAACTGAGGGACCATGAGCAAAGCTCATAAATAATTTAATTTTAAGTTCAACAACTGATGGCAAAGTTACCAGATGAAATTCTAACGACTATTTTCACTTTGCAGCGGCAGTTGTTAGAACGCATTGATGAAGCAACTGCTACAGAATTTGCACTTTTCGCTTTTTACGGTGAGATAGAGGAAACAACTGACTACTTTGAGCAGCTTCAAAATGCTAGAGAGCGAGCAGATTCTTACTATCTACGTTTATTTACAACGTTACGGCAAATCTATCCCTCTCAACCTGTGGCATCCCGTGATAGCCTAGAGTTACTTGCCCAATTTATTACTGATGCTCAGGCAACTGTAAATGCTGTTGAAGCTACTATTTCTGAAATCAGGAGAGATTTTAATTTATGATGAATAATCAATTGAAAATTCCATCTCCAGAAATAAGAGCAAGTCACATTGCAAAGCTGCGAGAACTCAATAGATGTATGGATAAACATATTATGAATTTAGATGAACTGAATGCGCTATTAGAGGCAGAATTACGTGAGCAGCGTCGCCGGATTGATCGTTTGCGTGAAGAAAGTCAGGCGACACCATCCCAAAATGAGTAGTTAGTTCTTAACAAATGGTAACTTTAACCATAGATACAGTTAAGAACCCCAACCTCATGAACGCAGCAGACGATAAAACAATTGTGCAAGAGTACTTCAATTCCACAGGATTCGACCGCTGGCGGCGGATCTATGGGGATGGCGAGGTTAACAAAGTTCAGTTAGACATCCGCACAGGGCATCAGCAGACAGTCGAGACAGTTCTTAGCTGGCTGCAAGCTGATGGCAACCTAGCAAATCGCTCGATCTGCGATGCCGGGTGTGGTGTGGGTAGCCTCAGCATCCCCTTAGCACACGCTGGTGCCAATGTCTATGCCAGTGATATTTCTGAAAAGATGGTAGAAGAAGCTAAAGAGAGAGCCAAAGCAACCTTGGGCAACACTGGTAATCCCAAGTTTGCCGTACAGGACTTGGAAACTTTAAGTGGTCGCTACCACACCGTCATTTGCCTGGATGTCCTGATTCACTATCCCCAAGACAAAGTCGCGCAAATGATTTCCCACCTCAGTTCTATGGCGGAGTCGCGTCTAATTCTTAGCTTTGCCCCGAAAACTTTCGCTCTTAGCTTACTAAAGAAAGTTGGGAGTTTCTTTCCAGGACCAAGTAAAGCTACTCGTGCCTACCTGCACCGCGAAGCGGATATAGTTAAAATTCTGGGAAATAACGGTTTTTCAGTACAGCGACAGGCGATGACGCGGACTCGGTTTTACTTTTCCCGCATTATAGAAGCAACGGCAAAGGACTTAGGGGCTAACTCATAGTCTGAAGTTCAAGTTGGATTGCCGAAAGCGCCTGAGATTTTAATCCCAGGCTCAACGCCCTATCTCCCAAGTTCCTCACCTTTCATCAAAGCTTGGTAGCGGCTTAAGGCAATCAGAGGAAAGTATTTTGCATAGAAATGATACTTCAGATAAAAATGACCGGGGAATCCTGTCCCAGTGAATTCTGCCTCACTCCATGTCCCATCTTGCTGTTGAGTCTTCAACAGGTAACTGACGCCCCGCTGCATCGCCTCGGTAGCGGATTCACCAGTCGCCTTATGGGCTGCTACTAAGCCGATTAAAGCCCAAGCCGTTTGAGATGCGGTACTAGGACCTTGACCTTTCAGGCTAGGATCGTCATAGCTCCTACAAGTCTCACCCCATCCTCCATCTAGATTTTGGTATCTAACTAGCCAATCAGCACCTTTCTGAACGTTGACTCGCGTCTTTTGTGGAGCCAACTCAGATAGTGCACTCAAGACACCACTCGTGCCATAGATGTAATTTACTCCCCATCGACCGAACCAGCAACCTTCGGTTTCTTGTTCGCGCAGGAGATAAGCGATCGCCCGCTCTAAAATTGCGGAACTAACCGATAAGTTGCAGGTTGCCACCATTTCCAGCACCCGAGCAGTGACATCGGCTGTATTGGGGTCAATCATGGCTTTCAAATCGCCATAGGGCAACCAGTTGAGCCATTCAGCATTGTTGTCCAGATCAAATGCTGCCCAACCACCCGCTTGACACTGCATGGAATTAATCCAGTTAACGGTACGAGCGATCGCCGCGTGCTTCAGTTTTTCATCAGGAAGTTTCACCCCAGCGAGCGCCATAACGACAACAGCAGAATCATCTACATCTGGATAAAAGCGATTGTCAAACTCAAATGCCCAGGCTCCAGGTTGGGAGTGGCGATTCTTAATAGCCCAATCACCATAGTCGAGAATCTGATTACCCAACAACCACTCTCCACTGCTTACGAGAGCTGGATGGGTTGGCTCAATGCCTGACTCGACTAGCGCTCGCATTACCCAGGCAGTATCCCAAATAGGTGAGACACAGGGCTGCACGCGGTAGGTGTCCGACGTTTCAATTACAAAGCGGTCCACCGCCTGCAATCCCCTTTGCACTACTGGATCTGCAACATCGTAATCCAAGCACCGTAGAGCCAGAAGCGAGTTCAGCATGGCGGGAATGATGCCTCCCCAGTCTCCCGTAGCTTCTTGACGCTCTAAAATCCATTGCTCTGCTGCCCTAATACCTTCTTGCCGGAAGGGCACTAAATTCAAGCTTTCTGCCAGTTTGAAACCATTGTCAAGCGCAACAAATATGTCTGTCCAATCAGAGGCGCGAGGTAATTCAAACTTGGCTTGCTCAATCCCTTCAGCGTACAGCTCATCTAAGGTAATAGTTGGGTTTACTTGAAAGATTGGTTTACGGTCAAAAACAATTAGGAGTGGAACAGTGCTTGACCTTGCCCAGCTCGACATTTCGTAAATATTGACAGGAAATGTCGAGGGCAACAACATAACCCAAGGCGGTAGTGAAGGTGTCCCTTGCCACCTGTAGCAGCCGATCAGTGCCAGGTGAATTTTGGTGAAAATTCGCGTTTTGCTGATGCCGCCCCGTGCAAGAATAAAATCTCGCGCCCGCACCATTGCTGGGTCAGTTGGTGGTACGCCTAACAGCTTTAGCGCCATATAGGCTTCAACTGAGGCACTTAGCTCTCCGCCATCCCCATAGAAGAGTTCCCAGCCGCCGTGTTCTCGTTGCTCTTGACGGAGATAGGTTGCAACTTTATGTAAGGGTCTTTCCCCATCTGTCCCCCAGATTTTACGTAAGAGAACAACTTCCGCAGTGATAGAGACATTTGACTCTAGCTCTGGCCACCAGTAGCCTTGGGGATTTTGCATCGAGAGCAAATAGTTCTGGCTCTTCGCGATCGCTGAGGCAATAGATGTTGTCAATCTGTCTTGAGTTTGCATAGTTTATGACTAGACATCAAACCAGATTTTAGCGGTAATTGTCTCTTAGCAGGCGCTCGACCAACTTTGAATTGGGAGAACCATTGCTACAAAAGAGATTTGTAGCTAACAGTTAAGCAAGAGCTGAATATTTATCCCTATCTTTACCCAGATTTAACACAAATCGTACATTCTCTTATTGACCCCTTTGACTCAAGCGAGAATTGCACATGTTCAGCAAGTGTAGAAAGAACTTTATCACTATGGCAGCTGCTACTGGTGTCATAGCAGGGATGCAAGTTGTAGCTCGTCCAGCTAATGCTGCTGTCTTTGATCTGACTAATGGCAATGCAACAGCTAGTTTCAACAACACTCAAGGTATTGTACAACAACCTGACATCTCTAAAGCCAGACAAACTGGAATCACGGTTTTCCAAGTCGATAACATGCCAGTACAGTATCAGAATGGGTTTTGGGTCCGTGTCGGTTCCAGTGGTGGCGAAAGCCTGGTGGGGCCAAATACTTCTAGTCTCACCGAAGGACCACTAACCCAGATCGGAAATAATCAAGCTAGCATTACCTACACTGATCCTGGCAGCTTTACGCTAGCTTTGAACACTGTACTTGCTGGCGGTGCTATAGGAAGCGGACAAGCCAGCTTAACTCAGACAGCAAATATTACAAATGTCAGTAGTTCTCCCTTAGACTTTCATCTATTTGAGTACTACGATTTCTTCGTTGAAGATGTCTCTGGCACTTCCAGCATAGTATCGATTACTGGCGGTAATAATGCTCTGGCTACATGGACAGAAAATGGCACAAATATCGATGTTGCTGTTTCTTCTCCAGTGGCAAATCGATATGAAGTAGAAGACTATCCTATTTTACGTAATAGTCTAAATGATAGTTCCCCCACCGTATTAAACAACGATGGAGGACCGAAAGGTCCCGGAGATTTACCCTTTGCCTTGGAGCAGGATCTGAATATTCCCATCGGCCAGACTATCACCATAGCAACTCAAGAGAGAGTAGCAACAGCAGTTCCTGAACCCACTGAGGAAGTCGGGTTACTTTTGTTTGCTAGTTTTGCAACGGTCAAGCTATTTCTACGTAGGGCATACCCTTTCAGAGGGGCGGTGAGTAGCTAAGGCGGCAGTGTTGCAAAAAATCTGAGATCGCTATATGCAGTATTGACATATGAATGAATACTACAACCATGTATTTAGCGCTTGACAAAATTTTTGCAACACAACCCTTTCTACTAGCTCAAGGAATTGCTACTATGACTGACTATTAATCATCCAGCAAATACAATGCCCCGCTTGGTTCTGCGATCCCTGGTTTTCTTGTGTCTTACCCTCAGTTACCTGGTCAGAGGAGATTCCAGTGTTGCCCAGACCAAACCCCTAACCATACAGACGGGCATTCAACTGCGGGAACTGCGCCTGAGTGACTCCGACCCGGACAAATTTCGGGCTAATTTTATTATTTGGTTTAGTTGGCAACCCCAGTCGGGACACGAGTGGTCGGCGGATAAGGTAAAGTTCACCAATGCAGAGGGAAATGCAACCATTAAAGTGCCCATTTGGACGAAACCAGCCTATGCCACTTCTGGGCAACGCTTCCAGGCAATGATCTACGAGGGGGACTTTAAAACCTTCAACCGTTATGAAGCCTTTCCCTTTGATACCCACTACCTGGGTATCCGGGTGTTTTGCCCCAAGGCGGATTGTGGTGATGTTAACTTTGTTAGCACTCCCCAACGGCTCACTCTAGATAGCTCAGCACCCCGCATTTTCAGCGGCTGGAAAATCGCAGGTATGGAGTTTGCAGTTCGCCACCTGAGGCTGCCAGCGGACTTGAACCTGCCCAAGGATTCAATGCTGCGATTGCCTACAGCAGAATCTACCCTCTACAGTTTTGTGCTGCGGATCGAGCGGGAGCTCGTATTTGGCATCCTACAGATTTTCCTGCCCATGCTACTGATCTGGCTGCTGGCCTATTTGGGTCTGTACTGGGAGGATTCCAGTCCTGCTTCTCGGTTTGGTGCCTCCGCCCTGTTTGCAGCAATTGCCTTTAATCTGGGAGCCCGTTTTATGGAACCGGCTGTCCCCTATCTCACCCTAATGAGTCTGGCTTTTCTCAGTCTCTATATAAATATTTTGCTGATTGTTGGTATTACAACCCTGTCCTTCTTCTTGCGCTCCCAGAAGCAGAGCCATAAGCGGGTGGTAACTCTGGGGAGATGGCTGGCTCCAACCCTGGTACTCTTAAATATCCTCTTGCTACTGCCCGTGGCTCCCCTGGGAAAGGCATTTTACTCAGAAGCCAAACTGGAACACATGCAATTTATCGGTAGGTAAACTAAAGTCGCTCCGGGCAGTCGACTGGATCTTGCCATAAAAGCTGTTACCTCCATTTCTCCCATCGGCGTGGTGTCGTAATCAGCTAATACATAAATCCAGTCATGGTGAGCTAAGGCTTCAGATGTTTGAAAAGTAGCTCATTTAACTCAGTATAACGAAATTTAGTGGAGATTAGTGGCTGTAGTTAATTAGACCTTGAAAATGCCCTTTTTAGCTCAGCTGATATAAGGTTAAAAACAAATTTGCAGTGTTAAATTTTACTTTTCAAACATCCTCTAACCTATCTCGCCCATCGCCTTGCATCAGCAAACGTTGTATCTTGTTCTCTGGCACAAGAAATTGATGACTAACTTATGGATGCGGTTGGATTGGGAATCACAGTCATATCTCTGGTAATCTGGGTGGGACTTCTAGGGTGGCGAGGTCAATTCTGGCAAGTAGACCAACAACTTGAAGTATCAGCAACGGAGCTAGAATCATGGCCATCAGTTTGTGCAGTGATTCCCGCCCGTAATGAAGCTGCTTTACTGCCAGTAACGCTGCGATCACTCTTACTAGAGGATTATCCTGGTTCTTTTTCAGTCATCTTAGTGGAAGATCAAAGTACTGATGACACGGCAGGTGTCGCCCGACAGGTTGCTCAAGCAGTAGATAAAAGCCAACAGTTAGAGGTAATCTTAGGCGAACCTTTGCCTCCAGGCTGGAGTGGTAAGCTCTGGGCTCTAGACCAAGGTATCCGCCATGCCGAACAGCGAACACCACCCCCTGACTATCTGCTGTTAACCGATGCAGATATTGAGCATGATGCTGCAAATCTGCGCCAACTGGTGACCAAAGCAGAGCTTGAGAAGTTGGATCTAGTTTCTTTAATGGTGCTGCTGCGGTGCCAAAGTTTTTGGGAGCAACTCTTAATCCCAGCTTTCGTCTTTTTCTTTCAAAAACTCTATCCCTTCCGTTGGGTAAACGACTCAAGGAACCCAACAGCCGCTGCCGCTGGTGGCTGTATTTTGATTCGTCGCCAAGCTTTAGACAGTATTGGCGGTATCCAAGTGATTCGTCAAACTTTAATTGATGACTGTGCCCTAGCTCAAGCAGTGAAGTCAACGGTCTCCCGGAGGAAGCCTCCGGGTGCGGAAGGCACTGCCGCTTGCGACCTGGAATCCGATTCCAGGTCGGTCGGCAGAGCTGCGTTGACGTCGTCAAACAAGCAATTGGCACCAGATATTACAGGGCGAATCTGGCTAGGACTCAGTGCCTCTACTCGGAGCCTGCGACCATATCCATCTCTAGCTAGTATCTGGGAACTAGTTGCCCGCACTGCCTTTACGCAACTCAACTATTCCCCATGGTTGTTAATCGCAACCATATTTGGTATGAGCTTCGTCTACCTAGTTCCTCCTGCAGGAGCCATTTTCGGTATCCTAACGGGAAACTGGTCAGTAGCGATCACAGGTGTTGCTGGATGGTTGCTGATGGCTTGGGCTTATCTTCCTATACTTCGTTTCTACGGGCTCACACCCCTATTTGCCTTTTGCTTACCAGTGATTTCTCTGCTTTATACCCTGATGACCTTAGACTCAGCTTGGCAACATTGGCAGGGGCGAGGTGGCGCTTGGAAAGGCAGGGTTTATCAAGGTGCAGGTAGTAGGGAAAGGGATACGAAGAGCAATTCATAGGGGAAAGTTGTGGCATTAGTTCGTTAAGCAGGAATATTTAATACGGTTATTTCAACTAGACAGGGAGCAATCACCCCAATGACAGGGGTTTGAACGTCCTCTTATCCTTACAATTAACTTGCTTGGATATACTGCAAAAGTCACCTGACCTCTGCATAACTTTGACTTGTCGCTTCACTCTCAGCACATCAGGAGAAAAAACGCCGTGCGAATTGCTCAAATTGCTCCGCTGTGGGAACGTGTTCCCCCTCCAGCCTATGGCGGTACTGAATTAGTCGTTAGCTTGTTAACTGATGAATTAGTTCGACGCGGGCATGAAGTCACATTATTCGCCACCGCTGACTCCATCACTCTTGCAAAAGTAGAACCTGGATCGCCTCAACCATTGCGACTGCTAGGGGCATCTCCTCAAGAAGCACAAATATATGAAACTCTGCAAGTGAGCAAAGTATGCGAACAGGCGAATGAGTTTGATGTCATTCACTCTCACCTTGATTTTCAATCCTTTTCCTATGCCAATTTGGTGAAAACACCAACCGTCCACACGATACATGGTATCGTGCCGTCGTGGGTTGAACCTCTATTTATCAAGAATAAACACCAAAATTTTGTTAGCATTTCCAATTCTCAACGGCGGACTGATTTAGGGTTAAACTACGTTGCTACCGTGTACAACGGCATTGACACAAGCACCCATATCTTTCATCCCCAGCCCGATAATTCGCCATATTTAGCTTTCTTAGGACGCATGTCGCCTGAAAAGGGTCCTCACCTAGCGATTGAGATTGCTAAACGGACAGGCTGGCACTTGAAGATGGCAGGGAAAGTCGATCGCGCCGACAAGGAATTCTTTGAGAAAGAAATCACCCCATTAATTGACGGCAAACAGATCGAATTTTTGGGTGAGGCGAATCATGTACAGAAAAGAGAGATTCTTGGTGGTGCTGTCGCAACATTGTTCCCAATTACCTGGCGCGAACCCTTTGGCTTGGTGATGATTGAGTCTATGGCATGTGGAACACCCGTGATTGCCATGGCACTGGGTGCAGCACCGGAAGTGATTGCACATGGGAAGACAGGATTTCTTTGCCACAGTGTAGATGAATGTATTGCTGCCCTAGACAGAATATCAGAAATCGATCGCCGAGCTTGCCGTCAGCATGTGGAACAGCATTTTAGCATCAAGTCGATGGTGGATGGCTATGAAGCTGTTTATCAACAAGTGTTGGCAACCAGTTTTCGCCGCAATAGTCAGGTGAAAACTCCCGCGATCGCTGCTTGAAGTGTATTACTGCCAGCGAAAGTAAGCATTATTAGCGTTTTTCTGTCAAGACTTTTAGAGAACTACTAGCTCCTACAAGCACACCCGCAAAACCTTCTTTGATGATTTGCGGACTTTGACCTATTATCTATTATTTCGATCGAATTTTAAAATTCCCTTAACTCAGCATTAATACTAGCTCAATAGTATTGGTTTTGCTTAGTCAATTTCAAAATAATAGTTATTAGAAAATGAAAACAAGAGCGTGTTCCCGCCCTAGCCTCTTGACATCTTTGTGTCTGGTAACAGGGCTCACCGGGAGTTGGATGATGTCCCCTAGGCTAGCTCAGGCTGAGACTCTCTACAATGGAGTGGCGGCTGGCGACCCTACCGAAACTAGCGTTGTCCTCTGGACTCGGACTTCAGACTCAGATACAAACCAGGGTAGTGTCAGCAACTTGACGGCTCAAGTCTCTCTTGATCCATCCTTTAGTTCGCAGTTATACACGTATAATGGGACAACCGATCCTAATCGGGATTATACTCTGAAGCTTCAGGCAATAGGTTTATCTAGCGGTACCCGCTACTACTATCGTTTCCAATCTTCCGATGGCAAGCTGAGTCCAGTTGGCACTTTCAAAACGGCACCCAAGAAAACTGATCGAGTAGCTGTCAGGTTTGGTTTTAGTGGAGATGCGGATGGTCAGTGGCGGCCATATAGCTCAACGAAAGACTTCAATCAGCTTGATTTAGACTTCTTTGTCTTCATTGGTGACACGATTTACGAGACGAAGAGCAGTTTATCTCCTGCAACAGCTGACCCCTTTACTAGCCCTACTCAAGCCCTGAGTGACTACCGACGTAAGTATCTCGAACAATTAGAACCAGTCACAGCTGGTGGTTTCACTGGTCTCCAAACTCTCTTTGCTGCCCAAGGGAACTATACCCTGCTTGATAACCACGAACTAGGCAATAAGCAGTTTATCAACGGTGGTGCACCCCCTGGAACACCTGCTGGTCAAGGTGTAGATGCAAGCGATCCAGCTAATGATGTCAACACAACTGGTACATTTATTAATCAAACAAATGGGTTCAAGTTGTTAGAGCAAGCTTACAGCGACTATGAACCAATTTTGGAGAGAAATGTTTTAGCACCACATGACCCGCGCACAAATGGCACAAGGCAGCTCTTTTACGCTCAGCGATGGGGTTCAAATTGCCTCTTTGTTAACGTAGATGATCGTTCTTATCGCGACATCCGCTTAAAGACAGCATCAGGCGCGGATGATACTGGACCTCGGGCAGATAACCCCAATCGAACGATGTTGGGAAAAATTGAACTCAAGTGGTTGGAAAAAACATTGTTTTTAGCTCAGCAAGAGAATGTACGCTGGAAAATTATTGCTATTTCATCACCTATTGACGAGGTAGGAGGCGATGGTGGTAAATCCTGGATTGGTGGGTATCGAGCTGAGAGAAATCAGCTATTGAAGTTCATTGCAGATAATCGCATTTACAATGTTGTCTTTCTCAGCACTGATGATCACCAAAACCGCATTAACGAGCTAACATATCTAGCTGATTCAGCAGATCCAAATAGCCGGACTCGCGTTCCTTATACCTTCACAATTGTAGCTGGTCCCATCGGTGCAGGTGGTCCTGACGCGATTACAGATCATAGCTTCAACAACATTCTATCGCTGACAAATAGTCTTGTTGCTAGCGAACAGGCACAAGGAATCGACCCTATTGGTTTAGACCCGACTTATCCCGGTCTTCAGAATGTTTATCGTGAGGGCGATCCTAATGCTGATACTTTACGTCAGCCTGTAGACTTTTATTCTCCCGATACGTTTAACTACGTTACTCTTGACATCACTGCTGATGGTAATACACTTTCTGTAAATACATACGGCATCAATTCCTATCAACCTAATACCTTTCCAGAGTCAGATCAAGTGGGTGATGTACGGCATATCTTGGGCTTCCAGATTAATACTCCCGCAAAGTAGTGGACTCATATTAATTAACGCTACATGATCCCTTCGGCGGCAACAAGCTAAGATCGAGAGGCATTCACCCTGGGAACAGTCTCTCCCTCAATAGGCAAAGATGGGATCTGAATTTAACTTTTTGCAGCAATGGTATCCAGTTTCACCAATAGAGGATCTCGATCATAAGCGTCCTACACCTGTCACTCTGTTAGAACTTCAACTCGTGATTTGGCAGCCCTCAAATACAGATAGGTATTGCGTATTCCTGGATCAATGCCCCCATCGACTTGCTCCTTTAAGTGAAGGTCGTGTAGATGAAAAGACTGGTCATCTCATGTGTAGCTATCATGGCTGGCAATTTGATTCTGAAGGGATCTGTACCCATATACCGCAGGCAGAAAATCAGAATCTCATTGCCAAGAATCAGCAGGAGCTATGTGCGATCGCGCTTCCCTGTCAACAGGAGAACGATCTTCTCTGGGTATGGCCAGATGTGAATTCTGCTGATATTGCGGACTCGAAACCACTACCTTTATCGCCCCTAGTTAATGCCAGCAAGGGATTTGTCTGGTCGTCCTTCGTACGTGATTTGGCATACGATTGGCAAAC
>JAFASY010000203.1 GCA_019244235.1 Chroococcidiopsidaceae cyanobacterium CP_BM_ER_R8_30
TAAGTAGCTAGACATGGAAAAGTGTAACATAGAAGCAGCGAATTCAAGCCTGCTCTCGCGATGCCTGCGCCCTTGCGAATCACGTTAACTGAGACAGAAGACAGAACCCTGCAAGAACTTAGCGTTGCTGATGGTGTGCCGCGTCGCACGAAACTGCGAGCAATTGCCCTGCGCCTCAACGCTGATGGTTGGAATGTGCCTCAGATCGCCAAGCATCTCAAGCAATCGCCGCATACGGTGCGTCAAACTCTTCGGCGCTGGGAAACTAGAGGATTACGGGGCTTATGGGAAGCACCTGGACGTGGAGGGAAACAGCGCTGGAGTGAAGACGACTTTAAGGCAATAGAACAATGGCTTGATGCTGAGCGCCGCTACACGAGTCGGCAGTTGTGCGAGAAATTGGTCAATGAACGAGGCGTGAGGATGGGAACTAAGCAGTTGAGTCGCATCCTCAAAAAAAGGGGTGGCGTTGGAAGCGATTCCGTCTAAGTCCACCTGAGGTAGGCAAGAGCGAAATTTACCAGGCCAAACAAGCCGATTGGTCAACACTTCTGTTGTGGGCAGAGTTAGGGTTGATTTGTCTGAAGTATCTTGATGAAAGTGGTTTTGAGAAGTGTTCTCCTCTCAGCTATGGTTATGCCCGACAGGGCAAGCAGAAACAGATGCACCAACCTCGTAAACGAGGTAGACGCTTGAGTGTCTTGGGCTTTTGGCAACCCCAACAATACTTCGAGTATGGCGTTATGGTCGGTAGTGTCAAGAGTGAGCGCTACATTCAGCTAATGGATTGGCAAGCTCAAAAAGCCGCCGCACATTTGAGCAAGACAGGACAAATTACCGTCGTGATTCAAGACAATGCTTCGTCTCACAAAAGTCGATTGGTACAACAGCACTTTTGGACCTGGCAAGCGCAGGGGTTATATGTATTTTTCCTGCCGCCGCACTCACCTCAAATGAATCGCATTGAAGAGGAATGGTTGCATCTCAAGTACGATGAGCTGGCAGCTCAAGTGTTTGAAGACGAATATGAGTTAGCCCTTGCTCTGTTTGAGGCAATTGAAGCCAGAGGACGACGAGGTGGCTACCCAGTTGAGCGTTTTAAGTTTAATCATGTCTAGCTACTTATCTGGCAAAGAACCCAAATGGATATTGTGGGTTAGGTGGAACCAATGTTGCTTGTCCAATTTCACCACTCATGAATGCAACTAATTAATCCTGCATCGTTTCCAAACTAGAAAATAGGGTGTGGAAGAAGTTCATCTTCCTCCACATCCTATATACCAATTGATTTGATTACTGATGACCACCAGGGGTGACGCGATCAATCACATTCACGACTTTATCAACCACTTTAGATGCAGCGTCGCCGATTTGTCCAGCTTGGGGGGTTTTGCCTGTGTCATGCAATCGTGGATCAGGCTGTGGCAGTTCTGGTTCTGGTCCCAATGGCTTAGGATTCGCCACATACTCGAACTCTCCTCGACCGTCTTTGGTTGGACCTTTTGCCCATCGTCCTTGACCGCTTTCCTCCCCTTCGGAGTGGTTCCAGAACTGGTAAGCAAACTCGCGCTTCCCATATTGGTATGCAACACCAGGAACAACTGTTTTCTCTATTCCTTCATTTTCTAGCTCTTCAATCGCTGCTAGCCACTGATTCTGATGCATTGTATCACGGGCAATGTTAAAACTGAGTTGATCTCTCACTCCTCGGTCGTCCGTCATCTCATACAACCGAACAGCCTGTAAGAGACCCTGAGATTCAGCGTGGAGATTCGAACGGAAATCTGCCAACATATTGCCGCTAGCAACAATGAAACGACCATTCCAAGGGAAGCCTGTACTATCTGCTGGTAGCGCACCTCCGCCTGAAACAGTTGCGTGCTGAGGGTTCATAGCTGCCGTAATCACATCCCTTGGGTTGGTACCTCCCATAACTGCACCCACTACGGGATCTTTTACACCCTCTTCTTGCATTTTGAGCGGTGCTTTATCCAGTAGATAGGCAATCATAGTGGCTAGGATCTCCACATGACCAATCTCCTCAGTACCAATGTCCAATAGCATATCTTTATACTTAGCCGGTCCCCGACAGTTCCAGCCCTGGAATAGGTACTGCATCATTACTGTCATTTCCCCTAAGCTACCGCCTAGGAGTTCCTGTAGCTTCTTGGCATAAATTGGATCGGGTCGCTCTGGTGGCGTGAAGTACTGTAGCTGTTTTTGGTGGTAAAACATGACAATCCTTTAACAAATAAGCAAACTGTATCTCTGCCCAACCGGAATTGAACACTAAAGACGTGAGGATAAGTCCATCACCTTTTTGACTTTGGGAACACCCAGAAAACTATTTAATTTTCCAAAGGCTTCGCTCCATCTGATCAACAACTTAACGACTGCAACTCCCCATATCTTCTAACTAAGGAAGGGGATTGTGATTTGTCGGAATGTATTCCTAACTACTACCTATTGAAGATGAGTCATAGCAGACATATGACTTTGATCATTAGCTATTAACAATAGATTCTGAAAAAACAGTAAAGCCTTACTCAGGACAGATTTTTCACTTCAATATTGGAAGTAAACTGAGATGCTTTTGGAGGTAGGAGGGTCATGCCATCTACAACTGATTTTAAAGACTACTACGAGATACTAGGGGTAAGCAAGACAGCAAGTCAGGATGACATCAAAAAGGCTTACCGTAAACTGGCACGCAAATATCACCCAGATCTTAATCCTGGAGACAAAGAAGCAGAGACACGATTTAAAGAAATAAATGAGGCTAACGAGGTTCTTTCAGATCCAGAGAAACGTCAAAAATACGATCAGTTCGGTCAGTATTGGAAACAGGCAAGTGAAGGTGGTAGACCATCATCTGCAAGTGCAGGATTTGATGTAGATGGGTTTAATTTCGAGCAGTACGGCAGCTTCGATGATTTTATTAACGAGTTGCTTGGTCGCTTTGGTAGTGAAGGTCGTACTGGACGGTCGCGTACTTATACATACAGAACCTCTACAGGCGAACCGAGTGGATTTGGCAACGTATATAGTAATGCTCCTGCTCCTGATACGGAAGCGGCGATCACGCTAACTTGGTCGGAAGCCTTTCATGGAGTGCAGAAGCGATTCCAGATAGATAATGAGACAGTTAATGTCCGAATTCCACCAGGAGCTAAACCTGGAAGCCGACTTCGCATTAAGGGGAAAGGTCGCGTAAGTCCTTTCTCACAACAAAGGGGAGATTTATACTTAGAAGTTAGTATCCTACCTCATCCCTTCTTCAAGTTCGATGGCGATAATATTACCTGTGAAGTTCCCATAAGACCAGATGAAGCGGTGTTAGGGGCCCAAATCGCAGTGCCAACACCTGATAGTAGTGTCACTGTTACAGTTCCGGCCGGAGTCCCTTCTGGTCAATCTTTACGGCTACGAGGTAAAGGATGGCCACAGTCTGGAGGAGGAAGAAGCGACCAGATCGTCAAGCTACAGATTGTATCTCCTAAAGAACTCAGCCCAATCGAGCGCGAGTGTTATGAGAAGATTCACGCCAATAGCAGTTTTGATCCACGCGCTAATTTAAGTGAGGTGAGATTATGAGTCAGGTCAATTTTTCAGCGCAGATAGTCGTTTCCGAGGAAGGAGAAAGCTTATGTTCCTTTGAGTATGCAGCTCACCTAAGTCAAACATCCGTTGCGGTCGTGGAAAGTATTGTCGCTTTGGGCCTGATTGAACCAACAAGAGCAATGTTGCGTTCCCAAGATATTGCTCGTATCACTCAAATTCAGAGATTGCGCCAGGACTTAGGACTGAATCTGGTGGGAGCAGCAATGGTGTTAGAAATGGCTCAGGAAATCGCCCAACTGCGGGCACAGTTAAAACTCTATCAGTCAAAAAGTTGAAGCAGCGTCACACTAAAATCAGCATCTCTCGGCTGAGATAGGCTATCCGTAGCAGATACAATTGCTCCATGAGGTGCTGAATTAGGAAATCATGAATATATGTGTTGGGTACTTAAGGGTCTGCTTTGGACCCAGCAGTCTAGCTTGCAAAAAAGTTACCATTAATATTACGCCTATAAAATATTGCTTTGCTAAACAAATGCAGAAATGATTAGATTGATTAATGTCGATTGATTTTAGGAACACCAATTCCGTCTGGGCTTCGATTTTGGTACAGACGCTAAAGCGGCTGGGATTAACTACAGCAGTTGTCTGTCCTGGTTCGCGCTCTACGCCTTTAGCTGTTGCTTTGGCGCAAGCTGACGGAGTGGAAGCGATTCCTGTGCTGGACGAGCGTTCTGCCTCCTTTTTTGCTTTGGGAATTGCCCGCCAATCCTGCCGCCCCGCAGCAGTAGTTTGCACCTCTGGTACAGCCAGTGCAAATTTCTATCCAGCCGTGATTGAGGCAAGGGAAAGTCGAGTACCACTTTTGGTGTTAACAGCCGATCGTCCTTTAGAGCTGCGAGATTGTCATTCAGGACAGACAATTGACCAACTAAAATTATTTGGCACGTACCCGAATTGGCAGGCTGAGTTAGCGCTGCCTGCTGTAGAAATCGAGAAACTTGCATATTTGCGCCAGACAGTGATTCAGGCGTGGGAGCGATCGCTCTATCCTGTTCCTGGTCCAGTTCATCTCAACATCCCCTTCCGCGATCCCCTTGCCCCGCTGCCAGATGTAACCACCTTGGATTTGGCAAAGGAGCATTTGCAGCCAGAAGAGTTTTTTGCTGGCGTTGAGCCGCTCGTCAATTTTCAAGGACCCACCGCGAACCCATACTGGCGACAAGAATGGTGGCAATGCGACCAAGGAGTGATTATTGCAGGTCCTGCCCAACCCCAGTTGTCACAAAAGTATTGTGATGCGGTTGGACAACTTGCCAGAGCTTTGGGGTGGCCTGTGCTAGCTGAGGGGCTCTCCCCATTGAGAAACTATGCCCAGCTAAACCCCGGTTTAATTTCTACCTATGACCTGATTTTGCGGAATCAGCAACTCGCACAACAGTTAGTGCCCAAAATGGTCATTCAACTGGGCGAACTGCCCACTAGTAAAGAATTGCGGACCTGGCTCACTGCTGCCCAACCAAGGCGATGGGTGATTGACCCTAGTGACCAAAACCTTGACCCGCTGCATGGCAAAACAACCCACTTGCGAACATCTGTAGAATATCTGACACAGCCATACCTGGGTGAACCCAAACCACAAACTGCATATTTCTGCCTATGGTGTAATGCTGAAGCTTATGTGAGAGCAAGGGTTGACCAAATGATGGCACAAATGCACCAGATGTTTGAGGGCAAGGTTGCTTGGTTACTCTCGCAAATCTTACCACCAGCCACCCCGCTATTTATTGCCAACAGTACCCCTATACGAGATGTAGAGTCTTTTTGGGCACCTAGTAACTCAGGTGTGCGACCGTTCTTCAATCGAGGAGCTAATGGCATTGATGGCACTTTATCTACTGCTCTAGGGGTAGCTCATCGCCAACAGAGTAGTGTGATGCTGACTGGCGATTTAGCTCTATTACACGATACAAATGGCTTCTTATTGCGAAACAAGTTTGTTGGTCATTTGACTATTGTTTTGCTTAATAACAATGGTGGTGGAATTTTTGAATCTTTGCCTATTGCCAAGTTTGACCCGCCGTTTGAAGAGTTTTTTGCTATGCCTCAGAATATTAATTTTGCTCGACTGTGTGCTACTTACGAGATCGAGCATGAACTCATACATTCATGGGAACAGATGCAGCAACGATTAAACCCACTGCCAACTCAAGGAATTCGGATGTTAGAGTTACAATGTGATCGCAAAGCAGATACTAAGTGGCGACAAAAGAATTTGGGGAATTTTGCTGCAGGAATTGTGTAAATTCTGATTGGTCTGATGAAAAATGTAGCCTCAGTAACAGCTTGTCTTAAGATATTTACACACTATCATTAACGTCTCTATTTAGATACCAGCATTTAAACTCATTCTAAGGTTAAGTAATATTACTTAACCTGATTTCTGCATAA